>NZ_JBEXYD010000028.1:0-96383 GCF_040630735.1 Kitasatospora sp. NPDC005748
CGGCGCTGCCGGAGCGGGCCGCGGTCCTGGGCGCGGACCGGGCGGCGCTGCTGCACGGCCTGGACGCGCTGGCCGAGGGCCGGCCCGCCGCCGCGGTGGTCCGGTCCGCCGTCACCGAGCACGACGGCACCGTCTTCGTCTTCCCGGGCCAGGGCTCGCAGTGGCTCGGGATGGGTGTCGAGCTGCTGGCGGAGTCGGAGGTCTTCCGGGCCCGCATGGCGGAGTGCGCCGAGGCGCTGAAGCCCTTCGTCGACTGGGACCTCCTGGACGTCCTGCGGGGCGCGCCCGGCGCGCCGTCGCTGGACCGGATCGACGTCGTCCAGCCCGTGCTGTTCTCCGTCCTGGTGTCGCTGGCGGCGGTCTGGCGCTCCTACGGGGTGCAACCCTCGGCCGTGGTGGGGCACTCCCAGGGCGAGGTGGCGGCGGCCTGCGTGGCCGGCGTGCTGACGCTCCCGGACGCCGCCCGGCTGGCCGCGCTGCGCAGCCGGGCCCTGGCCCGACTGGCCGGACGCGGTGGGCTGGCCCCGGTGTTCCTGCCGGTGGAGCAGGTGCGCGAGCGCCTGCGGGCCTGGGAGGGCCGGCTCTCGGTGGCGGCCGTGAACGGGCCGGGCACCGTGGTGGTGTCGGGGGACCTCGACGCGCTGGGCGCCTTCGTGAAGGACTGCGAGGCGGACGGCGTCCGGGTCCGCCGGGTCCAGGCGGGCGTCGCCTCGCACGGGCCGCAGATCGATCTGGTCCGGGACGAGCTGGCCGGGGTACTGGCGCCGGTCGTGCCGGGCCCGGCCGCGATCCCGTTCTACTCCTCGGTCACCGGGCGGCTGATGGAGGGGCGGGAGCTGGACGCCGCCTACTGGTACGCCAATCTGCGCCGGCCGGTGGAGTTCGAGGCCGCCACCCGGGCGCTGCTCGACGACGACCACCGGGTCTTCGTCGAGGTCAGCCCCCACCCGGTGCTGGCGGCGAGCATCCAGGACACCGTCGAGAGCGCGGAGGCCACGGCGACGGTGACGGGCACGCTGCGCCGTGACGAGGGCGGGCCGGAGCGCTTGCTGGCCTCGGTGGCCGGGCTCTGGGCCGCCGGAGTGCCGGTCGACTGGAGCGCCGCCACCGCCGGCGGCCGCCCGGTCGAACTGCCCACCTACGCCTTCCAGCGCCGCCGCTACTGGCTCGACGCCGAGCCGGAGGAGGAGCCGGAGCCGGGCGGCCGGCCGCTCGCGGACCAGCCGTTCTGGGCGGCCGTCGAGCAGGGCGACACCGAGGCCCTGGCCCGCGCGCTGGGCGCCGGACCGGACGGCGGGGCGGCCGTCGACGCCCTGGCGCCCGCCCTGCCGCTGCTCGCCGCCTGGCGGCAGCGGCAGCGGACGCTGTCCGTGGTGGACGGCTGGCGGTACGTCATCGACTGGCAGCCGCTGCGCGAGCCGTCCGGGCCGGCCCTGTCCGGCACCTGGCTGGTGGTGGCCCCGGCCGGTGACACCGGTGACCCGTGGGCCGCCGAGGCCGAACGCGCCCTCGCCGAGCACGGCGCCCGGGTGCTGCGGATCGCGCTCGACCCGGCCGCGGACCGCGCCGGGCTGGCCGACCGGCTGCGCGAACTCGCGGGCGGGCCGGAGCCCTTGGCGGGCGTGCTGTCGCTGCTGGCGCCGGCCGGGCAGCCGCACCCCGAGCACCCCGCGCTGTCGGTGGGCCTGGTGCTCACGCTGACCCTGGTGCAGGCGCTCGGTGACGCCGGTGTCGCGGCCCCGCTCTGGTGCGCGACGCGCGGCGCGGTCACGGTCGGCGCCGCCGACCCGCTCGACAGCCCCGGCCAGGCCGCCCTCTGGGGCCTGGGCCGGACGGTCGCCCTGGAGCACCCCGACCGCTGGGGCGGCCTGGTCGACCTGCCCGGGCAGCCGGACGACCGGGCGCGCGCCCGGCTGTGCGGCGTGCTCGCCGGGATCGCCGACGAGGACCAGGTGGCCGTCCGGGCCGGCGGCCTGTACGCGCGCCGGCTGGTCCGCGCGTCGGCCCCGGCCCCCGGGGCGGAGGTCGCAGCGGGAGCCGGGGCCGAGCCGGGGACGGCGGCCGAACCGGCCGGCTGGCGGCCGCGCGGCACCGTCCTGCTCACCGGCGCCACCGGGGCGGTCGGCCCCTATCTCGCCCGCTGGCTGGCCCGCAGCGGGGCCGAGCACCTGGTGCTCACCAGCCGCTCCGCCGCCGGCGGTCCGGCCACCGACGCGCTGCGGGCCGAACTCGCGGCCGCCGGTACCAGGTTGACGGTCACCGCGTGCGACGTCGCGGACCGGTCCGCGCTCGCCGCGCTGGTGGCCCGGCTGGCGGCGGACGGCACGCCGGTGCGGGCCGTCGTGCACGCGGCCGCTTTCATCCGGCTGAGTTCGCTGGACGCCACCACCCCGGCGGAGTTCGCCGAGGTGGTCGCGGCCAAGGCGGACGGCGCCCGCCACCTCGACGAGATCTTCGACCGGGACGACCTGGACGCCTTCGTGCTCTTCTCGTCCGTCGCGGGGGTCTGGGGCAGCGGCGACCACGGCGCCTACGCGGTGGCCAACGCCTACCTGGACGCCCTCGCGCAGCAGCGCCGGGCCCGCGGGCTGCGGGCGACCTCGGTCGCCTGGGGGCTCTGGAACACCCCGGACCGCTGGGGCCCCGAGGGCCCGTCGAAGGAGGCCGAGCGCCGGCTGTTCCGGCAGGGGCTGCCGCTGATGGACCCCGAACCGGCCGTCGCCGCCCTCCAGCAGGTGCTGGACCGCGACGAGACCTTCGTCGCCCTGGTCGACGTGGCCTGGGACCGCTTCGTGCCGACCTTCGCCTCCGCCCGGCCGCGGCCGCTCCTGGACGCCATCCCCGAGGCCCGCCGGGGCCGCCGGAGCGAGCAGCCGGAGCCCGGGCACGCGGCGGACGCGCTCGCCCGGTGGCGCGACCGCCTGGCGGGCCGCCCGGCGGCGGAGGCCGACCGGGAGCTGCTGGATCTGGTCGCCGGGACGGTGGCGGCGGTGCTCGGCCACGACTCGCCCGAGGCGATCGCGACCGGGCGGCCCTTCCGCGAACTCGGCTTCGAGTCGCTGGCCTCGGTCGACCTGCGCAACCGGCTGAACGCCGCGACCGGCCTGCGGCTGCCGACCACCGTGGTCTTCGACCACCCGACGGTCCGGGCGCTCGCCGACCGGCTGCGGACCGAGATCCTGGGGGAGTCGCCCCTGGTGGCCGAGCACCCGGCGCCCGCCGGTGCCACGGCCGGGGACGACCCCGTCGCGATCGTGGCGATGAGCTGCCGACTGCCGGGCGGCGTCCGGACGCCCGAGGACCTCTGGCAGCTGCTCGACGCCGGTACGGACGCCGTCTCCGGGCTGCCCACCGAGCGCGGCTGGGACCTCGCGGGCCTCTACCACCCGCAGCCCGGACGCCCCGACACCACCTGCACGCGGGAGGGCGGATTCCTGCACGACGCCGCCGAGTTCGACCCCGGGTTCTTCGACATCGGCCCGAGCGAGGCGCTGGCGATGGACCCGCAGCAGCGGCTGCTGCTGGAGGCCTCCTGGGAGGCCGTCGAGCGGGCCGGCATCGACCCGCACGCCCTGCGCGGCAGCCGAACCGGCGTCTACATCGGCTCCCGCTACCAGGGCTACGGCGCCCGGGCCGAGGTCACCGACGAGCTGTCGGCGCACCTCGGTCTCGGCGACGTGATCAGCATCCTCTCCGGTCGGGTCTCCTACACCCTCGGCCTGGAGGGCCCGGCGGTCACCGTCGATACGGCGTGCTCGTCCTCGATGGTCGCCCTGCACCTGGCCGCCCAGGCGCTGCGCCAGGGCGACTGCTCGCTCGCCCTGGCGGGCGGGGTCACCGTGATGTCCTACCCCTCCGAACTGGTCGGGCTGAGCCGGCTGGGCGAGCTGTCGGCGGACGGCCGCTGCAAGTCCTTCTCGGCGGAGGCCGACGGCATGGGGATGGCCGAGGGCGTCGCCGTCGTCCTGCTGGAGCGGCTGTCGGACGCCCGCCGGCACGGGCACCCGGTGCTGGCCCTGGTCCGCGGCTCGGCCGTCAACCAGGACGGCGCGAGCAACGGGCTCACCGCGCCCAACGGTTCGGCGCAGCGGCGGGTGATCCAGCAGGCCCTGGCCAACGCCGACCTGACGCCCGATCAGGTCGACGCGGTGGAGGCGCACGGTACCGGTACGGCGCTGGGCGATCCGATCGAGGCCACCGCGCTGCTGGCCGCCTACGGCGCCGGCCGCTCGCCCGAACGGCCGCTCTGGCTGGGCACCATGAAGTCCAACCTCGGCCACACCCAGTCGGCGTCCGGCGTCGCCGGAGTGATCAAGATGGTGCTGGCCATGCGGCACGGCGTGCTGCCCAGGACCTTGCACGCGGACCGGCCGTCACCGCAGGTGGACTGGGAGGCCGGCGCGGTCCGGCTGCTGACGCGGGCGCGGTCCTGGCCGGAGACCGGTCGGCCCAGGCGGGCCGGGGTGTCCTCGTTCGGGATGAGCGGCACCAACACCCATGTCGTGCTGGAACACGTGGCCGAGGACGCCCCGGACGCCGGGGGCGCTCCGGCTCGGCAGCACGGGCCGCTGCCCTGGGCGCTGTCGGGCCGCACCGCGGCCGGGCTGGCCGCCCAGGCGGCCCGCCTCGCCGCCTTCCTGGAGTCCGGGGCCGAGCCGTCCGCCCTGGACGTCGCCTTCTCGCTGGCCACCGGCCGGGCGGGCCTGGAGCACCGCGCGGTGGTGTTCGCCGCCGACCGGGAGGGGTTCCTCGGCGGGCTCAAGGCGGTGGCCGAGGGGGCGCCGGCCGAGAACGTGATCGACGGCCGGCCGGGGGCGGACACCGCGGCCCCGGCGACCGGGACGGCCGGCGAACTGGAGGCGCTCGCCCGGCGGTGGGTGCGCGGCCAGGACGTCGACTGGCGGACCGCCCTACCGGGCGGGCGGCGGGTGGACCTGCCCACCTACGCCTTCCAGCGCGAGGCCTTCTGGCTGACGCGCTGACGCGCTGACCCCCCGGCACCCGCGCGGGCCGGTCCGGACGGGAGCACCGTCCGGACCGGCCCGCGCGGTTCGGCTCAGGTGCGGGCGGCCGTCTGCCGCTCGGCCCAGCCGGCCAGCTCCTCGCGCCCGATCTTCGCGTTGTGCCGGATGTCGACCGGGAACCCCGGGTGCCGCAGGAACTCGCGCAGCCCGGCCGTCAGCGGCCGGTCGGCGCCGAGCCGGCGCAGCTCGGTCAGCAGCTCCGGCCACTGCTCCTCGGAGACGCCGTCCTCGGTCTCCACGCACACCACCGGGCGCTGGGCCCCGGGGGCCCCGATGCCGACCAGCGCGCTGCGCCGGACCAGCGGGTGCGCGTTGAAGACGCCCTCGCAGCGGACGGTGTGCAGGTCGCCCCCGGCGGTGCGCACCCGCTGGGCCCGGCGCCCGCAGAACCAGAGGCGCCCGGCGTCGTCCAGGTAGCCCAGGTCACCGGTCCGGTGCCAGGTCCGCTCGGGACCGTCGGCGGGCCGCTCGCGGATCTTGTACTGGGCGTTGGCGTCCGCGGTGGCGTGGTAGCGCGGGCTGACCACGTCCCCCGCCACCACGATCTCGCCGATCTCCCCCGCGGGGACCGCCAGGTCGTCCTCCCAGTCCGGCAGCGGGCCGTCGTCGACCCGCACCAGCCGCACCAGCGTCCCGTCGACCGGCCGGCCGACGCAGGTGCCGTCGCCCAGCGCGCCCCGGGCCGCCGTCTCGCCCAGGATCTCGGTGGACTCGATCGAGGAGATCGGCATCGCCTCGGTGGCGCCGTAGGCGACGTGGATCCCGGTCCGCTCGTCCAGCACCCGGCGCAGCGAGGCGACCAGGTCGGGCGGGACGGGTGCGCCGGCGGACACCACGCCGCGCAGCTCGGGCAGTGGGACGCGCTCGCGCTCCAGGTGGGCGGCGAGGACGCGGAACAGCGCCGGGGAGCCGAACACGGTGGACACCCGGAACCGGGTCAGGGCCGCCGTCAGCAGCTCCGGGTCCGCCTGCGCCACCTTGGCCGGCGCGATCGGCGCCAGCACCATGGTCGAGCCGTAGATGAGGTCGAACAGCCCCCAGATCGGGACGGTGACCAGGGATATGTCGTCACGGTCGCGCCCGTGCGCGGCG
Organism: Kitasatospora sp. NPDC005748; assembly: GCF_040630735.1. NCBI lineage: Bacteria > Bacillati > Actinomycetota > Actinomycetes > Kitasatosporales > Streptomycetaceae > Kitasatospora > Kitasatospora sp. NPDC005748. The sequence goes on from NZ_JBEXYD010000028.1 coordinate 6,117, forward strand.
TGCATCTGGCGGGCCGTCGCGGTGGCCATCCGGTGGACGCTCTCGACGCCCTTGGCGGCCCCGGTGCTCCCGGTGGTGAAGGCGATCATCATCAGGTCGTCGCCGGTCACCGGCCGGGCCGGCGCCGACCCGGAGCCGCCGAGCAGCCCGTCCAGGGTGTGGCCGCCCCAGAACCAGCGCCGGCCCAGCGTCACCTTGATCCGGACGGTCGCGAAGGTGCGGCGGCCGAGCACTCGGACGGCGTGCGCGACCGAGGGCCCGACGAAGGCCTCCGCGCCCACCGCGCGGTAGCAGTGGAGCATGCGCTTGATGCCCATGCCCGGGTCCACCACCACCGGTACCGCGCCGATCCGCAGCAGCGCGAAGACGAGGATGTACAGATCCGGTCCGGGCTTGGGCATCAGGATGGTCCGCATGCCCGAGGTGATCCCGATCCGGCTGAACCCGGCCGCCAACTCCTCGACCCGGCGTTGCAGTTCGCCGTAGCTGAGCTCGCGGTAGCGGATCGCGCCGTCCGGCTCCCGGCCGTCGGGGTGGATGATCGCGGTCTTCTCGGGGGAGGTGCGGGCGTGCCGTTCCAGGTAGTCGGCGAGACCGGCCTCGGCCTCGAAGGGGTGCCGGGGTGCGACGGTCATCGGCGGGCCGCCCGTCCGGCGGTGGCGTCGACTCCACGGTGGCGCCTGGCAGTCATCACTGGTTCTCACTCCTCGGGGTCCACACGAAGGCGCGCTCCCCGTAGCGCCGCCCTGACATGTCGCACCGGGCGGCACACGGTGCCCGTGCGGCAGCCGGTGCCGGTGGGCCTCGGACGACAGGAGTGACGCTACCGGCCGGGCGATCATCGCGGTCGAGAACCGTCAAAAAGGGTCGTGCGCGGTGCAGATGGACCGCCCGGCCCGGATCACCGGCCGCACGCGAAGCCAATGAGACGATACGTCTCGTCTTGACGAGAAGCCGGAACGGGGGCGATAGTGGAGCCATCAAACGAGACGAACCGTCTCGTCTCTCGCAAGTGGAGGAGTACCGGGTATGCGCACCTCAGCCGCAAGTACCGACCGGGTCTGGTTCATCACGGGCGCCAGCCGGGGCCTCGGCCGCGCCTTCGCGGACGCGGCACTCGCCGCGGGGGACCGGGTCGCGGTCGCCGCGCGCACCACCGGGCCGCTGGAGGAGCTGGCGGCCGCCCACCCCGGGCGGGTGCTGCCCCTCGGGCTGGACGTGACCGACCGCGGCGCCGTCTTCGCGGCGGTCGCCGAGGCCGTCGGCCACTTCGGCCGGCTCGACATCGTCGTCAACAACGCCGGGATGCTCTCGATGGGCATGGTCGAGGAGTTCGGCGAGGCCGAGGCCCGGGCCCACCTCGACGTCAACTTCTTCGGCGCGCTCTGGGTGAGCCAGGCGGTGCTGCCCGTGCTGCGCGGGCAAGGCTCCGGGCACCTGGTGCAGATCTCCAGCGTCGCCGCGCTGGGCGGATTCCCGAGCACCGGGCTCTACAGCGCCGGCAAGTTCGCGCTGGAGGGCCTGAGCGAGGCGATCGCGAGGGAGGTGGCGGGCTTCGGCGTGAAGGTGAGCATCGTGCAGCCCGGTGGCTACTGGACCGACCTCTACACGGCGATGCACAGCACCGACACCCTGGACGCCTACGACCCGCTCCGGGCCGAACTGGCGAAGCAGTTCGCCGAGGGCTCGGTCGACAGCGACCCGAAGCTCGCCGCCGAGGCGCTGCTCCGGCTCGTCGACAGCGACGAGCCTCCGCTGCGCCTGCTGCTGGGGAGCATGGTCTACGACCTGGCGTTCGACATCGCGCGGACCAGGATGGAGACCTGGGCCGGCTGGGAGGAGGTCAGCCGTGCGGCGGAGCGCGCGGTGCCCGCGCCCGGCCCGGCCGCCGGGGTGCGGTGACCGCCGGGGCGGCCGCCGGCGCGCGGCGTCAGGCGTCGGTCGGCAGGACCGGGGTGAGGCGGCGCGGTGGCGCCGTGCGCGGTTGGGCGGGGAGCGGGAGGGCGAGGGCGTCGCGGCTGCCGGCCGGCAGCGCCAGCGCGGCCCCGACCTCGGCGGGCAGGTCGCGCAGGCCGAGCAGTCCGGTGCAGAGCCGGGCGGTGGCACGGTGCCAGTCACCGGAGCGCCGGAGGAGGGCGTGACCGCTGCCGACCACGGTGTAGCCGCAGACCCCGGCCCCGGCCGAGCGGGCGCGGGCGGCGAAGGCGCGGGTGTCGGCCGGGCCGGTGACCTTGTCGCGGTCGCCGTGCAGCATCAGGACGCTCCGGCCGGCGAGCTGTTCGCACGGATCCTCCGCCGGGCACCAGGGCGCCAGCGCGACCACGCCGGTGACGTTCGGGTGGCCCGCCGCGCGCAGCGCCGCCCGGCCGCCCATCGAGTGGCCGACCAGCAGGGTCGGCACGTGCCCCAGCTCCTCGGCCAGGTCGCCGAGCGCGGCCCGGGTGTCCCGGGCGGCGTCGGCGCGCTCGCCGTTCCAGCCCTGGTGACGGTAGCGGACGGTGCCGATCGCGACCCCGGCCCCCGCCGTCTCCCGGCGCAGGGCCCGGACGAAGCCGGTCATCCGCAGACCGGGCAGGTTGACCGGGCCGGGCCGGCCGAGGCCGTGCTCCCGGCCGCCGTGCAGGACCAGCACCGCGGCCACCGGGCGCTCGGGCAGCTCCCGCCAGACCAGCGCCCGGTGGCCGGTCGCACCGCTCTCGCGACCCGCCCGGACCGTGCTCCCCGTGTCGCCGCTCACCCTGTACCGTCCCGCCCCCGCCGTCCGTCCGTTGGACCGCCACTGTACGCGTCGACCCGCCGGCGCCGGGCCCGGCCGGGAGGATCGCCCCGGCCGCGCCCGTCCTCAGCGGGTGAGCAGGTCCTGCTCGCGCACCAGCCAGCAGATCGCGGTCAGCCGGTGCACCGCGAAGTCGTACCCCACCGGCTCCCGCCAGCCGATGTCGATCAGCGCGTCGACGAACTCCGCCGCGTACTGCGACAGCTCCGCGCGGTCCAGCGCCAGGGGCAGCAGCGCCGGGCCCTGCGCGTAGAGCAACTCGCGCAACTGGGCGACGTGCTGGTCGACCGCGGCGACGAAGCCGGGCTCGAAGGCGAACTCGGCCAGCCGCGGCGTGAAGGCGGCGACGATCCCGGGCAGCGGGCAGCCGGCCGGCTGGTCGGGGGAGTCGCGGTGGGACTCGTCGGGCGTGGCGAACATCCGTCCAAGGTAGGCGAGCGGCGGCGGGGGAGCGGCCGCGCGGGCTGAGACCTTGGCCACCCCGCCGCCCGCGGCCCGGCCGGTCCCGCCCCCCCGCCCCGCCGGGTGGCCGAAAGCGCGGATCGCCCGGAAGCACGGGGCGATCTGCCCCAGAATGGACCGCATGGATCTTCGAATCTTCACCGAGCCCCAGCAGGGCGCGAGCTACGACACGCTGCTCCGGGTGGCGCGGACCACCGAGGAGCTCGGCGCCTTCAGCGCCTTCTTCCGCTCCGACCACTACCTCAAGATGGGCGGGGTGAGCGGCCTGCCCGGCCCGACCGACGCCTGGATCACGCTGGCCGGCCTCGCCCGCGACACCAGCACCATCCGCCTGGGCACCCTGATGACCGCCGCCACCTTCCGGCTGCCCGGGGTGCTCGCCATCCAGGTCGCCCAGGTCGACGCGATGAGCGGCGGCCGGGTCGAGTTCGGCCTCGGCGCCGGCTGGTTCGAGGAGGAGCACACCGCCTACGGCATCCCGTTCCCCAAGGAGAAGTTCGGGCGGCTGGAGGAGCAGCTGGCGATCATCACCGGCCTCTGGAACACCAAGGTCGGCGACACCTTCGACTTCGCCGGCGAGTACTACCGGCTGACCGAGTCGCCGGCGCTGCCCAAGCCCGCCCAGGAGAAGATCCCGGTGCTGGTCGGCGGCACGGGCCCGACCCGGACGCCGGCGCTGGCCGCCCGCTTCGCCGACGAGTTCAACCTGCCCTTCGTCTCGGTCGAGCAGAGCGCCGCCCAGTTCGGCCGGGTCCGGGCCGCCGTCGAGCGGGCCGGGCGCCAGGCCGACGACCTGGTGTACTCCAACGCCCTGGTCGCCTGCGTGGGCCGGGACGACGCCGAGGTGGCCCGCCGGGCCGCCGCGATCGGCCGTGACGTGGACGAGCTGAAGGCCAACGGCCTGGCCGGCACCCCCGACGAGGTGGTGGCGACGATCGGCCGCTACGCCGCCGTCGGCTCCGAGCGCTTCTACCTCCAGATCCTCGACCTGGACGACCTCGACCACCTGGAGCTGATCGCCTCCCGGGTCGCTCCGCAGCTGGGCTGACCCGCCCCGCGACCGTCCGGCGCCCCTGCCCGCCCCTGCCCGCCCCTGCCCGCCTGCGCCCGCCTGCGCCGCCGGGTGGGAGCGGGCGGGCGGGGGCGGCGCGCTCAGCCCCGGGCAGCCGGGCCGAAACAGCCGGGCCGAGACAGCCGGTACGAACGGCCGGGGCGAATGCGTCGGTTCCGAGGGCGTGGTGCGAGGGCGTTGTGCGGGAGGCGCCGCCGCGGCGCGGGAGGGCTCGGCCGTACCGGCGCTGACCACTAGTCTTTACTCTCTCTTGAAGGGGGAAGGTTTCTTCGGGAGGCGGAGGCCGGGGAGCCGGGGCCGCGGAGTCAGGGGGAGTGCCGGTGGTTGAGGTCGGGGTGTCCGGGGCCAAGGTGCCCGTACCGAGATCGGCGTGCGCCGCCGAGGTCCGCCCGGCCGCGGCGGTGCTGCGCCCGCGCGGCCTGCACGACCTGCGCCGGGGGCCCGGCGCGGCCGGGTGCCCCGAGGCGGGGGCCGCCGCGGTGCCCGCGCAGGCGCTGCACTACCGCGCCGACGACCTGCTGGTCGTGTCGGGCCTGCCGGGCAGCGGCAAGAGCACCCTGATGCGCCGCTGCGTCCGCGCCCCGCTGGTCGACTCCCAGCAGGTGCGGGAGGAGTACGCGGCCCGGGTCCCCGGCTGGCTGCCCTATGCCGCCTACCGCCCGCTGGTGCGGGCCGCGCACTACCGGCGGCTGCGCCGCGCCGTCCTGGCCGGCGGCCCGCTCGCGGTGCACGACTGCGGCACGCTGCCCTGGGTGCGGTACTGGCTGGGCCGCGCGGCCGCCCGGCAGGGGCGCCGGGTGCACCTGATCCTGCTGGACGCGAGCGCGGAGGAGGCCCGGGACGGCCAGCACGCCCGGGGCCAGCGCGTCTCCGCGTACGCCTTCGCCCGGCACCGCGAGTCCGCCCGGCGGCTGCGCGGGCGGATGGCCGGGACGGGCGAGCCGCCGGCGGGCTGTGCGTCGGCGGTGGTACTCGACCGGGCCGGTGCGCGCGCCGTGCGGGAGATCGTCTTCGTGGCGTCGTAGTCTCGGCGAGGCGGTGCGGGGCCGCCCACCCGACCGGTCCGGTCGGCCTTCCGAGGCCTGTCCGGCGGACGGGGCGTCAACTTTCGGACAACCCGGGGGCGTTGCCCCGACCGTGCGGCACCGGAAATGCTCCACCTGTGACCGGGGTCACTCGATCGGGCTTCCGGGTTATGTCCGATATGTCGTCAGAACTTCGCGGCCGGAAGAAACCTGACGCGTACACGCGGCCCTGCGTAGCCTAGGCTCGGCGGCCCCCCTCCGCCACCCCCCACAACTCCCCCTCAGGAGCGCAGATGCGTCGTTCTGCCCGCGTACCCTCGCGTGTCCCCCGCAGATTCCTCAGCGCCGCAGCCCTCGTCACGGCCCTCGGGCTCACCCAGTTCGCCGCCCCCTCGGCGTTCTCCACCGCCGCCGCGCAGGCCCCCGGCGCGGTCGCCGCCCCGTGCGTCGGCGGGGAGAGCCAGGATGCCGGGGCCCGCAAGCCCGCCGGCAGCCCGGGCGGCCAGGAGCCCAACGCCGTCACCGAGGCCCAGGCCCACGCGATGGACGCGGACCTCAGCGCCCGGGTCGCCCAACTGGCCCACTCCTCCCAGGGCAGCGCGCTGCTCGCCCCGGGGACGCTCGCCGCCACCACGACCATCCCGGTGTACGTCCACGTGGTCCACGCCGGATCGACGGGAAAGCTGACCGCGACGGACATCAGCCGGCAGATCTCCGTCCTCAACGCCGCCTACGGCGGCCAGGGCGCGGGCAACACCGCCAGCCAGTTCCAGTTCCAGCTGACCGGCACCGACTACACCGACAACTCGTCCTGGTACAACGGCATCACCCCGGGTTCCTCGGCCGAACGGTCGATGAAGAGCTCGCTGCGCAAGGGCGGTGCCAACGCCCTCAACCTCTACACCGCCAAGCTCGGCCAGTCGCTGCTCGGCTGGGCGACCTTCCCCAGCTCCTACCGGTCGAACCCGAGCGACGACGGCGTGGTCATCCTCGACAGCTCGTTCCCCGGCGGCTCGGCCACCAACTACAACGAGGGCGACACCGTCACCCACGAGGTCGGCCACTGGCTCGGGCTGTACCACACCTTCCAGGGCGGTTGCGGCGGCCAGGGCGACTACGTCTCGGACACCCCGGCCGAGAAGACCGCCGCGTACCAGTGCCCGGCCGGCCGCGACACCTGCACGGCCACCGGCGTCGACCCGATCCACAACTTCATGGACTACACCTACGACTCCTGCATGACCCAGTTCACCCCCGGACAGGTCGCCAGGATGTCCAACGCGTGGGCCGCCTACCGGGCCTGACGGACCGTCCATCCAGAGACCCTGGCGGGTGCGCGGGCAACGAGCCCGCGCACCCGCCAGTACCAGATCTCCGCCTCCGGGCCGCCCGTCCACCGGACCCGCGGGCACGTCACGCTTCTTCGGTCTCGGGGTGGGACCGCACAGGGTTCGAAAGTGTTCGACGTCTTCGGCGTGGCAATTAGCGGCCATATGCCCGTATTGATCTATGTTTGCCTGGTCAGCGGCAGGTGAAGCCGAGGTAGTCGAACAAGGAGCAGCGGCATGGCCGACAGCGCGGAACCCCTGATCGTCGTCGGCGTGGACGGCTCGCCCGCCTCGGAGCGGGCGCTGCGCTGGGCGATCGACTACGCCAGGCTGGCCGGCGGCGGCGTCCGGGCGATCGCCGCCTGGGAGTACCCGGCGTTCTACGGCTGGGCCGGGCTCGCGATGCCCCCGGCCGAGGGCTTCAATCCCGAGGAACTGGCCGGGCGGACGCTCTCCGAGACGGTCGCCAAGGTCGCCGGGGCCGAGGCCGGGGTCCGGATCGCCGAGACGGTGATGCCCGGCAACGCCGCGCAGGCCCTGCTGGAGGCGGCCCAGGGCGCCGCCCTGCTGGTGGTCGGCAGCCGGGGCCTCGGCGGATTCTCCGGCGCCCTGCTCGGATCCGTCAGCCGCCACCTCACCGAACACGCCCCCTGCCCGGTCGTCGTGGTGCGCGAGAAGTAGGCCCCGCCGACCGTGTCGGCGCCGGCCGGCGGGGGAGGATGGGGGCATGCCTGAAGGTGACTCCGTCTACCGTGTGGCGGCCCGGTTGCACGAGGAACTGGCCGGCCGGGTGCTGACCGCGGCCGATCTGCGGGTGCCCGCGCACGCCACCGCCGATCTGACCGGGCGGCGGGTGCTGGAGGTCGCCCCGCGCGGCAAGCACCTGCTGACCCGGCTCGACGGCGGTCTCACCCTCCACACCCATCTGCGGATGGACGGCCGCTGGGCGGTCTACCGCCCCGGCGAGCGATGGTCGGGCGGACCCGCCTGGCAGATCCGGGCCGTCCTCGGCACCGAGCACAGCACGGCGGTCGGCTACCGGCTGCCCGTCGTCGAGCTGCTGCGCACCGCCGAGGAGGAGCGGGTCGTCGGCCACCTCGGGCCCGACCTGCTCGGCCCCGACTGGGACGCGGGCGAGGCCGTCCGCCGGCTCCTGGCCCAGCCCGGTCGGCCGCTCGCCGAGGCGCTGCTCGACCAGCGCAACCTGGCCGGCATCGGCAACGTCTACGCCAATGAGCTCTGCTTCCTCGCCGGGGTCACCCCGTGGACGCCGGTCGGCGAACTCCCGCGCCCCGAAAGGCTGGTGGAGCGCTCCCAGCAGATCCTCGACGCCAACCGGCTGCGCCCCGGGCACGTCACCACCGGCGACACCCGGCCGGGCCGCCGGCACTGGGTGTACGGCCGGGCCGGGCGGCCGTGCGCGCGCTGCGGCACGGTCGTCCGGACGGCGACCCAGGGCACGCCGCCGCAGGAGCGGGTGGCGTTCTGGTGCCCGCACTGCCAGCGCGGGCCGGCCCCCGGGCCGCGGACCGCTACTCGACCAGGGCCGGGTGGCGCGGGTCGTCGACCCGGACGGTGAGGTCGGCCGCCTCGGCGGGGACGGTCTCGGCCGCGTAGCGGGCGAACGCGGGCAGCGTCCACTGCTCCTGGGCCGGTGTGCGGCGGGCCAGCGCGGCCGGGGTGAGCGCCAGATGGACGGTCAGCTCCAGCGGCAGCCAGCGGCCGAGCAGCAGCGCGCCGTCCAGCAGCAGCACGCCGCCGGGCGGCAGCGGCGTGTACGGCGCGCGGGTCGCCCGGTCGGTGACCGGGTCGCGCAGCGACGGCAGGACGAGGCCGGTGCCGCCGGGCTCCAGCGGGTCCAGCACCTCGCGCAGCAGGGCGCCGTCGTCCAGCCAGAGGTCGTGGTAGGCGTCCGGGTCCTGCTTGCCGTACTCCAGCCGGACCGAGGCCGGGCGGAGGAAGGCGGCCGCCGACACCCGCAGGGTGGGGCGGCCGCGCTCCCGCAGCGGCTCCACCAGCGCGTCGGCGAGTGCGTCGGGCCGGGCGGCCGGGGCGCCGTCCACGGCGACCCGCAGCCACCGCTCACCGGCTCCGGGCAGGGCGGTGACGCGGTCGGCGAGGCGCTCGGCGAGCCGGTCGGGCGAGATCGGGTGTACCTGCACGCCGCCATCCTCCCCCGTCGCCGGGGCGGCGGCGGGACCGGGGCCGCGCAGCGGTGACCGCGGGTCAGGCGAGCGGGAGCGCGTGCAGGACGTCGTCGTGGCCGGCGTACAGGCGGGTCGCGTCGTGGGAGAGCGACCAGACGTCCACTCCGGGGCCGGAGTCGCGGAAGGTCCAGCGCTCCTCGCCGGTGGCGGCATCCAGGGCGCGGACGCCCGCGGCGGCCGGACCGGGCACGTAGAGGACCGGCCCGGCGAGCAGCGGGCTGCTGCGGCGGTCCAGCCGGAACGGCAGGCGGTGCTCCCAGACCTGGGCCCCGGTGTCCGCGGCGTGGGCGGTGACCAGGCCGTTGTCGCGGAACAGGTGGACCAGGGCGCCACCGGCGACCGGCGGCAGCAGCCGCCACTCGTCGGCCGGCCCCGGGACGACCGACCAGTGCGGGCCGCCGTCCGCCACCCGCAGGGCCCGCAGCCCGGCCGGCCCCTGCGGGGCGTAGACGTGCTCCGGATCGGTGACCGCCCAGCCCGTGCCCCTGTCGGTGGGCACCGTCCAGAGCCGCTTGCCGGTGGCGGCCTCCAGCAGGCGCAGGCCGCCGGCCAGGCCGTCGAAGGCCGGCACCCGGCCCCCGGCCGCGGTGAGCGGGGAGAGCGGCCGCTCCCCCTCGGACGGACGGGACCAGAGCACCCGGCGGTCCGTGACGTGCACCGCGAAGAGCCGGCCGTCCCCGGCGAACGGCCGGGGCTGGAACTCGCCGTACACGACGTCGCCCGCGCAGCCGAACAGCGTGACGGTGCCGTTGCCCAGCTCCTCCGGCAGCGGCAGGCTCCACTCGGCGGCCGGGTCGGTGAGGTGGTGGCTGTCGAGGTGGCCGTTGGAGGTGGTGAACACCCGGTCGGGGCCGACCACCACATGGGCGCCCGGCTGCTGCACGTCGTTCGGCCAGTCCGTCTTGGCCGTGGCGAACGACAGCAGCCGCAGCGGCCTGCCGTCGGCCGGATCGAGCACCTGGAGCCCCTCGCGGGTGAGGAAGACGGGGACGGCCGGGCGGCCGGTCAGCCGCTCGGCCGCCATCGCCTCCCGGCCCCGGTACGTCCAGAGCGGCGGCGGTCCGGCGACGCGGGTCGGCAGCGGCCGGGGCGGAGCGGGCGCCGGTTCGTCCGCCGAGCGGGCGAACGCCCAGACCGCGGCGCCCGCCGCGAGCACCCCGGCGCCGGTCAGCAGCCGCCGCCGGGTCAGCCGCGGCCCGCCGCCCGCCTCGGAGCCGCCACTCAGCACGTCGGCCGGTTCGGCCGGCCGGTCGTCGCTCTCGCCGTCCCACTGCCAGGCGGCGGCGGCCTCCTCGGTCTGCGCCGTTCGGGCACGGTCGGACGGTGCCGGCTGCATGGACGTACTCGTTTCCCCGGGGCAGCCGCTGCGCTGCGCTGTCCGAGTGAGGATATCGAAGCGCGTCCGGACGGTTCGCGGGCGTCCGGTGCCGGGGGCGGTGCCCGGCCACCCGGACGAGGGCCGCCGGCCCCGGCGGGCCGCCTCAGCTGCCGTGGTCGGCCAGCTCGGCGAGCACCTGGGCGTGGCAGGCGAGCGGGACGCACCAGCAGCCGAGCCGGCGGCCGCGCAGCTCCGGCAGCAGGGCGAGCAGGTCCGGCCGGTCCAGCAGGTAGGCGCGGTACTCGGCGAGCATCCGCTCCCGGCTGAGGTCCGGTCCGGGCCGGTAGGGGCAGTGCAGCGGGGACTCGTCGAGGTGCCAGCCGCCGCGGTGCATCGCCCGCCCGACGTAGACGACGTCGGCGTAGTCGGGATCGTCGCGATGGCCCTTGAGGTTGACCACGGTGGTGCGGCCCGGATCGGTCGGCATCGTGACCATGCTGGCGCGGTCCGGCCCGGGCGGCACGCGGGGCTCGCCTTGACAGTCCCTTGACCCGGGCGTAGCAAGAGAAGATGCGCCAGGGTGTGCCGGCGGACCGGCCCGGTCCGCATGTGACCGGCGGGACTCGGGCGACGCGACCCGACGCGCGCCGCCCCCGGGAGCGCGATGCCGTGGCCGGGGCGACGCACGAGCGGGACGCGCTGCTCGCGACTGCCGTCCGCAGGGTGCTCGCCGAGACCGACGCGTACGGCGGGATGGTCTACCTGCGGGCCCGGGACCGGCGCTCACTGGTGCTCTGCACCATCGCGGGCGTGCCGCTGTCGATCATCGCCCAGTACCGGCGGATCGCCGCGGCCGGGCCGATGCCGGTGGCGGTCAGCTTCCGCACCGGCCGGGTGATCGCGCTGGCCGACACCGAGGACACCATGCGGCGCTTCCCGCAGATGGCCGTCGGCATGCCCTACGACTTCGCCTCCGCCTGCGTGCCCGTCAAATCGGGCAAGGAGACGTACGGGGTGATCGGCGTGCTCTGGGCCGCCTCGGACGAAGGCGTGCCGGCGGGCGCGCAGCGGCACCTGCGGTCGGTGGCCGACGGGCTGGCCGCCGCGCTGGCGGCGCTGGACGGGAACGGGCGGCTGATCGAACCCAATGGCGAGACCGCCGTGGTCGAGCTGGCGCCACCGTCCCCGCCGACCACCAGGGTCGGCCTGTTCGACTGGAACCTGGCCACCGGGGCGCTCGCCGTCGACGAGCCGTTCTGCGAGATCTTCGGGATGTCGCCCGCCGAGTTCGACGGCCGGGCGGCCACCCTGACCACCCGGATCGCCCCCGGCGACCTGCCGGAGTTCCGGGCCGCCGCCCGGGCCGCGCTGGACGAGGGCCGGATGCTGGCCGCCCGGGTCCGGGCGCTCGACCAGGGCGGCCACCCCTATCCGGTCGAGTTCTGGGGCCGGGTGCCCGAGACGGCCGGGCCGGACGGCCGCACCCACCTGGTCGGCGCCGTGCTGGACACCCGGACCGGCACCGCCGCGGCCGAAGCCGTCGAGCGGCTGCGCGACGGCGTCTTCTCGCTGGACCCGGACGGCCGGATCACCTACGCCAACCGCAGCGTCGAGCTGCTGCTGCACGCCCGCCGCGAGGACCTGGTCGGCCACCACCCGTGGGACGTGCTGCCCTGGCTCTCCGACCCGGTCTACGAGAACCGCTACCGCGCCGCGATGGTCTCCCAGCAGCCCACCGCCTTCCTCGCGGCCCGCCCGCCGGACGGCTGGCTGGCGTTCTCGCTCTACCCGGACACCCACGGCGTCACCGGTCGGGTGGTCGCCGCCGAGCCGCCCTCCGGCGCGCCGGAGCCGCCGGCCGAACCCCCGCCCGGCGCCCGGACCAGCGTCGGGGCCATGTACCACCTGCTCCAGCTGGCCAGCGCGCTGAGCGAGGCCGTCACCGTCCGGGAGGTCTGCCGGGCCGTCGCCGACCAGATCCTGCCGGCCTTCGGCGGCCAGGAGCTCGCCATCTACACCGTCCGCGACAAGCGCCTCCACCTGGTCTCCCAGAGCGGCTACCCGGACGGCTTCCTGGACCGCTTCGAGGGCACCCCGGTCGGCGCCCGGGTGCCCGGCGCCGAGGCGCTCAGCTCCGGCACACCGATCTTCTTCGAGTCCGTCCACGAACTCGCCGCCGCCTACCCCGGCATCGCCCTGGACGAGATGCGCGCCTGGGCGTTCCTCCCGCTGATCGCCTCCGGCCACCCGGTCGGCAGCTGCATCATCGGCTTCGACGAGTCCCGCGCCTTCACCCTGGAGGAACGCGGGCTGCTCACCGCCCTCGGCGGCTTCATCGCCCAGGCCCTGGAGCGGGCCCGGCTCTACGACGCCGAGTTCGCCCTCGCCCGCGGCCTCCAGCAGGCCCTGCTGCCGCACCGGCTGCCGCGCCTGGAGAACGTCCGGATCACCGCCCGCTACCTGCCCGGCACCCAGGGGATGGAGATCGGCGGCGACTGGTACGACGCCATCGTCACCGGCCACGACCTCAACCTGGTGATCGGCGACGTTGAAGGCCACAGCGTCGGCGCCGCCGCCACCATGGGCCAGCTGCGCAGCGCGGTCCGGGCCTTCGCCGCCAGCGGCCACCCGCCGGACCAGGTGCTCGCGCAGACCAACCGGCTGCTGCTCGACCTCGACCCCGGGCTGCTCGCCAGCTGCTGCCTGATCCGGCTCACCCCCGCCGACGGCACCGCCAGGATCGCCCGGGCCGGCCACCTCCCGCCGGTGCTGCGCCACCCGGACGGCAGCACCGAGGCGCTGTACGTGGCGGGCGGGCCGCTGCTCGGCGTCGACCACTGGGCCGAGTACCCGGTGAGCGAGTTCCGGATGGCGCCGGGCTCGCTGCTCGCGCTCTACACGGACGGGCTGGTCGAGGACCCCGCGGTGGAGATCGACCACGGCGTGGACCGGCTGCGCGACGCCCTCACCGGACCGGCCGGCGCGGCCGGCGACGCGGAGGACGGGTTGGAACGGCTGGCGGAGCGGCTGCTGCAGGAGGTCGGCTCCACCGACCGGGTGGACGACGTGGCGCTGATGCTCACCGCCTACGGGTGAGCCGGCCGCAGCCGCCGTCGGGCCCGCGACTTTCGTCGGGCCCGCGACTTTCGTCGGGCCCGCGACTTTCGTCGGGGCGGGCAACGACGAACGGTGGCGGTGCCCGGGCGGCCCGCTTCGCTAACCTCGCGGCGTGGACGCGATAGCGAAGGCCTGGTCGAGGGCGGTACGAGCGGCGCTGCCCGGGCCCTGGCGGCCCTGGACGGTGGCTCGGGAGGCCGTCGGCGCGCTGCTGGTGGGCGCGCTCGCGGCGCTGATCGAAGTGGTCTCCCACACCTGCCTCTGGCCGGTCGTCGGCCTCGGGGCGGCCGTGCTCTTCCCGCTCCGGCGCGCCCTGCCCTCGACCGTGCTGCTGCTCGCGGCCGGCGCCTGCGGCTGGTTCGGCGGGACACTGCCGCTGCTGGTCTTCGCCGGCTGGTCGGCCGGCGCCCGGGTGAAGCGGGTCGGCGTGCTGGCCGGCTCGTTCGCCGGTGCCTTCCTGCTGACGACGGCCGTCAGCGTGGTGAAGGAGGCCGGGTCGACGCCGATCAAGCTGACGATCGGGCTCTCGCTGGGCGGGTTCCTGCTGATCGCCGTGCTGCCCGCGCTCTGGGGCCGCTACCGGGCCCAGCGCCGGGCACTGCTGGACGCGCTGCGCGAGCGCAACGAGCAGCTGCTGCGCGAGCGTGCCATGGTGGCGCACCAGGCCAGGCTGCGCGAGCGGCACCGGATAGCCCAGGACATGCACGACAGCCTGGGCCACCAGCTCGCCCTGATCTCCGTCCACTCCGGCGCGCTGGAGGTCGACCGCACCCTGTCCGACCGGCAGCGGGAGGCGGTCGGGGTGCTGCGGCTGGCCGCCGTCACCGCGATGCGCGAGCTGCGCGAGGTGGTCGGCGTGCTGCACGACGAGTCGAGCGCCCGGGAGCCGGCCCCGGTCGCCGGGCCGGTCGGCGCCACCGTGCGCACCGGTGGCACCGAGGGCATCGAGAAGCTGGTCGAGTCCTCCCGGGCGGCCGGGACGACGGTCTCCTTCGGCGAGGACGGCGAGCGCCGACCCGCGGCCGCCAGCGTCGGCCAGGCTGCGTACCGGATCGTCCAGGAGGCGCTCACCAACGCGCACAAGCACGCCCCCGGCGCGCCCATCTCGGTGGCGCTGCGCTACGAGCCGGACGCCCTGGTGGTCGAGGTGGCCAACCCCCGCGCCCCGGAGCCGGCCGAAGTGCCGGCGGGTGGCCGGGTCGCGCCGGTCAGCGGCGGTCAGGGGCTGACCGGACTGCGTGAGCGGGCCCGGCTGGTCGGCGGGATGGTGCACGCCGGGCCGACCGCCGAGGCCGGGTTCCGGCTCGCCGCGGTGCTCCCCTACGAGGGGGCCGGCGGCGATCCGGCCGCCGCCCCGGGCGCGGCCGGGGAGGAGGAGGCCTGGGTGCGGGACGTGCTGCCGGAGGTCGGGAGCGGGTCCGGCGACCGGCGGCGGCGCAGCCCGGCGATCGGCTGCGCGGTCGGCGGGGTGGTGGTGCTGCTCACCGTGCTCGGCCTGCTGGTCTGGGGTGTGGTGGCCTTCATCGGCGCCGCGGGCGACGCGACCGTGCCGCGCGGGCTGTACGACTCGCTCCAGGAGGGCACTCCCGAGGCCGAGGTGGGGGGCCGCCTCCCGATCGGCAACAGCCTCTTCACCCAGGACTACGAGGGCAGCGGCCCGACCCCGCCGGCCGGTTCCTCCTGCCGCTACTTCGTCTACGGGACCACGGGCGGCCTGGGGAGCGAGGAGGAGGTGGCGCGGTTCTGCTTCAAGGACGGCGTGCTGCTGGAGAAGCAGCACTACCCGGCCCGGTCCTGAGGCCGCGCCACCGGGGCCGCCCGGGCCGGTGACCGGTCGGCCCGCGAGATGTGAGGATGGTGGCGAGCAGCGCCACCCGCACCACATCGAGGGGATGACCAGCAGTGATCCGAGTCCTCGTCGCCGACGACGAGCCGCTCATCCGGGCCGGGATCAGGATGATCCTGTCCTCCGCCGACGACATCGACGTGGTCGCCGAGGCCGCGGACGGCCGGCAGGCCCTCGACCTCGCGCTGGCCCACCGGGTCGACGTCGTCCTGCTGGACATCCAGATGCCGGTCATGGACGGGCTGACCGCCCTCGGCGAGCTGCGCCGGGTGGTGCCCGGCGCGCGGGCGCTGATCCTCACCACCTTCGGGGAGCGCGACAACGTCCTGCGCGCCGTCACGGAGGGCGGGGCCGGGTTCCTGCTCAAGGACACCGCGCCGGCCGAGCTGATCCAGGCCGTCCGCGCCGCCGCCACCGGGAACGCCTTCCTCTCTCCCGCCGCGACCCGGTACATCGTGGACTCGCTGGCCGGCGCCCGCAGCGGCCCGGCCGTGGCCCGGGGCGCGTCCGCCCGGCAGCGGCTGGAGGTGCTGACCGCGCGCGAGCTGGAGGTGCTGGCCCTGCTGGGCGAGGGGCTCTCCAACGCCGACGCCGGCGCCCGGATCCACATGAGCGAGGCGACGGTGAAGACGTACGTCAGCCGGATCCTCGCCAAGCTGGGCTGCGAGAACCGGGTGCAGGCGGCGCTGCTGGCGCGCGACGCGGGGCTGGGTGGCGGGATCTGACCCGGCCGGGTGCCCGGTGCCGGGTCCCCGGTCAGCGGGTGGCGATCCGCAGGGCGAGCCGGGTGTTGGAGTGGGCGACGCCCGCCTCGTGCTTCAGCCGGCGTAGCAGCTGGTCGAGTCCGGCGGCGTCGGCCACCCGGGCGCGCAGCAGGTAGTCGTACTCGCCGGTGACATGGGCGGCCTCGGTGACGCCGGGCAGTCGTAGCGCGGTGGTCTCGAAGGCGTCGCTGTCCGTCTCCGGCCGCAGCCGGACGTCGACGAAGACGGTCAGGCCCGGACGGGCGGTGTCGGCGGCCGGGTCGACCAGGGCGGTGAAGCCCCGGATCACACCGCTGCGGACCAGCCGGCGGACCCGGTCGGCCGTCGCGTTGGCACTCAGGCCCACCCGCGCGCCGAGGTCGCGGTAGGAGATCCGCGCGTCCGCGCGCAGTTCGCCGATGATTTCGCTGTCGAGGGCATCCATACCGCGATTGTCGCGGCCCTGGCCGGTTTCCGGCCGCCGTTGTCGCGGCGGGTGGGCCACGGTGGCGCCATGACTTTCGGGACGGCCCTCGGGGCCGGGGTGACGGCGACGGACCCGATCCAGGGCGTGGCGGCCGCGGCGGGGCCCGCGGCGGCGGCGCTGGCGGGCGTCGGGGCGGGGCTGGGCGTGGCGGTGCCGCTGGGGGCGGTCGGGGTGCTTCTGCTGGAGGAGGGGCGGCGCGGGCGCGCGGCCGCGGTGAGTGCGGCGTGCGCGGTGGCCTGCGTGGACGCGGCGTACGCGGCGCTCGCCACGGCGCTCGGCTCCCGATGGGCATCGACCTCCGCCGGCTGGGAGTCCTGGGCCCGGATCGGCTCGGCGGTGGTGCTGGTGGTGGTGGCGGTCCGGGGGCTGCTCGGGCTGCGGCTGGCACCGGGCGGGCCGGCGGGCCCGGGCAGGGCGAACCGGGGCGGCAGGGCGGGCCGGGGCGGCAGGGCCTTCGTGGGCGCGGCGGGCGGGGGTGGGGCGGGGCCGGCGGGCCCTCCGGTCCGGGCCTTCCTGCGGTTCACCGCCCTGACCGCGGTGAATCCGACCACCGCGCTCTACTTCGCCGCCCTGGTCACGGGCGGTAGCGGCCCGCGGGGCGGCCCGGGTGGCGTGGCCTTCGTCGCCGGGGTGCTGGTGGCCTCGCTGCTCTGGCAGCAGGGGCTGGCGGCGGTGGGCGTCTCGGTGGGCGCGCGACTCTCGCCGCGGGCCCGGGTGCTCAGCTACTGCGTCGGGTACGGACTGGTCGTGTGCTACGCGCTGCGCATGGCGTGGCCACGCTGAGTGACAGGTGTGGGCGATGCCACGGGGGCGGCCCGCGGAACCGGGAACTCCGGTGGCGGTGGTGACGGTCCGTCGGCTCGCCATCGCTCTGTGTCGACGGTGTGGGGGGCCTCACAGATGGACAGGTGTGAGCGATGGCACGGAAATTGATCATTCGATCTTGAAAATGCGGTCAAACACGTAAATTTCGGGCACAGTTTCATGATCGATACCGCCGGTAACAGTCAACTGACCTGCGGCGTCCAAGAATTGCTTGAAGCCGCCCCGGGTGGGGCCGTAGCTTCATTGGCGGTGCAACGAGCACCACCCGGGTTCACCCCCGACGCACAGCCCGCCGACTGACCCCCGGCGCGAGGGCCGTGCCCGTTGACGCGATCGGCTCGAACAGGCCGTCGGCGAGCGAGGGTGGCCGGGGCGGCGCGGCACGTCCGACACGTGCCCGGCCGCCCGTCGAGTGAGGTGAGCGCGAAGGCCCTGCCAAGGGTCTGGTTCCGCCTGCCCGCCCGGGGCTTGTCGAGAGGACTTTCATGACGATCCGTAACGAGACCGCCGCTGCCACCACCAACACCACCACCGCCGGGAAGCGCCGCAGCCGTGCCCGTCTGGTGCTGGTCGGCGGGGCCGTCGCGGCCCTGCCGGTGGCCGGCCTCGTCACGGCCACCTCGGCCTCCGCCGCGTCCACCTCGACCTGGGACGCCGTCGCCCAGTGCGAGAGCGGTGGCAACTGGAGCATCAGCACCGGCAACGGCTTCTCCGGCGGACTGCAGTTCACCCCGTCCACCTGGGCCGCGTACGGCGGTACCGCCTACGCCTCGCAGGCCAACCAGGCCACCAAGGCGCAGCAGATCTCGGTCGCCGAGAAGGTGCTCGCCTCGCAGGGGCCCGGCGCCTGGCCGGTCTGCTCGGCGAAGGCCGGTCTGGCCAAGGGCGGCGCCCCGGCGGCCGTCGACACCGCCGCCGAGGCCGCCCCCAAGGCGCAGCAGCCGGCCAAGCCCGCCAAGCCCGCCAAGCCCGCGCAGACCCCGCAGGCGAAGCAGGCCCCGGGCAAGGCCGCGCAGGGCGACCAGGCCCAGAAGTCGCAGAAGACCCAGTCCTGGAAGTCCCAGGACACCGCCAAGCCGGCCATGCCGGCCAAGCCGGCCGCCGCCGACCGGAACGGCTCCGGCGGCAGCTACACCGTCAAGAGCGGCGACACCCTGAGCGACATCGCGGCCAAGTTCAGCACCGACACCGCGAGCCTGCACGCCAAGAACGTCAAGGCGATCGGCGGCAACCCGGACCTCATCTTCCCGGGTCAGACCCTCAGCGTCTGACGCCCGCCCCGCACCTCGCACCGAGCGGCCGCCCCGTCCAGGGGCGGCCGCTCGGGCGCGTCGGTAGGGTCGACGCCATGCCCCGACTGATCGGTGACGGCGAGTTGACCAGCTCGGACGTGGTCGCCAACAACACCATGAACCGCGAGCGAGGGCTCAGCGGCGTCAACAGCTACACCCGGGAGCTGGGCTTCGACCCGGCCGGGTGGCTGGGCGGCCGCTGCGGCGCCCCCAGCTGGCTGGACCTGTGCAGCGGGGAAGGACGGGCGCTCGTCGAGGCCGCCCACCGGCTGCCGACCGCGAGCGTGCTGACCGGTGTCGACCTGGTGGGCCCGTCGGCCCCGCCGGCCGCCCTGCCGGCGGGTGCGGCGCGGCTGGAGCTGGTGACGGCGGCGGTGGCGGACTGGGTGCCGGAGCGCGCCTACGACCTGATCACCTGTGTGCACGGACTGCACTACCTCGGCGACCAGCTCGGTGCGATCGCCCGTGCGGCGGGCCGGCTGGTGCCGGACGGGCGGCTCGCCGCGCACTTCGACCCGGATTCGGTGCGCCGGGCGGACGGATCGAGCGCCGCGCGCGCCGTCCTGACGGCGTTGCGCGCGGCCGGGTTCGAGTACCGGGCCCGGCGGCACCTGCTGGTGCTGGACGGTGCGCGGACCGTGCGCCTGCCGTTCGGGTACCTGGGGGCGGACCCGGCGGCCGGTCCGAACTGGACCGGCCAGCCCGCGGTGGCCTCGTACTACCGGGAACAGCCGATTGTTGAAGATTGAACGCGACGTCCGAATACCGCCGGGCTCGTGGGCGGCGCCGGTCGAGGATTGAGTCATGTCCGCGAACGAGTCAAGGAGTTCTGACGATATGACGATGACCCAGCTTGCGAAGCTCGACGGCAAGGTGGCCCTGGTGACCGGCGGCAGCCGGGGGATCGGGGAGGCGGTGGCCCTGCGGCTGGCCGAGGACGGCGCCGACGTCGTGGTCACCTACCAGGGCAGTGCGGAGCGGGCCGAGGCGGTCGCGGCCAAGATCACCGGCATGGGCCGGCGCGGCTGGGCCGTCCGGGCGGACAGTGCCGACCCGCAGGCCGTCCGGGCCGTGGTCGAGGCCGTGGCCGAGCGCTTCGGGCGGCTCGACATCCTGGTCAACAACGCCGGCGTCGGCGTGCTCGGCCCGATCGAAGAGCTCACGCTCGACGACGTGGACCGGGTGCTGGAGGTGAACGTCCGGGCGCCGTTCCTCTACGCCCAGGCGGCCTCGGCCCACCTGGCCGAGGGCGGGCGGATCGTCACGATCGGCAGCTGCGTCGCGAAGCACGTGGCCTTCCCCGGTGCCACGCTCTACGGGACGAGCAAGGCCGCCATGATCGGTCTCACCAAGGCGCTCTCGCGCGAGCTGGGCCCGCGGGGGATCACCGCGAACGTCGTCCACCCCGGCCCGATCGACACCGAGCTGAACCCGGCGGACGGTCCGTCGGCGGAGTTCCAGCGGGGGCTGACGGCACTCGGCAGTTACGGCCGGGTCGAGGACGTCGCGGCCACCATCGCGCACCTCGTCGGTGAGGACGGCCGGTACATCACCGGCGCCGAGATCGCCGTGGACGGCGGCCTCGCCGCCTGATCGGGCGTGGTCCGGTCCGATCGGGCCTGATCGGGCCTGATCCGGCGTGGTCCGGCGTGGTCCGGCCCGTTCGGGGCGGCCGGCGGTCGGCGGGCCGGTCGAACGGGGCGACGGCCGGCCCGGCGCGGTGTTGCGCCGGGCCGGTTGTCGGTCCCCCCGCTTACGATCGGCCGGTCCGACCGCCCGCCCCGAAGCGAAGAGGTGTGCCATGACCGCAACGGAAGACCCGATCGACCTGCTCGCCCGGGCCCTCGCCCAGACCGCCGGGCTGATCGACGGCATCGGTGCCGAGCAGGGCACCCACCCGAGCACCTGCCGCTCCTGGGACGTCACCCAGCTCGTCAGCCACCTCCTGTTCGACCTGCGGCAGTTCACCCTCCGGGCCGAGGGCGGCGACCCGGACTGGTCACAGCCCTTCGACCGGGTCGAGGGCGACTGGCTGCACGCCTTCGAGGCCGGCGCCGAAGAGCTGGTGGCCGCCTGGCGCGCGGCCGGCGACCTGGACGGCGTCATCGAACTCCCCGGGGGGAAGCACCTGCCCGCCCGTTTCCCGCTGGACCAGCAGATCGCCGAGTTCGCCGTGCACGGCTGGGACGTGGCCCGCTCCACCGGCCAGTCCACGGCCGGCCTGGACCAGGAGGTCGGGCGGGCCGCGCTCGACTGGGGGCGCGGCGCGCTGCGCCCCGAGTACCGGGGCAGCGAGGAGGAGCACCACTCCTTCGGCCCCGAGGTGGCCGCGCCCGAGGACGCTCCGGTCTACGACCGGTTGGCCGCCTTCTTCGGCCGGGACCGTGAGGCCCGCTGAGCCGCGGGCGGGGTGGCCGGTCGCCGGTGGCCGGCGCCCGGACCAACCGGCTCCGGCTCCCGCCCGTACGGAATCCGGCAGGATCCGTCGATGACCCGATCCGCGGTGACTCTGCGCAAGCCCGTGCTCGACGACTGGCAGGCCGTGCACTCCTGGGCCGGCCTTGAGGAGGCTTGTCGCTACCAGGCGTGGGGGCCGAACACCGAGGACCAGACGCGCGCGTTCGTGCAGACCGCCGTCGACGCCTGGTCGCACGCCCGTCAGCAGCGATACGTCTACGTCGCCCGCTTCGAGGGCGAACTCGTCGGCATGGGTGAGCTGCACATTCGCAGCCGTCGCCATCGGCAGGGCGAAATCGCCTACATCGTGCACCCGAGGGCCTGGGGGCGTGGCGTGGGCACGGCGATCGGACGGGAGCTACTGTCGCGCGGGTTCGGGGAGTTGGGACTCCACCGGATCTACGCGACCTGTGACCCCCGCAACCTCGCGTCCTCCCGGTTGCTGGCCGGGCTCGGCATGACGTACGAAGGGCGGCATCGGCACACCGCGTTGATCCGGGACGGCTGGCGGGACTCCGAGATGTTCGGCATCCTCGAAGCGGAATGGCGGCCGAATCCCGGCGATGGACGGTGATCTCGCTGGTGCGGGCCCATTCGGGCACGGGCGCGGCCACCGTTGTCGGCACGGGCCGGGCCGAGACGTTCCGGTTCGGCAAGGGTGTGGCCGGTCCGTCCCGGGCCGGGCTCAGGGTGTGCGGCGCGCTGCGGGCCCGGTCGTGGCCCGGGTGGTGAACACGGGTACGAGTCCGGGTGCGAAACCGGTCGTCGCCGTGGGTGCGGGGGCCGCCTGGGCGGCGGCGGCCTTCTTGATCGCCTCGCGGATCCGCGGGTAGGTGCCGCAGCGGCAGATGTTCTGGATCCCGTCGATGTCGGCGTCGGTCGGCGCCGGGGTGCGGCGCAGCAGGGCGACGGCCGTCATGATCTGGCCGGGCTGGCAGAAGCCGCACTGGGCGACGTCGCACTCCAGCCAGGCCTCCTGGACGGGATGCAGGACCTCGCCGTCGGCGAGGCCTTCGATGGTGGTGACCGTCCGTCCGGCGCAGTCCTTGACCGCCGCCGTGCACGGCTGGAACTCCTCGCCGTCCAGGTGGCTGGTGCAGGCGCGGCAGACACCGACCCCGCAGCCGTACTTGGGGCCGGTGACGCCGAGCTTGTCGCGCAGCACCCAGAGCAGTGGCATGTCGTCCGGCGCCTCGACGGTGACCGGCTGCCCGTTGAGGACGAAGGTGTGGCTGGGCATGGGGAGTCGGGCCCTTCGAAGAGGTCGGTGGCGGCGGCGGACCGGGCCCACCGGGGGAGTGCGGGCGGCGGGTCAGAAGTCGAGCGGGAAGGAGCGCGGGGCGGTTCCGGTCGCGCGGGCGTAGGCGTTGGCGACCGCGGCCGAGGCCGCCGGGACGCCCAGCTCGCCCGCGCCACCGGGTGGGCCGCTCGGCGGCAGCAGGTGGATCTCGACCGAGGGCGGGGTGTCCCGCTGCCGGGCGTAGCGGAAGTCCGAGAAGCTGCCCTCGCGGACGGCGCCGTGGTCGATGTGGTTGCCGGCCCGGAGGATCACCGAGATGCCGTCGATCAGCGCGCCCGTCAACTGGGCCTCCAGACCACTGGGGTTGATCACGCGGCCCACGTCGGCGGCGATCACCGCCCGGGTGACCCGCGGCCGGCGGAGGTCGGAGGCGTCCAGCTCGACCAGGTAGGCGACCCGGCCGCCGTTCTCGTCGTGGTAGCCGATGCCCTGGGCCTGGCCGGCGGGCATCGGGCGGCCCCACCGGCCGGCCTGGGCGACCTTGTCCAGGACGGCCCGGCCCTGGGCGTCGCGCAGCCGGGCCCGGCGGAAGGCGACCTGGTCCTGGCCGAGCCGCCGGGCCAGTTCGTCCATCATGATCTCGTCGGCGACCCGGACGGTGCCCGAGTAGACCGAGCGCCAGCTGCCGGTGGGCACCTCCAGCGGCACCTCGGAGAGCAACTGGGTCGGGACGCCGACGTTGTACGGGTTCTTCTCGCTGAGCAGGAAGAAGGCCTGGGCGAGGCTGATCCCGGCCACCGAGAGGTTGAACCCGGCGGCGGTGAGCGCCTCGCCGAGGCCGTGCCGGAAGTCGGTCCGCACGGTGGCGACCCGGTGTTCGTAGCTGAGCACCTGCCCCAGGCCGTAGGTGGCGCGCACCCGGTGGTGGCTGGCGGGGCGCATCCGGCCGTGGCGCATGTCGTCGTTGCGGGTCCACATCAGCTTGACCGGGCGGCCCGCCGCCCGGGAGATCTGGGCGGCCTCCAGTGCGGCGTCGAAGAACAGTCGCCGGCCGAACGAGCCGCCGCCGCGCACCACATGGACGGTGACGGCGTCCTGCGGCAGGCCGAGTTCGGCGGCGATGGTCTGCTGGGCCACGATCGGGGTCTGCGAGGCGAACCAGATCTCGGCCCGGTGGGGGCGCACGTCGGCGACGGCCGTCAGCACCTCCATGGGCGCGTGGTTGACGAAGGCGAAGTCGAACTCGCCGTCCACGTACTGGGTGAGCAGCGGCGGGACGAGGAACGGGGCGTGGGCGGCGCGGAGTCGGGCCCGGATGTCGGCGTCGGAGAGCGCCGCGACCGGACCGGGGTTCCAGGAGGTGCGAAGCGCGTCGCGGGCCTTGAGTGCCTGGTCGAAGGTTTCTGCCAGGACGGCCACGCCGCTCGGGATCCGCACCACGCCGAGGACGCCGGGCATGGTGCGGGCGGCCGAGGCGTCCAGGGACCTGAGGGTGCCGTTGATGGTGGTCGGGCGGGCGACCACGGTCGGCACCGCGCCGGGGACGGCGAGGTCGCCGGCGTACTTCGCGCGGCCGGTGACGATGGACCGGGCGTCGATCCGTCCGGTCCGCCGGCCCACCAGGCGCTGCTGGTCGGTCGGCTTCGGGGTGGCGGGCACGGCCGGGACGGCCACGGCGGCGGCCTCGGCCGCGAGTTCGCCGTAACCGGCCCGACGGCCGTCGGGGGCGAGGACGGCGGAGTCGGCGGTGCGCAGCGTGTCGGCCGGCAGCGACCAGCGGCGGGCGGCGGCGGTGACCAGCCGGGCGCGGGCGGCGGCGGCCGCCGCGCGGACCGGGTCGTACAGCGAGCGAACCGAGTTGGAGGCGCCGGTGAGCTGGTTGAACAGCAGGTCGGGGCGGCCGTCGGAGAGCGGGACGTCGACATCGCCGAGCCGGGCGTCGAGTTCGTCGGCGACGAGCATCGCGATGGTGGTGGTGAGGCCCTGGCCGACCTCCAGCCGGGGGAGGTGGAGCGCGGCGCGACCGCCGGGGGTGATCTCCAGGACCAGCAGGTGGGCGGTGGGCAGTCCGGCCACGATCAGCGCGTCGCCGAGGTCCAGGATGTCGGGGATGCCGGGCAGACCGAGCAACTGCGGTGCCTCGGCAGCCCGTTCGGCGGCGGCGTGGGCGGTGGCGGGTGCGGCGGCGTCGAGTCCGGCCCGGGCGGCGACGGTGAGGGTGGGGGCGGCCAGCAGATAGGTGAGGAAGCGGCGGCGGCCGGTGGGCCTGGCGGCACGGTCGGCGGCGGCCTGGGCGGCGGTGTCCCGCCCGCTGTCCGGGGATGCGACGGAGGTGCTGATGGCAGGAGCCCTTCGAGCCGGGGTCGGCTCCGGCCGGGCGGCCTCGGCGGCCCCGGCCCCGGTGCCGGATCACGAACGCGGTCGAGCATAGGAGGGGGTTACTGGCCGGTCAACACGGGCACTTCGGGCCGGAACGGGCATCTGCGGGGATGTCGGATGGGGCGGATACGGACGGCACCGCAGGGCGTGGCGGCGGCCGCGGTACCGCTGTCCGGGTGACGGCCGGGCCCTGCCCGTACGGGGGTTCGCCGCTCGGCCGCGGGTCCGGCCCGGGGTGTCCGCGGGCCCGCCGGCGAGCGGGACCGCAAAGCCGCGGGAGGCGCCCGTGCGGGTGGTCGGAGCGGACCGGGGCGGCCCGCTCCGACCACCCGCGGACGTCAGCCCTCCTCGGGCGCCGGGAACCCGAACCGCGCCAGCAGCTCGGCGGTGTCGAGCAGTTGGACACCGAGCCCGGCGACCTCGGCCAGCCCCTGCTCGCTGGTGCGGGAGATCGCGTCGGGCACGGCCACCACCCGGTAGTCCCGCTCGCTGGCCTGGATCAGGGTGGCCCGGGGGCAGTTCGGGAAGTTGCAGCCGACGAGGACGACGGTGTCCACGCCGTGCCCCTCCAGCAGCTCCTGCAGGGGCGTCCGGTAGAACGCGCCCCAGCGCGGTTTGAAGATCGCGTACTCGCTCGGACCCAACGCCTGGGCCCGCCCGGCCAGCAGGAGCTCGGGGTCGAGCGGGGGCGCGCCGAGCGGGGCGAGCGCCGGGGCGAGCCCGCTCCCCTCGGAGCCGGGCGAGACCAGGTCGGTGCCGGAGGCCAGCAGCGTCCGGCGGACCAGGTCGGCGTTGCCGCCGCCCTTCTCGTACAGCCGGACGACGTGGACCACCGGGCGGCCGGCGGCGCGGAAGGCC
Source organism: Kitasatospora sp. NPDC005748 (assembly GCF_040630735.1). Taxonomy (NCBI): domain Bacteria; kingdom Bacillati; phylum Actinomycetota; class Actinomycetes; order Kitasatosporales; family Streptomycetaceae; genus Kitasatospora; species Kitasatospora sp. NPDC005748. The sequence continues at coordinate 31,549 of NZ_JBEXYD010000028.1, forward strand.
TCGACCGTCCGGCGCACCTGCGGCAGCACCTCGGTCGTGCCGGGGATGCCGTAGGGGCTCTCGGAGAGGAAGTCCCGCTGCAGGTCGATGGTGACCAGGGCGGAGGACGCCGGGTGCGGGGCGAGGTGCGGGTCGGCCGTCGTCATGCCGCCTCGATCAGGTCGGCGAGGAAGCGCTGCTCGATCCGCTCGACCGTGCGGAAGTCGTCGACGCTGACCTCCTGGAGGTCGATGGTGCGGCCGGAGATGCTCTCCAGCAGGTAGATGAACTCCAGGAAGTCCAGGGAGTCGATGAGGCGGCCCTCGATGAGGTCCTCCTCGCGGTCGATCTCCCGGTCCAGCTCGGGGTTCTTGGCGTTGATCCACTCGATGATCTGCTGCATGACAGCTCCTGGGAGGTTTCGAAGGTGCGCCGGCGACGCGTCCGTGACGGAGTCCGCGGGGACGGCGCCGGCCCGGCAGGCGGTAGGACGGGCGGGCGGTACGGGCGGCGCTCAGGCGGTGGTGCCCCCGGCGCGGCCCACCAGGAGGCGGGCCGACTGCTCGGCGGTGGGCAGCACCTCGATGTCCGACAGCCCGGCCGCCGTCATCAACTCCGCCATCTCGGCGGTGGTGTAGCTGCGGCCGCCGCTCCAGAGGGCGAGGGCGGAGAGGTTGTGCAGGGTGGTGAAGACCGGCGCGGTGCGGGACTCCTCCAGGAAGTGGCCGTGCACCAGGACCCGGCCGCCGGGGCGCAGCGCCGCCGCCGAACGCCGCAGGATGGAGAGGCAGTTCTCCGGGCTCTCCTGGTGCAGCACGTTGGAGAGCAGCACGACGTCGGCGTCGGTGCCGAAGGCGTCCCGGTAGTAGTCGCCGGTCCGGGCGGTGATCCGGTCGGCCAGACCGGCCTCGCCGATCACCTTGCCCGCCAGCTCGGCCACCGGCGCGAGGTCGACCACCTCGGCCCGCAGCCCCTCCCAGACCCGGCAGAACGCGATGCTGTAGCTGCCCGCGCCGCCGCCGACGTCGATCAGCCGCCGGGCGTCCTCGGGTGGCAGCGCCCGGGCGACGGCCTCCGCCGTCCGGGAGTTGTACTCGTGCATGCCGAGGATGAAGTCCTCGACGTACGCCGGGTCGTCGGTGAGCCGGCCGCTGCGGTCCTCGACCGCGCGGCCCTGCTCCAGGGCCTGGCCGAGCCGGCCCCAGGGCTGGTACCAGCGGCCCATCACCCGGACCCAGCGCACCAGCGACTCCGGCGAGCCGGTGGTGAGCAGGCGCTCGGCGGTGCGGGTGTTGCGGTACCCGCCGTCGGGGTCCCGGGTCAGCAGCCGCAGGGCGGTCGCGGCGTCGAGCAGCCGCAGCGCGGAGTCCGCGGGGACGGCGCAGCGCTCGGCGACCTCGTCGACGCCCAGCGGGCCGTCGGCGAGTGCGTCGAACACCGCGAGCTCGACCGCGGCGATCAGTACCTGGGAGTGCCAGTAGCCGAACGCCAGCTGGCTGACCTGGGTCAGTCCGAGGTCCAGGGCCATGGGGTCACGTCCTTTCGGAGGGTCGGAGGGAGTCGGAGACCGCGTCGCCGGTGAGGGCGGCGTCGCCGGCGAGGGCGGCCCGGAACTCCTCGCGGAGCCGGGCGACCACCCGCCCGGCGGGCTCGACGGCCGTGATCCGCCCGCTGCCGAGGCCGGCGTAGCGGGCCATGGCGTCGATCCGGCCCTCGGCCTCGACGGTGGGGGCGGCCGCGGAGCCGCGCGGCACCGGACGGCGGACCCCCATCACGGTGGTCCAGGCGATCAGGGTGGCCGGCGGCGGCTCGGGCGAATCGGTGACCGGCCCGCGCAGCACCCGGTGCGGACGGCCGGGCCAGCCGATCGAGAAGCGGTCGGTGATCAGGGTGTCCGCGCCGGTCGCCGCGACGACGGCCGTCTTGTAGTCGTCGTGCGCGGCGGACTCCGCGGTGGTCACGAAGACCGTGCCGCACAGCGCCCCGCTCGCCCCGGCCCGGAGCGCGGCCAGCAGGCCGGCGCCGTCGGTGACGGCGCCGGCCACCAGCGCGGGCGGCTCCTGGTCGTAGGCGGCCAGCAGCTCGGCGAGCGGCCGGGTGCCGAGGTGGTGGCCGCCGGCCTCGGTGCCCTGCAGCACGACGGCGTGGGCGCCCAGCGCCGCGGCGGCGGCCGCCTCCTCGGGCGTGCCGACCTGGACGACCAGCCGGTGGCCGGCGTCGAGCACCCGGCGGGCCTCGGCCTCCGGCGGCAGGCCGTAGCTGTTGAGCACGAGCTGCCGGTCGGCCGCCTCGATCAGCGCGCCGATCTGCTCCGGGAGCAGCCGGCCCGACACCTCGGGAATCAGATTGACGCCGAAGGTGCGCGCCGTGCGGCGGGCGGTGTCGCCGATCAGCTCGACGGCCAGCGCCCGGTCGCCCTTGTAGAGCGCGACCGTGCCCAGCGCGCCCGCCTCGCTGACGGCGGCCGCCAGGGCCGGTCCGGCGATGCCGCCCATACCGGCCTGCACCAGGGGGAACTCCACGCCGAGGGCGGCGGCGCCGCGCTCGGCCGCGGCGAGCACCCGGGCCCGCTCCCCGGTGTCAGGCGCGGACATCGCGCACCCGGGCCAGGGCCTTCTCGGCGGTGCCGTGGGCGAGCAGCATCGCGTGCACCCAGCGCTCGACGCCGAACGCGGTGCAACTGCTGTGCGCGGTCGCGCCGCCCGAGGTGATGCCGAGCCGCTCGCCGAAGAAGTTGCGGTGGCGGTTGACCGAGGCGATCGCGGTGCCGTCGGTGGCGACGAACTCGTACTTCACCGGGTCCAGGGCCATCAGCTTCGCCCGGGAGCCGGTCCGGTCGTAGAACGGGTCGTTGGCGGGCTGGTAGGACAGCTCGACGCCGAGGCGCCCGGCCAGCTCCTCGACGAAGACCCGGGAGGTGGCGAGGTGGTCGCGGGCACCGTCGGCCGAGCCGAAGTACACGACCTCGCGCATGTGGAAGCCCCAGAGCCGGCGCAGGCCGTCGTAGTGGTCCTCGTTGCGGAAGCAGCGGCCGACGGCGGTCAGCCGCAGCTCCTCGCCGACCTCCTGGCCCTCCAGCGAGAGCAGCACGCCGTAGCAGGTGGCCGAGGGCAGCACGTAGCCGGTGGGCTCGACGGGCTGCCGGCCGGCCTCCGCACCGGCCGCCAGCTCGTCGACGGCCTGCTCGGACAGGCGGGCCGCGAGCACCCCGAGGTGGGGGAAGTTCCGGAAGTAGTCGAGCTTGGCCAGGCCCTCGACGGGCAGCAGCGGCGGGCCCACCACGGCGGGCGCGGCGACCTGGTCGGCCAGGCCGGTGAAGAGCGCGTCGAGCTCCAGCAGCAGCGCGGCCCGGTCGGGGTCGAGGGCGACCAGGCCGGGGCCGGGGTCGCGCAGCCGGACGGCGGCGGGCTCTACGGTCGATGTCATGCGAGCGGTACCTCGTTCTCGTGGATGGGGCCGGAGGGCTGGTGGTTCCGGTGGTTCCGGCGGTTCTCGTGTGCCGGGGGTTCCGGTGGCCGGTGGTCCCGGCGGGGCCGAGGGCTCAGGCGGCCTTCGGTGCGAGCACGCCGATCCGGCGGTAGAAGGCGGTGGTGCGGCTGACGATCGCGTCGTGGACCGGCCCCCGGGCCGGGTCGGCCAGCAGCCGGGTGCGGAAGGCGAACGGGTCGGGGATGCCGGCGTCCCGGTAGACGTCCACGCTGTAGAGCTGCTGGATCGAGGCGTTGATGTACTTCTCGATGTACTGCCGGGCGGCGGTCAGCTCCTGCTCGTCGCCGGCCTCGCGCAGCCGGTCCCAGAGCGCGCGGACCAGCTGGGCGCCGAACGCGATGTGCCGGGACTCGTCCTGGTGGTGGACCCGGTTGATCGCCCGGATCGTCTCCGGCAGCGCGGTGTCACCGGCCATCTTGCTGTTGAAGTGGTCCACGATCTGCTCGAAGATCAGGATCCGGCTGAACACGATGAAGTTGTCGAACAGCGCGGAGTGCTTCTGGTCGCCGAAGCTCATCGCCCGGTTGGGGTAGAGCTTCCCGCCGTAGCGCAGGCAGAACTCGGCGAAGAACCACATGTGTTCGTTCTCCTCCCCCAGGAAGTGGTGGAAGAACGGCGTGGGGATCTCGTAGCCCGGGGCGTGGATGCGCGCCACGACCTCCTGCATCAGCTCGCGGATGCCGTGCACGTTCAGGCTGTAGAAGTTGACGCTCTCCCACTTGGCCAGCGTCAGGTACTGCTCGCGGGTGAGCTCGGCGGCCGCGTCGGTGCCGTGGACCGTCATCAGGTCCTCGCTCATCCACAGGGCGCCCTCGGGGATGCTCTCCGGCCAGTCGAAGGTCTGGTACGGGTTGTAGTACTCGTTCTCGGCGGCGGTGGTCAGGCGCTCGACGGCGGCGCTGACCTCCTCGTCCCAGATGGCGGGTGCGGTGCTGCTCATGGGTGCGTGCTCCTGTGCGACGGAGGGCTTCTGGGGGTACGTCGGGCGTACTTGGGTGAACGTCGGGCGCGCTCCGAGGTACGTGGACGTACTTCGGGCGTGACCGGACCTACGCCGGGCGTACTTCGGCCGGGCGTACTTCGGTGGTGGGGGAGGGAGGTCGGGTCAGGAGCCGGCGACCGGGAGGGTGTCCAGGCCCGGCAGGCCGGCCGCGCTCTCCACGAGCAGCCGCTCGAAGGCGCGCAGCAGGCGCTCGATCTCCGGACGGGGGATCAGCGCGGTGTCGGCCATCAGGTACAGCAGGCAGGTGTCCGGCTCGTAGGTGGTGTGCACGAAGAAGTCGGCGTCCTGGCGCTCCCAGGTGCCGATCAGCGAGACCTCGGTCTTCTCGGTGAGCGCCCGCAGCTGCTCCGCGGAGCCGTCCGTGGCCGGCAGCCGCTCCCAACGGTCGTGCAGGCGGACGTCGTTGAAGAAGGACGCGAGCCGCAGGGCGCCGCCGCTCGCCTCCCGGGCCGCGTCGATCACCCCGTCGACCACCAGTGGGTCGTACTGCGCGAAGCGGTAGGCGTTCATGCCGGCGAGGAAGCTGGCGCGGATGACCTCCTCGAAGGTCGGCCGGGCCACGTCCAGCGAGAACAGCGCGTTGGCGGTCATCGCGGCCACCAGGCGGCGGCTGCGCTCGTCGTGCCGGTTGACGGCGATCAACTGCAGGACGGCGGTGCTGTTCCCGGTGTACGCGCCGAGCAGCGCGGCCGTCCCGGCGAGCAGGACGGTACCGGTGCTGACCCCGCAGCGGTCGGCGAGCGCGCTGGCGGCCACCGCGGTGGCGGGCGAGTCCATGCGCAGCCGGACGAACCGCTCGGCGGCGTCCGGGACCGGGGAGGCCTCGCCCGCGACCGGCGGGAACCGTGTGGCCGGGAACATCGTGGGCGGCAGGCCCGCGAGGCTCCGGCGCCAGTAGTCGACCGAGGCGGCGCCGCGGGCAGCGCCCGGGCCCTCGGTCTCGAACCCCGCCTGGTCCAGCGGCTGCCAGGCCGGCGGCTCCGGGTCCTGCCCGGCGAGCAGGTCGCGCAGGTCCTGCTCGACCTGCTGCACGCCCCAGAAGTCGACGCCCAGGTGCGAGAAGACCAGCGCGATCTGGACCGGCTCGCCCTGCTCCGTCACCACGGCGCAGCGGAACGGCCACTCCTCGCGGTGCCGGAAGGGTTCGGCCGCCAGCGCCCGGGACACCTCGTCGGCGACCGTCGCGCCCTCGCCCGGCGGGGCCTCGTGGACGGGGACGGCCAGCTCGCCGGAGGCCGACACGTGCTGCACCGGCTCCTGCCCGGTCTGCTCGAACCGGGTGCGCAGTGCCTCATGGCGCGAGAGCAACCGGCCCAGTGCGTCTTCAATCTGATGGAACGTCAGACCGGGTGGTGCGGGCACGACCCGGGGGATGTTGTAGTAGTGGGCGCCTTCGTCGAGCCACTGGATGGACTTCCAGATGGCGCGCTGACCCCAGGTCATCGGGGCGCTCCCGGTCCGGTCCCCAAGGAACCGGAGGGAGCCGACACGACGTTGTTCCATGCCTATGCCTCTCGGGGCTGCGCCGCGTCAGCGGCGCGGTCGGTTGACGGCGTGGTGCGGTGCGGTGATGCGGTGGGGCTGCCGCGTCCTCGGCCGGGCGCCACGGCAGTGGGGCGCCTCGGGGGTGCGGGCATCGCTCGGGGACGTGCGGGCGGGCCCGGTCGACCGCCGTACGCGGCCGGCCCGGCGGAACGCGAGGCGGGAGCGGTGCGGCGGGCGGACCGGCGGTCGCGGGGACGGTGCGGCGTAAGTCCGGTGGAGGGTGGGACGCCGCGGAGGGTGGGGCTGGCTGTGGGCCTCGCCCTCGGTCCGGCTTCCAGAGGTGCGGGGCCACCGATCGGGCGGCGGCCCACGTCGACCCCGGTCCGAGGTGAAGGACGGAGACACCGACCCGGCCGGCCGGTTTGCTCCCTTCCGCTTCGGACCCTAGCGACCACCGCTTCGGGTTGTCCAGCACCTTCCGGCGGCCCGCGCCGCCCCTCGGCCGGGCGGGCCGAACCACCCGGCCCGCCCGGAACCGGCAGTTCCACGAATTCCTTGACGTGACCACTGGTCTAGTCCAAGCTGATCGCGGCGCACGATCATGAGCAGCAGCGGAACAAAATCGGTTGTCACCCACGCCCGCCCCTCCGCCGACCGCCCGGGTACCCCGTGGCTCCTGCTCGCGCCGAACCGCACAGCCGCCGGTCCTGCTTCGGGGTGTCTTCCAGCACCGGTACGAACGACCGCGGTCGACGACGCGTCACGCGTCCGCTCCCTTCCTCGCCGGCCCGGCAGTCCGCCGGTTCCGTCCGTCCCGTCCTTCCGGTCCACGTCCTGTGGTTCGCCCGGCTCATCGTTCACCCTGCACGTCGTTCACCCGGCTCGTCGGGCCGGTGCCTCACCGGTCCGCCGGCTTCGTCAGCACACTTGTCCACGGGGGTTTTCAAGGTGTCGTCATCCGTTCCGTCTGCCGACGCCGGCTGGCTCGGCAGCCGCGTCAGGCGCTGGCGCGCCGTCGTCGAGCTGCTGCGCCATGCCGGCGCCGGCCTGCTCGTGTCGGGCGCCGTGGTCCACCTCGTGGTCGGGCTGCTGCCGATCGCGTTCATCGCCTGGACCAGCCGGGTCATCGCGGACATCCCGGCCGCCGCGGCGGCCGGGGGCACCACGGGAGCGGACTGGGAGAAGGTCGCCGCGGCGCTCGGCATCGCCGTCGGGGCGTTCGTGCTGCAGCAGTTGCTGACCCCGTTCCAGACCGTGGTCAGCGAGGTGGTCACCCGCCGGGTGGACGGCGCCTGCATCGGCCGGCTGATGGACGGCGCGCTGAACGACCTGCCCGCGGCGGAGCTGGAGCGGCAGGACGTGCTCGACCTGCTCTCGGACGCCCGCAGCGCCTTCGACCGGGCCCGGCCCACCCCGGGCGACGCCGCCGCCGGAGCCCTGGCGCTGATCGCCCGCTACGCCCAACTGGCGGGCGCCGCCGTGATGGTGGCGGTCACGCTGGGTGTCCTCCCCGGGGTCATGGTGGCCCTCACCGCCCTGGTCATCCGCTTCGGCCAGCGCGGCTCGCTGGGCCGCTTCGCCACCCTGCTGGGCTCGCTGGCCGCCCCACGCCGCCGGGTCGGCTATCTGCGGCGGGCCGCCGGCGGACCCGAACTCGCCAAGGAGACCCGGATGCTGGGGCTGCTGCCCTGGCTGCTCGGCCGTCACGAGCGGGAGGCCCGCGAATACCTCGAACCGCTCTGGACCGGGCGCCGCCGGCTGCTCTTCTGGCCCTTCGTCGGCCTCGCGGTGGTCGGTCTGCTCGGCGGCGGCACCGCGCTCGTGGTCCTGGCCCGCAGCGGGGTCGACGGCACGCTGTCGCTGCTCCAGCTCTCGGTGGCGCTCCAGGCCGTGCTGATCCCGATGCGCTTCGGTGTCTACTTCCCGGAGAGCGACGTCCAGACCCAGTACGGGCTGGCGGCCTACGACTCCCTGGTCCGCTTCGAGGCCCTGGCCCGCGCCCGGGTGCCCGCGCGGCCCGGCGTCGGCCCCGCGCCGGACTCCGCCGCCGGGACCTCGCCCGCCGGTATGTCGCCCACCGGGGCCTCGCCCGCGATCGACGGTCCGATCCGCTTCGAGAACGTCGCCTTCCGCTACCAGGAGGACGGCCCCGACGTGCTGCGCGGCCTGGAGCTGGAGCTGCGGCCTGGCCGGTCGACCGCGATCGTCGGCCTCAACGGCTCCGGCAAGACCACCCTGGTCAAGCTGCTGGCCGGGCTCCACCAGCCGACCGAGGGGCGGATCACCGCCGGCGGCACCGACCTCGCCGGGCTGCCCGCCGAGGCGTGGCAGCGCCGGATCGCCGTCATCTTCCAGGACTTCACGCGCTACCAGCTCACCGCCGCGGAGAACATCGGGATGGGCCGGCCGGAGCTGCTCGGCGACCGCGAGGCACTGCTCGCCGCCGCCGAACGGGCCGGAGCGGCCGAGATCGTCGCGCGGCTCCCGAAGGGCCTGGACACCGTCCTGTCCACCCAGTACGAGGGCGGCAGCGACCTCTCCGGCGGGCAGTGGCAGCGCATCGCGCTGTCCCGCGCCCTGCTCGCGGTGGACGCCGGCGCCTCGCTGCTGATCCTCGACGAGCCCACCGCGCAGCTCGACGTGCGGGCCGAAGCGGCCTTCTTCGACCGCTTCCTGGAGATGACCGAGGGCATCACCAGCGTGATCATCGCCCACCGGTTCTCCAGCGTGCGCCGCGCGGACCGGATCGTCGTGCTGGCCGACGGCGGCGTGGCGGAGAGCGGCACCCACGAGCAGCTGATGGAACTCGACGGCCGCTACGCCGAGCTGTTCAGGATCCAGGCGGAGCGGTTCGCGCGCGACGAGGAATCCGGCGACGGCCCGACCGGCGCGCAGGACCCGGACGGACAGGAAGAGGACCGCACCATGCGCCCGGTGGGTGCCCGATGACCACACTGTTCCACGCCGTGCGCCGGCTGCTGAGGCTCGCCGTGCACTGCGATTCCCGCCGGCTGACCCACGCCGTTCTGCTGATGACCGTCGGCTACCTGGCCACGCCGCTGATCGCGGTCAGCCTCAAGGAGCTGACCACGGCCGCCATCGACGGCACCGGCTCGGCCGCCACCTGGCTGGCGCTCACCACGGCGCTCCTGCTGGTCGTCGAACTGACGATGAATCACTTCGCCCACCTCTCCTACTTCGAGCTGGGTGAGCTGGAGGAGCTCAGCCTGCAGGCCGAGGTGATCTCGATCGCCCACGGCGACCGCGGCCTGGAGAAGCTGGACCGCGCCGACGTCGCCGACGCCCTGACCCTGATCCGCGAGGAGCTGCCGCGCACCCGCGCCGCGCTCGAAGCCGTCCTCCAACTCGGCGGCCTGGGGCTTCAGATGGCCGTCACCGCCGTCCTGCTCGGACTGCTCAACCCGTGGCTGCTGCTGCTCCCGCTGTTCGCCGTGGTGCCCGTGCTGGTCGGCAACCGGGCCCAACTCCTGGTCGATCGGGGCAAGGAGGCCACCGCGCCGGAGAACCGGCTGGGCCGGCACCTGCTCGAACTCGCCACCACCCACGCCTCCGTGAAGGAGGTGCGGCTGTCCGGCGCCGCGTCGGTGCTCATCGAGCGCCACGGCCGCGACTGGCGGCGCGCCACCGGCACTCTCGCCCGCGCCCACGCCAAGGCCGGACTGCTGCGCGCGGCAGGGCAGTTGGCCTTCGCCGCCGCGTACGGTGGTGCGATCTACCTGGTCGCCCGGCAGACCGTGAACAGCGGCGCCGGCGCCGGCATCGGCGACGTCATCCTGGTCATCACGCTGGCCGCGCAGGTCAGCCTTCAGGTCTCCAGCGCGCTCACGCTGCTCTCGGTGCTCCAGGGCGCCGGCCGCACCCTGCAGCGGCTGGACGGGCTCCGCGAGCCGCGCCGGGAGGAGGCGGCGGGCGGCGCCGTCCCCGAGGCCATGACGGTCGGCATCCGCCTGGAGGGCGTCACCTTCCGGTACCCCGGCCAGCAGCGGGCCGTCCTGGACGACGTCACCCTGGACATCCCGGCGGGCGCGGCGCTCGCCGTGGTCGGCGAGAACGGCGCCGGCAAGAGCACCCTGGTCAAGCTGCTGTGCGGGCTCTACCGGCCCACCTCCGGCCGGATCCTGATCGACGGCGTCGACCTGGAGGAGTGCGACCCGCAGCTCTGGCAGCGCCGGGTGGCCACGCTGTTCCAGGACTTCGCCCGGCTGGAGCTGAGGCTGCGGGACAACGTGGGCATCGGGGACCTGGAGCGGCTGGACGACGACGCGGCGCTCACCCGGGTTCTGGAGAGCGCCGACTGCGGCCCGGCGCTGGCCCGGGTCGACGGCGACCTCGACGGGCTGCTCGGCCGCGGCTACGGCGACGGAGCCGAACTCTCCGGCGGCCAGTGGCAGAAGCTCGGCCTGGCCCGGGCCCTGCTGCGCCGCCGCCCGCTGCTGGTGGCGCTCGACGAACCGGCCTCCGCCCTGGACGCCACCGCCGAGCACGCGCTGTTCGAGCACTTCGCCGACCTCGCGGCCCAGGCCCGGGCGGACACCGGAGCGGTCACCCTGCTGGTGTCGCACCGCTTCTCGACGGTGCGGATGGCGGACCTGATCGTGGTGCTGGAGGGCGGCCGGGTCTCGCAGGTCGGCAGCCATGCCGAACTCGCGGCCGCGGAGGGCCTGTACGCGGAGCTCTACCGTCTGCAGGCCCGCGTCTACCGCTGAGCTCTGCCGTCGGCGGGTCCGCGTTCGCCGCTGGGCTCTGCCGTCGGCGGGCCCGCGTTCGCCGCTGGGCCGACGGCCCGGTCCCGCCCCCTTCGCCGGGGCCGGGGCCGGACCGGGACCGGCCCTGACCTGCCCCGGCGGCGAAGTGGCCCACTCCGGTGCCACGCCACTGGCCCTGTCGGCCGGTCCACCCGCTCCCTAGCATTGATCCTGTCAGTGCTACCGAGCGGCCGACAGCCGCCCGACCCGGGAGAGCTGTGTCGATTCGATCCGTCCCACCGGCCGGGGCCCGGCGGACCCTCGCCGCCGCCCAGTTGATCAGCTCGATCGGCGACGGCGCGTACTTCACCTGCTCGGCGCTGTACTTCACCCACGTCGTCGGCCTCTCGCCCGCCCGGCTCGGCCTCGGCCTGGCCGTCGCCTGGGCGATCGGCTCGCTGGCGGGAGTCCCGCTCGGCCACCTCGCCGACCGGCGTGGGCCGCGGGGCACGGCGGTGCTGCTGGCCCTGGCCACCGGTGCGGCCGTCGCCTCCTTCCTGGTCGTCCACTCCTTCGCGGCGTTCCTGCTCGCCGCCTCCGTGTACGCCACGACGCAGTCCGGGCTCACGGCCGCGCGCCAGGCGCTGGTCGGCGGCCTCGTTCCGCGCGAGGAGCGCACCGAACTGCTCGCCCGGCTGCAGTCCACCCTCAACGCGGGACTGGCGCTCGGCGCGGCCCTCGGCGGCGTCGTCCTGACCGTCGGCACGCGGACGGCCTTCCTCGCCGCCTTCCTGGTGACCGCGCTGGGCTTCCTGGGCGCCGGACTGACGCTGCTGCGACTGCCCGAGGTGGCGCCCGGCCGGGACCGGACCGGCGCCGCGCCCCGGCTGGAGGTGCTCTCGGACCGGCCGTTCGCGGTGGTGACCCTGCTCAACACCGTCCTGCTGCTGCGGATGCCCCTGCTCAGCCTGGTGATCCCGCTCTGGATCGCCGAACGGGCGCCTGGGCTCGGCTGGTTGGGATCGGGCCTGTTCGTCCTCAACACGGTCGGGGTGATGCTCTTCCAGGTGCGGGTGGCCCGCCGGGTCACCGGACTGCGGACCGCCTCGCGGGCCGTGCGCGAGGCCGGCGTCGTCCTGCTCGTCTCCTGCGTGGTCTTCGCCATGGCCGCAGCCGCGGGCCTGCCGCCCTGGGCGCTGGGCGGGCTGCTGGTCGCCGCCGCGGCGCTCCAGGTGGCCGGTGAGCTGCGGCAGTCGGCCGGCTCCTGGCAGATCGCCTTCGACCTGGCGCCGGCCCATCAGACCGGCCAGTACCAGGGGTTCTTCGGCTCGGGCGTGGCCGTGGCACGCACGGTCGGGCCGCTGCTGCTCACCACGCTGCTGCTGAGCTGGGGCACGCCGGGCTGGCTGCTGCTGGGCGCACTGTTCGCGGCGGCCGGTTGGGCGATGGGGCCGGCGGTGCGTTGGGCGGAGCACCGCCGCCCGGGAGCCGTGGCGGCGCCACCGGCGGCGCGGGCGCTACCCGCGCGAACCTGACGGGCCATCACCAGCAGGCGGGCGCTGTCCGGATGGGGAGGGGGCGCGGACGGCCCGCGGCGGATTTTGCGCCAAATCCTGTTCCGATAACGGAAATTGCCGGACAGATGGCGTCGCACCAGAAGAATCCACGGCGGTACGTGGTCTTCCCCTCCCGAGGAGCGGCTGCCAGGCTGACCGGGTTTGCAGAACCGGAGGAGGTTACGTGTCCCGTATCACCAGTCTCGCGCTGGCGGTCGCCAGCGCGTTCGCGCTCGTCGCCGGCACCACCGCCGCCGCCTCGGCGGCACCCGACCCGGGCGCGGCGGCCGCCGAGGCCCGGGTCGACCCGGTCGCCTGGGCACCGTGCAATCCCGACCCGTCCAAGCCGGACCCCGGGATATACGACTGCGCCGTCTACCCGGTGCCGCTGGACTACGCGCACCCGTCCGGCGAGAAGATCGGCATCGCCATGATGCGCCGGCGCGCGGGTGACCCGGCGAAGCGGATCGGCTCACTGTTCCTCAACCCCGGCGGCCCGGGCGGCAGCGGCTACCTCTGGGCGACCACGACCCGCTTCGAGCCCGAGGTCCAGGCCCGGTTCGACCTGGTCGGTTTCGATCCGCGCGGCGTCGGCCTGAGCAACCCGCTGAAGTGCTTCGGCACCGACGAGGAGGCCAACGGCGTCTTCGACCGGCTGACCGGGGTGCCCGTCACCAAGGCCGAGATCGACGGCACGCTTGCCGCCACCCGGGACTACACCGACGCCTGCGACCGCAACGCCGGCCCGCTGATCGAGCACATGTCGACCGAGAACGTGGTCCGTGACCTCGACCGGATGCGCCGCGGGGTCGGCGACCGCCAACTCTCCTTCGCCGGCTTCTCCTACGGCACGCTGATCGGCGCCACCTACGCCAACATGTATCCCGACAAGGTCCGCGCGGTGATCATCGACGGCAACGTCGACCCGAACCTGCGGCTGCACGACGGCCTGGAGTACGACCGGCAGCGCGCGGACGGCTTCGAACTCGCCCTGGACGAGTACCTGAAGCGCTGCGCAGCGGCCGGTGCGCCGCGCTGCGCCTTCGGCGCGGGCGACACCCGGGCGAAGTTCGACGCGATCCGCGACCACCTGCGCACCTCCCCGGTCACCCTGCCGAGCGGTTCCCAGGTGACGCTGTCCAGCTTCACCAGCCAGGTCGCCAACGCGCTCTACGCGCAGAGCCGGCAGGCCCCGCTGGCCACCTCGCTGCAGGCGCTGGACGACGTGCTCCGCCAGCAGAAGGCCCCGTCCCTGGCCGTCCCGAAGAACGCGGCCGACGCCGACCCGCTGGCGGTGACCGTGCCCGCCGCGCTGCGCGAGGCCCCGGCGGACACCCCGTACTCGGCGGACGACTCCTACTACGGCGTCAACTGCCAGGACAAGCCGTACCCGTCCAACCCCCGGGCCTTCGTCAACGCGGCCCGCTCCTGGGAGCGCGACGCGCCGACCTTCGGGCGCTACCAGGCCTTCGACGCGCCCGCCTGCGCGACCTGGCCGGCCCCCGCGCGTGACGTCGAGCGGTACACCGGCCCGTGGAACCGGCGCACCGCCACCCCGGTGATGGTGATCGGCAACCTCTACGACCCGGCCACCCAGTACACCTTCGCCAAGCGCATGCAGCGCCAGCTCGGCAGCGCCGTCCTGGTCAGCGTCGACGTGATCGAGCACTGCGCGGTCGGCCGGAGCAAGGAGCTGAACAAGCTGGTCACCTCCTACCTGGTGGGCCGGCAGGTGCCGGCTCCCGGCCAGCTCCTCAAGCCGGACGCCGAGGCCTTCCCGCCGGTGGCCTGACCCCGCCGGGTCGGCAGGCAGCCGACGGGCGACCGGCCCCCCGTCCGTGCGGCGGGGGGCCGGTGTGCGGCCCGGCCCCGGCCCGGGGGAGGGGCCGGTGCTCGGTCCGGCTCGGGCCCGGGGGAGGGGCCGGTACTCGGGCCGGCTCGGGCTGGGGCCGGTGCTCGGGCCGGCTCGGGCATGGCGTAGGTTTCCCTTCGGAACTGAGTCAGTACTGAAAGGGAACTCGTGATGACCACGGAGACCGGCCGGCCGACCCCGCAGCAGACCTGGACCGCCGTCGACGACTACTTCAACGGCCTGCTGGTCGAGGAGGACGCCGCCCTGCTCGCCGCCGTCGCCGACGGCGAGGCGGCCGGGCTGCCCCCGCACCAGGTGGCACCCAACCAGGGCAAGCTGCTCGCCCTGCTGGCCCGCGTGCACGGTGCCCGCCGGGTGCTGGAGATCGGCACCCTCGGCGGCTACAGCACCATCTGGCTCGCCCGCGCGCTGCCCGAGGGCGGCCGGGTGGTCACCCTGGAGGCCGACGAGCGGTGCGCCGCCGTCGCCACCCGCAACCTCGAACGGGCTGGGCTCGCACCGGTCGTGGACCTGCGCACCGGCCCGGCGCTGGACACCCTGCCGCAACTGGAGCAGGAGGGCGCCGAGCCCTTCGACCTGGTCTTCATCGACGCCGACAAGCCCAGCAACCCCGACTACCTGGAGTGGGCGCTACGGCTCACCCGGCCCGGCAGCCTGATCATCGGCGACAACGTGGTCCGCGACGGCGCCGTCACCGACGAGACCAGCACGGACCCCCGCGTCCAGGGCGTGCGCCGCTTCACCGAGCTGATCGCCGCGCACCCCCGGCTGACCGCCACCGCCGTCCAGACCGTGGGGGAGAAGGGCTACGACGGCTTCGTCGTCGCGCTGGTCACCGCCTGACCGGCGGGGCCCGTCCGGACGCGCGGGGGTCTCCCCCGGCGGCCCGTGGTTTGACAGGGTGGGGCCGGCGCGGCCGCCGCCCGGGACCGGCCCGGACGGACCGGCCCCAGGAGAGGACGGCGACCGGTCATGACGGGGCAGCAGTTCGGGGACTACCAGAACGAGATCTACTTCGACGCGCTGTTCGGCAGGCAGCCGAAGCTCCCGATGGCCTTCGCCGAGCTGGCGGCGCGTGCCGAGGCCGCGCTGCCGCCGACGCTGCTGTCCTACGTGGCCGGCGGCGCCGGTGACGAGCGGACCCAGCGCGCCAACACGGCTGCCTTCGACCGGTGGGGCCTGGTGCCCCGGATGATGGTCGGCGCCGCGCGGCGCGACCTGTCGGTGGACCTCCTCGGAATGCGGTGGCCCGCACCGCTGTTCCTGGCGCCGATCGGCGTGATCGGCCTCTGCGCCCAGGACGGCCACGGCGACCTCGCCACCGCCCGGGCCGCCGCGCGCACCGGCGTGCCGATGGTGGCCTCCACCCTCTCGGTCGACCCGCTGGAGCAGGTCGCCGCCCAACTCGGCGACACCCCGGGCCTGTTCCAGCTCTACACCCCCACCGACCGGGCGCTCGCCGAGAGCCTGGTGCGCCGAGCCGAGGAGGCCGGCTACCGGGGCATCGTGGTCACCCTGGACACCTGGGTGACCGGCTGGCGCCCGCGCGACCTCGCCACCGGCAACTTCCCCCAGCTGCGCGGGCACTGCCTGGCCAACTACACCTCCGACCCGGTCTTCCGGGCCCGCCTCGCCAAGGCCCCGGAGGAGGACCCGGGCGCCGCCGTGCTGGAGTGGGCGAGTGTCTTCGGCAACCCGCTCACCTGGGCCGACCTGCCCTGGCTGCGCTCGCTCACCGAGCTGCCGCTGATCCTCAAGGGCCTCTGCCACCCGGAGGACGTCCGCCGCGCCCGGGACGGCGGCGTGGACGGCGTCTACTGCTCCAACCACGGTGGCCGGCAGGCCAACGGCGGCCTGCCGGCGCTGGACGCGCTACCCGGCGTGGTCGAGGCCGCCGACGGCCTGCCCGTGCTCTTCGACTCCGGTGTGCGCAGCGGCGCCGACGTGGTCAAGGCACTCGCCCTCGGCGCCACGGCGGTCGGCGTCGGCCGCCCGTACGCCTACGGCCTGGCCCTCGGTGGCGAGGACGGCGTGGTGCACGTGCTGCGCTCGCTGCTCGCCGAGGCCGACCTGATCATGGCGGTGGACGGCTACCCGACGCTCGCCGACCTGCGTGCCGAGGACGCCCTGCGCCGGGGGTGGAGCTGACGACGAGCCGCCGGGCCGGGGAGGGGGCCAGGATCGGCAGGGCCCCCTGCTCGTCCTCGCGGACACGGTGGCGCTCGGCAAGGGAGTGCGGCCGGCGCAGGTGGTTCGCAACCGGTGTGACGCGACGCGAATCGTGTACTATGTCATCCCTATGATGACAAGCATCCAGTCATCGAAAGGGTGACAACATGGACAGCCAGGACACCGGCGCGGCCGGGGTGGGGCCGGCCTCGTTCCTGGCCGCCGCCGCCGCGCTGGGCAGGATGGACGCCGCCGCCCGCACCGCCCGCCACGCACCCCCGGACGACACCGGACAGAACGATCCGCAGCAGGCCCTTTCCGCACTCCTGCTGCTGCGCCACCTGCGCGCGGAACTCGCCGACTGGGAGACCGGCCTGATCGAGACCGCCCGCGACGCGGGCGCCACGTGGGCCGAGCTCGCCGAACCGCTGGGCGTCCAGAGCCGCCAGGCCGCCGAACGCCGCTACCTGCGCCTGCGCCCCAACGCTGACGCCGGCACCGAGGCGGGCAGCACCGGCGAGCAGCGCGTTCAGGCCACGCGCAGCCAGCGCGCCGCCGACCGCGCGGTGGCCACCTGGGCCCGCGACAACGCCGCCGACCTGCGCCGCCTCGCCGGACAGATCGGCGCCCTGGACGGCCTCGGCCCCCAGGCAGCCCCCGCCGTCGAACGCCTCCTGGACGCACTGGGCCACCACGACCCTGCCCGTCTGCTCGCCCCGCTCGCCGAGACCCGACCCCTCCTGGAGGCGGGCCACCCGAAGCTCACCGACCGCCTCGATCGGCTCACCGCCCGAGCCGACCAGCTGCGGGACGACAGCGCTCGGCAGCGCCGCACACCGCCAGCCGGCCCGTGACCGTGCCGGGCACGCCGCTACGGGTGCGCGACCCGCACGCTGTCGACCGGTGTACGGCACCGCCCCGGCCCGGCCACACCCGCCCCGAGCAGCCCTACCGGCCCCTCAGCCACATCTGAACACCTCCGGGGCCGGCCACGCGGTACACCCGCCGGCCCCGGTGCCCTGACCGGATACGAACCCTTTCCCTCACTCGAAGGAGAAGCCTCCCGTGGCCAGTCCGACCCAGACGCTGGAGTTCCAGGCGGAGACCCGCCAGCTGCTGCAGCTGGTGATCCACTCGATCTACTCCAACAAGGACATCTTCCTGCGCGAGCTGATCTCCAACGCCTCCGACGCCCTCGACAAGCTCCGCCTGGAATCCCTCACCGACTCCACCCTTGAGGCCTCCGACCCGCACATCGTCCTTGAGGTCGACAAGGACGCCCGCACCCTGACGGTGCGGGACAACGGCATCGGCATGACCCGCGACGACGTCGTCGACCTGATCGGCACCATCGCCAAGTCCGGCACCGCAGGCCTGCTGGCGAAGATCAAGGAGGCGAAGGACGCGGATGCCGCGCAGCACCTGATCGGCCAGTTCGGCGTCGGCTTCTACTCGGCGTTCATGGTCGCCGACAAGGTCACCCTCCACACGCGTCGCGCCGGCACCGAGCAGGGCACCGTGTGGGAGTCCGACGGCGAGGGCACCTACACGATCGCGGAAGTCGAAGGTCTGCCGGTGGGCACCTCGGTCACCCTGCACCTCAAGGCCGAGGACAGTGAGGACGGGCTGGGCGACTACCTGGCCCGGTGGAAGATCCGGCAGATCGTCAAGCAGTACTCGGACTTCATCCGCTGGCCGATCCGGATGGCCACCGAGCCCGGCAGTACCACTGCCGACGACAGCGCCGACGCCGACGGTGCGGCTGCGGGCGAGCCGGAGACGCTGAACTCGATGAAGGCGCTGTGGGCCCGTCCTCGCAGTGAGGTGACCGAGGCCGAGTACAGCGAGTTCTACCAGCAGATCAGCCATGACTGGCAGGCCCCGGCCGAGACCGTTCACATGCGCGCCGAGGGTACCTTCGAGTACGAGGCGCTGCTGTTCATCCCCGCCCAAGCCCCGTTCGACCTGTTCTCCCGGGACACGAAGCGGGGCGTGCAGCTGTACGTCAAGCGGGTGTTCATCATGGACGACTGCGACGCGCTGATGCCGAACTACCTGCGGTTCGTCAAGGGCGTGGTGGACGCCCACGACCTGTCGCTGAACGTCTCCCGCGAGATCCTGCAGCACGACCGCCAGATCACCGCCGTGCGCCGGCGCCTCGTCAAGAAGGTCCTCGGCGCTCTCAAGGACATGCGGACCAAGAACGGCGAGACCTACGCGAAGGTGTGGGAGCAGTTCGGCCGGGTCCTCAAGGAGGGCCTGATCGAGGACCGCGACAACACCGACGCCCTGTTGGAACTGGTCAGCGCCGCCTCGACCTATGACGCGGAGAAGCCGACCACGCTGCGCGACTACGTCGCGCGGATGAAGGACGGCCAGGACACCATCTACTACCTGACCGGCGAGAACCGGGCGATGGTGGAGAACTCCCCGCACATGGAGGCCTTCACCGCCAAGGGCTACGAGGTCCTGATCCTCACCGACCCCGTCGACGAGGTCTGGACCGACCAGATCCCCGCCTTCGACGGCCACCGCTTCCAGTCCGTCGCCAAGGGCCAGGTCGACCTCGACGACAACGCCGACGGGGAAGGCAGTGACGAGGCGAAGGCGGAGAAGGCGCAGCGCGAAGAGGACTTCGCCGCCCTCCTCGCCTGGCTCCAGACCACGCTGGCCGAGCACGTCAAGCAGGTCCGACTCTCCACCCGCCTGACCACCTCCGCCGCCTGCCTGGTCGGCGACGCCCACGACCTGACCCCCACCCTGGAGAAGATGTACCGGGCCATGGGCCAGGAACTTCCCCAGGTCAAGCGCATCCTCGAACTCAACCCCAGCCACCCCCTCATCACCGCCCTGCACCAGGCGCACCAGGCCGGAGCGGACAACCCGGCGCTGGCCGAAACCGCCGAACTCGTCCACGGCAGCGCCCTGCTCGCCGAAGGCGGAGACCTGCCCGACCCGGCCCGCTTCACACGCCTGCTGGCCGACCGCCTCACCCACGCCCTGTAGCCCCCGCCGGGGCGCGGCCCGCCGGTCAACCGACCAGTCCGGCCGGCCGCGCCCCGCACCGCGCTCGGCCGTCCCCGCCCGGCGCGCGCCGCTGGGAAGGGCCTTGGGGCGCTGCCGCGGCCGGGCACACCGAGGACGCGGACCGCATCGCCTCGCGCAGACGGCGCCCCGTCGACCTGCTGCTGGACCGCTCCCGCGTGCCTGCCGCGGCGGTCCAGGCCGGCCGGGTCACCGTCGTCGGGCTTCTCCTACCGGCTCGCCGACGGCACCGCCCACCTGGTCACCAGCCTGGCAGGAGTCACTCTGCCTGGGGGGCCGGATGGGCGGGGGGTGGAGGGAATCGCGCAGGGCGTACAGGTCGGCGATGGAGTCCGGTTCGGCGAAGCGGGCCAGCAGCCGGCGGATGGTTCGCCGCCGCCGCGGACAGCTTCGATGATCGCCTCGACGAGGGCAGCCTGCCCGTCCTGGGCGGTTTGCGGCGCTCCGGGCGCCAGGCCCTCCACTCCCGCCCCCTGCGCGCTACTGCTTGTTCGTCGGCAGGGCGTGGCGGCGGCTCGGGGGGTGCCGCCGCCACGCACCGGAAGAATACCTCACTCGCGGCGAACGCAAAATCTATGTGCGCTGGAGTAGACATTGCTCGCGGGCGGGTCTAGCGTTTCTCTCGTAGACAGCAGTCGGCGATACCGGCCAGACACGAACTGGCCGGGGTTGTTGGACAGAAGTTCGCAGTTCGGTCCGGCAGTGGAGTTCCGAAGCCAGGCAGGTGCAGGACGGCGACGGGGCTGGCTGCCGGACCGGGCGGCCCGCAGGTGTCAGGGGCCGCCACCAGCGGTACCGGTTGTGCGTAGTTCAGTGAGTGCAGTACTGGCAGTACGAAAGTGACAGTGCAGTCCAGAGGATGAATGGAGGGCGCAAGCGCCATCAGGATCGCCCGGCCCGTGAGGAAACAGCCCGGGCGGACACCGCAGACCCCCACGCAAGGACGGTGGTTTCCGGTCACGCATACGCGATCCCCGCACACCCCGGCCTCCGGGGCAGCGCGGAACCCAAGGACCGGCCCAGGCCGGTAGATGGTGTTGTACCCCTTCGGGGCCCCGGAGCCGCAACGGCACCGGGGCCCCTCGCCGCGTCCCCGAAGATCCATGATGAGCTGCAGTGACCGCCCGTTGCACCCGTGTCCGCGTGCCCGCGACGACCAGGTCATGTGGCTGCGAGAAGAACGGCCGTGTAGTGCGCGCTGAAGGCGGCGACGGTGAGGGCGTGGAAGACCTCGTGAAAGCCGAACCAGTACGGTGACGGGTCTGGACGTTTGAGTCCGTAGACGACACCTCCTGCGGTGTAGAGCAGACCGCCGACGATGACGAGGACGACGACCGCGGTGCCGCCGGTGCGTGCGAAGTCGGGCAGGTAGAGGACGGCTGCCCAGCCCAGGGCGATGTAGCACGGGGTGTACAGCCACCGGGGAGCCCCCATCCACAGCGTGCGGAAGGCGATGCCGGCCAGGGCGCCCGCCCACACCACGGTGAGCAGCACCGTCCGGCGCCGTCCGTGCAGCAGTAGCACCGCCAGCGGGGTGTAGGTGCCGGCGATGATCAGGAAGATGTTCGCGTGGTCGAGCCGCCGCAGGACCGCCTCCCCGCGCCGGCCCCATGTTCCCCGGTGGTAGACGGCGCTGGTACCGAACAGCAGCCAGGCCGACAGCGCGAACACCGAGCAGGCCGCCACCGCCGCGGCCGGGCGCGCAAGGGCGATCAGGACGACGCCGCCGGCCAGTGAGAGGGGAAAGATGCCGGCGTGCAGCCAACCCCGAAATCTCGGTTTCAGCGCGACCGCCGCGCACGGCGCGCCGCCGGCCGGGTCGGTGGCTGTCAGTCGGCCGGCCGGCCGGCCGGTCGTGCCGGCGGGCGCATCAAGCGCGGCGGTGTGGAGGGAGCCGGACGTGGTGCGGGGGCCGGGCCGGGACTTTCCTCCGTCTCCCGGCGGCTGGGTGTCTTCGGCGATCATGCGCTCATTTTAGGAAGGGCGGAGGACGTGCGGCCGACGCCCGCAGGAAGGCCCGGGCGGCGTGGAACCAGCCTGCGCCGGTGAGGCGGGCCGTGCGGTGGGAGTGGCCGGCCGGCGGTCGGGGGTGACCGGGGCGGCCTGCGGTGAGCACCTGCCGCTCACCGCGGGCCGGTCTCGTCGGCCTGGTGGGTGGATCAGGTGTCGGCTGCGGGTTCCTGTCCGGCGTCGCGGCGGAGCTGTTCGTTGATGCGCAGGGCTTCTTCGAGTTGGTCTTCGAGGATGATGATGCGGCAGGCGGCGTCGATGGGGGTGCCCTGGTCGACGAGGTCGCGGGCGCGCATGGCGATCCGTAGTTGATAGCGGGAGAAGCGGCGATGGCCGCCGTCGGAGCGCAGGGGTGTGATGAGGCCCTGGTCGCCGAGGGCGCGTAGGAAGCCGGGGGTGGTGCCGGTCATCTCGGCGGCGCGGCCCATGGTGTAAGCGGGGTAGTCGTCGTCGTCGAGGGAGTCGGGGGTATGCGGTCGAATGGCTGTCGTGGTCACTGCACCTCTTCTTGTTGTTGTGCCCGGGGGACGCGCTGAGGGGCCCCGGGGCCGTTGCGGCTCCCGGGGCCCCGAAGGGTTTTACACCATCTACCGGCTCTGGGGCCGGGGTCCTTGTGTCCGCACTGCCCCGGGGGAAGGGGTGTGCGGGGATCGCGTATGCGTGACCGGAAACCACCGTCCTTGCGTTGGGGTCTACGGAGTCCGCCCGGGCTGTTTCCTCACGGGCCGGGCGATCCTGATGGCGCGTTGTCCCTCCATTCATCCTCTGTACGGGCCGGTTACTGCGAACTGCGGTACTTCCCACTGCGTGGTAGTGCCAACTACCCGGTCCTGCTGCGGCGGTCCCTGGCGGTCCCGCCGACTCCGGCAGCCAGCCCCGTCGCCCGTCCTGCTCAACCTGCTCGGCTTGGAACCCCACTGCCGGTCCCGGTGCGCGCGCCCGCAGCCTGGGCGCCTTCACCGGGATACCGCGTACTGCGACTGCCGGTACTGCCGAACCCAACTTCACCTACGAGTAGTGCACTTGCTGAACTGCGGTACCGCTCGGTGGTGGCCCCTGATACCTGCGGGCCACCCGGCCCGGCCGCCAGCCCCGTCGCCTACTGCACCATCCATGGCTTCAGAACCCTGCAACCGTGCCGACCTGCGCACTTCTGAACTGCTGCCCGCCAGTTCGTGTCTGGCGGGTACCGCTTGATCTCGGCTACGAGAGAAACACTAACCACGGTGCGCGGCAATGTCTACTCCAGCGGGCATAGATTTTCCGCGCCGGTCGGGGAGGCAGTCTTCGCCCCGCACGAGTCGGGGCGCCTCGCCGCGGTCAGGCGGAGATGGCCTCGCGTTCGCCTTTCGCCGTGATGGCGATCTTGCGGGGGCGGGCCTTCTCGCTGATCGGCACGCGCACGCTCAGCACCCCCTGGTCGTAGTCGGCCTCGATCCGGTCGGTGTCCAATGCGTCGCCCAGGAACACCTGCCGGGAGAAACGGCCCAGCACCCGCTCGTCCGCCAGCACCTCCGCGCCCTGCGGCAGCCCGGACGCGCGCTCCGCGCGCACGGTCAGGACGTTGCGCTCCACGTCCAGGTCGATGGTCTTCGGGTCGATGCCCGGCAGGTCCAGGCGCAGCACGAACACCTCTCCGTCGCGGTAGGCGACCAGCGGCATTCCCGCCGGCTGGGAGGCGGTACCGACCAACTGCTGGGTCAGCCGGTCCAGGTCGCGCATTCCGCGCAGGGAGTCGGTACGCATCAACAAAGGGATCAGCTCCTCACGGTCGTGAACGGTCACGGGTACCCAGAGGCGCAATGGCGCCGGACCTGCCCGGCTCTGTCCTCCTGCCTGGGCACCTCGACGAGAAAGTTATAGCGACGCCAGAGCTTTCTTGACAAGCTGACGCTCAACTTTGGCGAGCTTGGTGCGCGCGACCTTCGGCGTGGCGAGGTCTGTGCGGCGAGCGTGTCGGAGGTCGAGGACATCATGGTGGGTGAGACCCCGATCGAGGCGAGCGACACCGTCGCGGCCGAGATCGGGCGCTACCGGCAGGCGATGACCTACATCCAGCGCCTCCCCGAGGCCGGTGAGGACTTGGCCACCGAGCCGGGTCCCGTTCGTCGCCCGCGGCGATTGATCGGGTGGCTTCTTGCCGGCCAGGGCTCTTGTTGTGCCTCAGAGCTCGCCGAGGGGAATCTCGGGATCCGTCAGGCGGTCGGCGTCCACCACGCGCTTGGAGACGATCAGTTCGCGGATCGCGTCGGTGACGTCCCAGACGTTGACGTTCATCCCCGCGAGCACCCGGCCGTCGGCGAGCCAGAAGGCGATGAACTCGTTGGCCTTCACATCGCCGCGGAAGACCACCCGGTCGTAGCCGCCGGGCTCCACGTAGCCGGTGTACTCCATGCCGAGGTCGTACTGGTCGGTGAAGAAGTACGGCACCCGGTCGTAGGGCGTGTCCTGGCCGAGCATCGCGCGCGCGGCGGTCTGCGGTTGGTTGAGTGCGTTGGCCCAGTGCTCCACCCGGATGTGGCGGCCGTACAGCGGGTGGAAGGCGTTGGCGACGTCGCCCGCCGCGTGGATGTCCGGGTCGGAGGTGCGCAGGTACTCGTCGGTCTTCACGCCGTTGTCGAGCGCCAGCCCGGCCGACTCGGCCAGCGCGGTGTCGGGGGCGATGCCGATGCCGACGATCACCGCGTCCGCCGCCACCGTCGTGCCGTCGCCGAGCCGGACGCCGGTGACCGTGCCGCCGTCGCCCGTCAACTCCTCCACCTGGGCGCCGAACCGCAGGTCCACGCCGTGGTCGCGGTGCAGGTCGGCGAAGACCTGGGCGACCTCGCGGCCGAGCACCCGCAGCAGCGGGAGCTCGGCCGCCTCCAGCACGGTGACCTCGGCACCCGCCGTCCGGGCCGCCGCCGCCGTCTCCAGGCCGATCCAGCCGGCCCCGATCACCACGACCCGGGCACCCGGTACCAGCGCCGCCCTGATCCGGTCGCTGTCCTCCACCCGGCGCAGGTAGTGCACGCCGTCCTGCTCCGCGCCGGGTACCGGCAGCCGGCGCGGCACCGAACCGGTGGTGAGCAGCAGCTTCGCGTACTCGATCCGGCCGTCGTCGGCGAGCGTGACGGTGTGCGCGACCGGGTCGACGGAGGTGACGGCGGTGCCGAGCCGCAGCGTGACGTGGTGGTCGGAGTACCACTGCGGCGGGTGGACGTAGATCTTCTCGCGCGGCGTCTTGCCGAGCAGATAGCCCTTGGAGAGCGGCGGCCGCTCGTACGGGCGCTCGTGCTCGGCGCCGATCAGGACGATGTCGCCCTGGTGGCCGGCCTCGCGCAGGGCCTCGGCCGCCTTCGCGCCGCCGAGGGAGGCGCCGACGATGACGTACGGGCGCCCGCGCCCGTCGGCCGTACCCGCTGTGTCCGTGCTCATGCTGAACTCCTCGCTCTCCGGCCGGAATCACGGACAGCCTGCCGCCGGTCGGAGGGCCTGTCGAGGCCACGCCAGGCGCGCCGCGACAGGCTCCCCCGAACGGGTGGAGCGAGGGCGTTCGGGGTTTGCGGCGGCCAGCAGGCGGACGTGAGGGCGCCCCGCCTCAGGGCACCCGCGTCACGGCGTGTGCGTCATCGCCTCGCGGACCAGTGCGGTGTCGACGAACTGCTCGAAGCGGACGATCCGGCCGCCGCGCACCGTGAAGTGGTGGGCCACCCGGACGTCGAGCGGTCGGCGGGTGGCCCGGTTGACCGCGGTGTAGCGGGCCAGCACCACGACGTTCTCGCCGGCCACCACGTAGCTGTCGTCGTGGGCCGTCCAGTCCTCCCAGTCGGCGGCCAGCCGCTCCATCACGCCGCCGGTGACGCCCTTCGGCGTCCGGTAGGTGCCGCCCAGCGGGAAGCCGGCCATCTCCGTCCACTCGACGTCCTCGGCCAGGGTGGCCCGCAGCGCGGCCAGATCGCCGCGTGCCGAGGCCAGGTACTGGCGGCGCACCACGTCCGCGGGCGCGTCGGACTCGGCGAACGACATCTCGGACCTCGGGATCTCGATCATCGCGGCTCAGCCCCAGACCATCTCGCCCTTGGCGACCTTCGTACCGAGGTCGACCGCCAGTGCCATGCCCAGCCCCGGGTAGCGGTGCTCCAGCGCCTCCTTGGCGGCGGCCGCGTCGGGGGCCCGGCCGATCTCGGTCTCGAAGGAGCGCAGGTAGTCGCGGGTGTGCGCGATCGCCGTGGTGTCGGTGGGCGCGTCGGCGGTCCGGTGGCCCGCCACCACGAACTCCGGCTCCAGCGCCTCCATGCCGTCCAGCAGGTCGATCCAGGCGCCCCGCTGCGCCGGGGTCGGGGTGTCGGCGGTCCAGACGTGCAGGCCCTCGAAGAGCAGGACCCCGCCGAGGAGCGCCCGGTGGTGGTGCTGCCAGAGGTAGTGCCGGTCCGGCAGGTGGAAGTCGGCGCCGCGCAGTTCGAACCGGTGTCCCTCGAAGACGAGTTCGTCACCGTGCAGCGGCTCCGGCCGCACCAGGCGGGTCGGCAGCTCCGGTCCGAGGTGCGCCCAGGCCTTGAGCTTGCCCTCGTAGGACTCCTGGATGTGCTCGACGGTGGACGCCGTGGCCAGGAAGCGCGCCTGCGGGAAGGCGTCCTGCACCTCCTGCGCGCCGAAGTAGAAGTCCGGGTCGCCGTGGCTGACGAACACCGTGGTCAGCCGCTTGCCCGAGGCCCGGATCCGGTCGACCAGCCGGCGCCCGTCGGAGCGGGTGAACCCGGCGTCCACCAGCAGGGCGTCGTCGGGCCCGGTCACCAGCACGGAGGTCTTGTTGAGCGAGCTGTCGGGGCTGTCGATGACCTCGAAGTCGAGTGAGCTCATGCGGGTGTCCTTCCTCGGGCCGGGCCGGCCGCCGTGCAGCGCGCGCGTCGCCGCCCAGCATCGGCGACCGGAGCGCGGCCCGCACCTCGGGCGGTCCCGCGCCGGCCGGTGCGGCCCGCACCTCGGGCGGGAGCCGGACCGCTCACCGGCCCCGCGGGTCGGGGCGGCTCCAGAGGGTGAGGTCGCTGCTGGTGGCCACGGCCAGGGTCCGCCCCGAGGGGGAGAACCCGGCGGCGCGGAAGGTCGACCAGGAGGAGTGGAACACCTGCCACCAGGTCTCGCCGTGGTCGCCGGTGTACGGTCCGCCGCCGGTGCAGAGCAGGACCCGCTCGTTGGGCCATTCCGGGACGAGCACCTCGACGTGCCAGCCGTCGTCGGTACCGGTGTGCAGGCCGCCGCCGTGGAGGCCGGCCACCGGGACGCGGACGTCGGCGACCGGGCCGATGCCGGGGCAGGCGAGGTCCGGACCGTCCGGCTCCTCCTCGGGGTCGTACACCCGGGCGATCTTCTCGCCGGTCGTCGCGTCGAAGAGGCCGTGCCCGGCGGTCGAGACCGCCAGGACGAGGTCGTGCCCGGTGGCCGGGTCGGTGGCGAAACCGATCCCGAGCAGCCCGCCGACCGCGATCATGCCGGGACCGACGGGCTGCCAGGGCACCGGCGGCGGCGTGACGGTGGCGGCGAGGAAGCGGTCGCGGAGCTGCTGCTGGAAGACGGTGACGGCCATGGGGGGATCCTCCCACCGCCGACCGGTCACCCCCGCGGAGCCAGCCTGGTCACCGCCCCGGCCGCGAGCAGGGTGGCGGCCGCCAGCGCGGGCCAGAGCACGCCCGGCCCGGCGGCCAGCAGCGCGGTCAGCACGGCCGGGGCCAGCGCGCGGCCGACGCCCGTCGACAGCTCCCAGCGGGCGAGCGCCCGCCCGAGCAGCCGGGGCGGCGCGACGGCGGCGACCAGGGCCGTCCCCGAGCCGCTGTAGAGGATCTCGCCCAGCGTGAACAGCACCGAGACGGCCGCCACGGTGGCCGCACCAGCGGTGCCGCCGATCGCCCACGCCGCCCAGAAGCCCAGGTAGGCGAGCGCCAGGACCGCTCCGGCGGAGGCCAGCACGGCCCGTCGCGAACGGCGGGCGAGCCGGAGCACGATCGCGAGCTGAAGCGTGATCACCAGCACGGTGTTGCCCACGAACACCCCGGAGGACCAGGCCGGGGACGCGTGCAGATGGAGGACCAGCAGCGCGGGCAGGGCGACCTCCAGGACGTCGAAGCAGAACGCGTAGGGGAGGGCGGCGATGCTGAGCAGGCCGATCCGGCGCAGCACCGGAGCGGCGGCGGAGCCGGCCGTCGGGTCGGCGGCCCGGTCGGCGGCCGGGGCCGGGTCCGGTGCGTCGGCCGGGTCCGGAACGGTGGCCGGGTCGGCGGCCGGTGCGGGGCTCGGGGCGGCCGCGGCGCCGGGGTCGGTGACCCGGAGCGAGTGCACCAGCGCCGCCGCGACCAGGCACGCGGCGGCCGTCGCCCCGGCCAGCAGCCGGATCGCGCCCGACCCGCCGGTCACCGCCAGGGTGGCGAGCAGCGCGCCCGCACCCAGACCCGCGTTGCGCAGCGTCCGCCCGGCGGCCAGCGCGGCGTCCCGGGTGCGCCCCTCGGTGAGGGTGCTGACCAGCGCCGCGTGGGTGGTCGGCCAGTTCTGGCCGCCGATGCCGAGCAGCACGGCGGCCGCCGTGAACCCGCCGAGGCCGTCCGCGCACAGCAGCACCACCGAGCCCACCGCCCTGATCAGCAGGGTCGCCGCCGCCGGGAGGCTGCGCGCGCCGCGGTCGATCCAGCGGCCGGTCAGCGGGAGCACCAGCAGGCCCGCCAGCAGACCGGCGGAGAGCGCGAGGCCGACCGTGCCCGCGCCGAGCCGCAGCACCCCGATGCCGTAGAGGAGCATGAACGGGCGGAGCAGACCGGTGCCGAGCGCGTCCACCAGCAGCGCGGTGGCGTAGCGGAGGCCACCGGCGGCGGTGAGCAGCGCGAGCAGGGCGGCGGGCCCGGGCCGGGCGGCGGTCGGGCTCGGCGGCCGGCCGGCCCGGGCGGAGGCCTCTGCGGAGCGGGACTTCTGCTGGAGCTGGTTCATGGCCGGTACCGTGCGGCCGCGCGCCGCCCCGGAGCACGTCGATTGACGACTCCCGTCAATCGACGGCGCTGCCGTCGTGACGGGCTGGCAGGATCACCGGAGTGAGCCTCAGCATCGACATCACCGCGCTGCCCGACGACCGCGTCTTCTTCACCCCCTCGCCGCTGGCCGAGCTGAGCTCGATGCTGCACGTCCTCGCCGAGCCCGCGCACCACCCCGGGCTGCACGGCTGGGCGGCGAGCACGGCCGCCTCGCTCGCCCCGGAGCTGTCCGAACGCCTCTCCGAGGCCGACTTCCTCTGGCGCTCCTCGCGGGCCGACTTCCTCGTCCCGGGCCGGCCGGGGGCCACCCTGGCCGAGGAGCTGGACGCCGTCGACCGGATCGACGACGAGCTGTACGTCCGGGCGGCCTCCTTCATGACCTGCGGGACGTCCCGGCTCTCCGAGCGGCGCGACTCGCCGCTCAGCGACCCCGTGGCGCAGGAGCGGGCCCGGGAGCTCGCGATGGCCCGGGGCCCTCGCCAGGCGGCCTTCGCCGACCGGCTGTTCGCCGACCCGCCGGCCGTCCGGGCCCTGCTCCGCCGGCTGCTGGAGGACTGCGGGGAGGCGTTCTTCGCGGCTGCCTGGCGCCGGGTGCTGCCGGACCTCGCGGCCGATGCCCGGCACAAGGCGGACCGGCTGGCCCGGCACGGCCTCGGCAGCGCCCTGGCGGCGGTGTCCTCCTCGATCGCCCTGGAGGAGCGGGCGGACGGGCGGCGGCGGATCGTCATCGACAAGCTGCAGGACAGCGCCACCCGGTCCGACGCCGGGGGAGTGACCTTCGTGCCGACCGCCTTCGGGCACCCGCACCTGCTGGTGGTGCACGAGCCCGGGTGGCGGCCGGTGGTGCAGTACCCGATCGCGGAGGGCGGGCTGCCGGAGCCGGTCTCGCTCGCCGTGGTGCAGCAGCGGTTGGAGGCGCTGGCCCACCCGGTCCGGCTCCGGCTCGCCCGCACGATGGCGCGCGGTCCGCACACCACGGGGGAGCTGGCGGCGGCCTGGCAGCTCAGCGCGCCGGAGGTGTCGCGGCACCTGGCGGTGCTGCGCCGGGCCGGGCTGCTCACCACCCGGCGGCGCGGGCGGTACATGCTGTACCAGCTCGACCTGGCGGGCAGTGCCCGGCTGGGCTCGGACCTGCTGGAGGCGGTGCTGCGCTGACGGTGCGGTGCCGGCGCGAGGGAGGGCTCCGGGACCGGACGGGACGGGACGGACCGGCGGGTCGTCGGCGGTGGTGCGTCGGGGGCGCGCGGGCCGGGGAGGGGCGTGCGACGTGCGCCGCACCACCGATCGGGGCCAGCGGGTGGGAACAGGCGGCCGAACGACGGCGTTCGACCGGGCATGATCACTGACGACGCGCCCGCGGCAGTTCCCCAGAGCGACGTCCTGCGCTACGCGGCCTTCTCCACTGACCCCGGCGGTGGCAACCCGGCCGGTGTGGTGCTCGACGCCTCCGGCCTGTCCGCTGAGCGGATGCTCGCCATAGCCGCCGAGCTCGGCTACTCCGAGACGGCCTTCCTGATACCGGACGCGGCCGGCTCCGTCGCGGGCCCGGCCGGGGCCGGTTACACCGTGCGGTACTTCAGCCCGCTGCTGGAGGTGCCGTTCTGCGGCCACGCCACCGTCGCCTCCGCCGTCGCGCTCGCCGAGCGGACGGGCCCGGGCCGGTTCGTCTTCGCCACGCAGGCCGGCGAGGTGCCGATCGAGGTGGACAAGGGCGCGGACGGCGTCCTGCGCGCCACGCTGACCAGCGTCGAGCCCCACGTCCAGGAGGTGAGCGGCGCGGACGTCGAGGAGGCGCTCGCCCTGCTCGGCTGGTCGGCCGACGAGCTGGACGCGGCGCTGCCGCCCCGGATCGCCTACGCCGGCGCCCGGCACCTGGTGCTGGCCGCCGCCACCCGTGACCGGCTGGCCCGGCTGGACTACGACTTCGACGGCCTCGCCGCCTACATGACAGCCCGCGGGCTCACCACCGTGCAGCTGGTCTGGCGGGAGAGCGAGCACGTCTTCCACGCCCGTGACCCGTTCCCGGTCGGCGGCGTCGTGGAGGATCCGGCGACGGGCGCGGCGGCCGCCGCCTTCGGCGCCTACCTGCGGGAGCGGGGCGCGGTGACCGCACCGGCCACCCTGACGATCCACCAGGGCGAGGACCTCGGCCGCCCGGGCGTGCTGGGCGTCGAGCTGCGCGCGGACGACACCCGCGTCCGGGTCTCAGGTGCGGGGGTGGTGATCCCGTAGCGGCCGACGGGCCCTCGGACCGTCGGAGGTGGCGCTCCGTCACCTCGGGTGCGCAGAGCACGCAGGGGCAGTGGGGGAGTCAGCCTGGTCGGTCGGTCGGTCGCTCGGTCGGTCGGTCGCTCGGTGCGGTAGCGCGGCCGAGGCGGAGGTGGTGGGCGGAGGCGGTGCGCGGAAAACTCATTGCGCACGTCGAACGGGTGGGGGACCCTGCGCGGATGGAACAGGCGAACGGTCGGACGGTCAGCATCCACGTCACCCACGGCAGTGAATACCTCGGCCCGGTAGGGCCGTTCGAGGTGGACGGGGCGTGGTGGTCGTCGGCCGGGCCGGTCGTCGAGCGGCTGTCCGAGGAGCTGGGGGTGCCCGTGCTGGTGCTCCGGCTCGCCGAGGTGGCGGCGGGTGGCGGCGGCAGCGGCGGGCACGTGGTCTACCACGCGGAGGCACTGGAGCGCCCGGCCACCCTGGTGCCGCGTCAGGCGGGTGCCGAGGCGGCCGTCCTGCTCGGGCCGGCCGAGCGGCGGGCCGGCTGGGCCACCCAGGCCGGGCTGCGGGCCACCCTCGACTGGGCGGAGCGGACGCTGCACCGGGTGGGCCGTCCGGTGGCCGGCCCGGTGGAGCAGGTCCGGACGTGGAACCTGTCCGGACTCTTCCGCTACCGGACGGCGACCGGCGTCGACGCCTGGCTGAAGGTGACCAACCCGGCGTTCAACGCCGACGAGGGCGCGGTGATCGCGCTGCTCGGCAGCGTCGATCCCACCCTGGTGCCGCGGCTGCTCGGCACCGACCCGGTGCACGGGCGGCTGCTGCTCGACCACGTGCCCGGGGAGGACTGCTGGGGTCCGTCCGGGGAGGAGGTCGCTGCCGTGGTGCCTCGGCTGGTCGCCGCCCAGGCGGCGCTCGCCGCCGACGGCCGGGCCGCCGCGGCCGGCCTGCGGGACCGCACCCCGCGCGCGCTGGTCGCCCAGGTGGGCGCGTTGCTCGACCGTCTGGAGCGGGAAGCGGAGGGCGCCGCGGAGCCGGCCGGCCCGGGAGCGTCCGGCGAGTCGCTGACGGCCGAGGAGTTCGCCGCCGCCCG
The DNA here is from genome assembly GCF_040630735.1 of Kitasatospora sp. NPDC005748. Taxonomy (NCBI): domain Bacteria; kingdom Bacillati; phylum Actinomycetota; class Actinomycetes; order Kitasatosporales; family Streptomycetaceae; genus Kitasatospora; species Kitasatospora sp. NPDC005748. The sequence continues at coordinate 63,166 of NZ_JBEXYD010000028.1, forward strand.
GGCGCTCGCGGACCGGCTGCCCGCGCTGGTCGCGGGGCTGGCCGCCTGCGGGCTGCCCGAGACCCTGGTGCACGGGGACTTCCACCCCGGGAACTGGCGCTCCGACGGCACGCGGGCGGTGGTCGTCGACTACGCGGACTCCTGTTTCGGGCACCCGGCACTGGACGGGCTGCGCCCCCGGCAGTACGTGTCCGACGAGCGCTGGGCGCAGGTCGCCGCGGTGTGGGCCGGTGCCTGGCGGGAGCACGCCCCCGGGTCGGATCCGGAGCGCGCCCTGGCGCTGGTCGAGCCGCTCTACCACCTCGCCTACGCGGTGCGGTACCAAGAGTTCCTGGACCACATCGAGACCAGTGAGCGGCCGTACCACGAAGGGGATCCGGTGAGCGAGCTCCGCGCCGCGCTGGCCTGCGCGGAAGCCGCCGCCCGGGCCTGAGCGGCCGTCCGGGGCGGTCGGCGCCGCCGCTCCCCGGGCCGGAGGGCGGCGCCGGCGGTCTCAGTCGGACGGCGCGACCCGGCGGCCGTCCCGTGCCGAGTGCAGGGCGAGCGCCTCGACCGGGCAGCAGTCGACGGCCTCGGCGAGTCGCGCCGTCAGCCGCTCGCCGGCCGGTCCGCCGTCGGGCGCGGATCCCCGCAGGGGGTGGGCCACGCCGTCGGCGCCCAGCGCCAGCGAGCCGGGAGCGGTGTGCGCGCACATGCCCGAGCCGATGCAGCGGTCCCGGTTGACCCGGACCACCACCGGGTCGTCCTCCCCGGGCGGGCCTCCGGCCGCAGCCGCAGCCGCCGCAACCGCGGCCGCGGGAGCGGTCGGGGAGGACGACTGCCGGGAGCCCGCACGCCGGGTGACCGACGCGGGCCCGGTCGAGTCCGGAGTCACCAGGCGACCTGGAGCGTGTTCGGACTGCGCGTCAGCAGCCCGCGCCGCCAGTCGATGGAGTCCGTCGGCCCGACGAGCCGCAGCGCGGGCAAGCGGCGGGCCAGCCGGTGCAGGGCCAGCTCCAGTTCCATCCGGGCGAGCCAGGCGCCCAGGCAGTGGTGCGGCCCGGCGCCGAAGGTGTACATCGGCGCGGCCAGCGGCGAGAAGAGCTCGGTCAGCAGATCGCCGGTGAAGACCTCGGGGTCGTGGTTGGCGGTCGTGGTGTCGGCGGCGACCACGCTGCCGGCCGGGATCACCACGCCGCCGATCTCCACCTCCTCGACGGCGCGCCGGAACAGACCGGGGAGTGCGTCGCCGTCCCCGAGCGGGACGCCGCGCAGCAGCTGCTCGGTGGCGGCGACCGCGCTCTGCTCGTCGGAGGCCAGCCGGTGCCAGGCCTCGCGGCCGTCACTCAGCAGATAGACCAGGGCGTTGCCGAGCATCGTCATGGTCGTCTCGTGCCCGGCCACCACGAGGCCGATCACCAGCGAGACCAGCTGCCGCTCGGTGATGCCCCCGCTCTCCCGGGCCGCTGCGAGCAGGCCGCTGACCAGGTCGTCACCGGGCGCGGCCCGGCGTTCGGCGATCAGGCCGGCCCCGAAACCGGCGAACTCCTCCATGGCCACCCGGACCGACTCGGTCGAGTGCGCGGTGGTGGAGAGCGCGTGGTCGCTCCAGTGGGCGAGGCGCTTGCCGTCCAGGCCGTCGAGGCCCATCAGCCTGCTGATCACGGCCACCGGCAGCGGGCGGGTGTAGGCGGCGATGATGTCGGCGGGGGAGCCCTGGTCGATCAGCTCGTCCAGCAGGGCCTCGACCACGGAGGCGACCCAGGGCCGCCAGCGGGCTATCGCGCGTGGGGTGAACGCCCGCTGCACCGTGCGGCGCAGCCGCTGGTGGTCGACGCCGTCGAGGTTCAGCATGCCCTCCGGGTTGTCCAGGAGGTTCGGGGTGAGCGTGAGCGGGGGTGCCTCGGGCGCGTAGAGCGGGGCGCGGCCCAGGCGCGGGTCGGTCAGCACCTGCCGCACGTCGGCGTGCCGGCTGACCAGCCAGACCGGGGTGCCGGTGGGCAGCGCCCCGAGGCGCGGCGGGCCCGGTTCGAGGCGCCGCAGGCAGTGCAGCGGCGGCAGCGCGGGCAGGGCAGGTGGGCCGGCCAGCGCGGGCGGCGCGGCCGGGTGGGACGCCGGGGCCGGACGGGGCGGGCCGGGCGCATGGGTCTCGGCGGGGCCGGTCGTGGCACGGGTGGCACTGTTCTCGGCGGACATCCGTACTCCAGACTCCAGGGCGGTGGGCCGCGGGGGCGGCCCGACGGGGGGTGGATCCGGGGAGGTGCGCGGGGGCGGGGCATGCGGTCGGGGCGGGCGGTCTGGATGGGCGGTCGGGGCGGGCGGTCGGGACGGCGCAGGGGGTGCCGGGGTGGTGCAGGGCGGGGCGGATCGGCGGGAACGGTCGGTCGGGGAGGCCTGGCACGGTGCGGTCGGCCGGGGCGGCGACGCGGGCGGACGGGGCGGGTGAGTCGGACGGGTCGTTACGACCGTACGTGGGCGCCGAGCCACAGTCAGCAACCATTCCAGCCAAGGCGGGGTGGTTGAGGGGCCGATGACGGGCGCTCGGTCGTGCCCACGCGCCCCCGCCGCCCGGGGGCGGTGAGCGGGATCACCGGGGCCGTTCGCCGGGCGCGCCCCGCACCGGGCGATACGCTTCGTGGGCAAGTCGTTTGACGCAGGTCACGCCGGTGCAGAGCCGCACCGGCCGACGGAGGTGGAATCGGATGGCCCAGCAGGTGAAGGCAGTCATCGCGCGTGCCAAGGGCGCGCCCGTGGAGGTGACGACGATCGTCGTACCCGACCCCGGGCCGGGCGAGGCGGTGGTGCGGATCCAGGCCTGCGGCGTCTGCCACACGGACCTGCACTACCGGGAGGGCGGCATCAACGACGACTTCCCGTTCCTGCTGGGGCACGAGGCGGCGGGGATCGTGGAGTCGGTCGGCGAGGGCGTCACCGAGGTCGTGCCCGGTGACTTCGTCGTCCTCAACTGGCGTGCGGTCTGCGGCCAGTGTCGCGCGTGCGAGCGCGGGCGCCCGCAGTACTGCTTCGACACGCACAACGCCAAGCAGAAGATGACGCTGCTGGACGGCACCGAGCTGTCCCCGGCGCTGGGCATCGGCGCGTTCGCGGAGAAGACCCTGGTCGCGGCCGGCCAGTGCACCAAGGTCGACCCGAGGGCCGAGCCGGCCGTCGCGGGCCTGCTGGGCTGCGGTGTGATGGCGGGCATCGGCGCCGCGATCAACACCGGCAACGTCGGCCGGGGCGACTCGGTCGCGGTGATCGGCTGCGGCGGTGTCGGCGGCGCGGCCGTGCTCGGCTCACGGCTGGCCGGCGCGGGGAAGATCATCGCGGTGGACATCGACGACCGCAAGCTGATCACCGCGGAGAAGCTCGGTGCCACCCACACCATCAACTCCCGCACCGCCGACCCGGTGGAGGCGATCCGCGAGCTGACCGGCGGCCACGGCGCGGACGTCGTGATCGATGCGGTCGGCCGCCCGGAGACGTACAAGCAGGCGTTCTACGCCCGTGACCTGGCCGGCACGGTCGTCCTGGTCGGCGTCCCGACGCCGGAGATGACGCTGGAGCTGCCGCTGCTGGACGTGTTCGGCCGGGGCGGCGCGCTGAAGTCCTCCTGGTACGGCGACTGCCTGCCGTCGCGGGACTTCCCGATGCTGATCGACCTCTACCTCCAGAGCCGGCTGGACCTCGGCGCGTTCGTCAGTGAGACCATCGAACTCGACGGCGTGGAGCAGGCGTTCGCGCGCATGCACGAGGGTGATGTGCTCCGTTCGGTGGTGATCCTGTGAGCGGCGCGCGGATCGACCGGCTGGTCACGGCCGGCACCTTCGACCTCGACGGCGGCAGCTGGGAGGTGGAGAACAACGTCTGGATCGTCGGTGACGACGACGAGGCCGTGGTGATCGACGCGGCGCACGACGCCGAGGCGATCGAGGCGGCCCTCGGCGGGCGCCGCCTGCTGGCGATCGTCTCCACCCACGCGCACAACGACCACATCGACGCGGCCCCGGCGCTCGCCGACCGCACCGGTGCGCCGATCCTGCTGCACCCGGACGACCTGCCGCTCTGGAAGCTCACCCACCCGGACCGCCTGCCGGACGGCGAACTCGCCGACGGACAGCGGATCGAGGTGGCCGGCACCGAGCTGACCGTGCTGCACACCCCCGGCCACGCGCCCGGCGCGGTCTGCCTCCACGCGCCCGGGCTCGGCACGGTCTTCACCGGCGACACCCTCTTCCAGGGCGGCCCGGGCGCCACCGGCCGGTCGTTCTCGCACTTCCCGACGATCATCGACTCGATCCGGGACCGCCTCCTCTCGCTCCCCCCGGAGACGGTGGTCCGCACCGGCCACGGCGACCCGACCACGATCGCCGCCGAGGCGCCCGCACTTCCGGAGTGGATCGCGCGCGGCCACTGACCGCGAGGGTCCCCGGTCACCGGCCCCGGCTCCAGCTCCGGCCGCCGGCCCCGGTTCCGGCCGGTGACCGGGGGCGATGCCCGGCCCGGTGCCCCGCGCACCGGGCCGGGCGCCGTACGATCGCGGGCATGGCCCATGATCCGCACGCACTCGACGAAGCCTTCCTCGCCTTCTGGCGGGAGCGGCACATCTCCACGCTGACCACCCGGCGCCCCGACGGCTCGCCGCACGTAGTGCCGGTGGGGGTGACGTACCAGCCGGAGACCGGGACGGCGCGGGTGATCAGCAGTCGGACCAGTCGCAAGGTGCGCAATGTGCAGGCCGCCGGGGCCGAGGGCATGCGGGTGGCGGTCTGCCAGGTGGACGGCGCGCGCTGGTCGACGCTGGAGGGCGTGGCCGTGGTGCGGGACGAGCCGGACGCGGTGGCCGATGCCGTCCGGCGGTACACCGAGCGGTACCGCGAGCCCCGGGTGAACCCGGACCGCGTGGTCATCGAGATCACCGTCGACCGGGTGCTCGGCCGGGCGTAACGGCCGCGACGGCAGCGGTCCGTGGGTGTGCCCGGAGCTTCGTGGTACCCGTGGTGCCTCCGTGATGTGGGTGTTTATCGGCCGTTGATCGCCGACGCCTAGCGTCGGCGGCATGAACGAGGGAACGGTCGAGGAGCAGGGCGGGCGGGCGCTGCCCGACGGGCGGATGACGGAGCAGGACACGGAGCGCTTCCGGGTGCTGCTGGCGCGCCTGGGCGACTCGCTGACGGCGGACCGTCGGGCGGCCGCCGAGGCGGGGTTCGATGCGTGAGTCCGGGGTGACGACGGCCGGTGAGCGCGGGCCGGTCGCGGTGCTGCCGCTCTGGCAGCGCGGGCCGGTGTCCGCTCCCTGGTCGGGTTCGCTGCCGGACCCGCTGTCCGGTTCGGCGACGGGCGGGCTGCCGGTGGCAGGACGTGTCCCGCTGCCGGACCCGGCCGGGCCGGCCCGAGGCGGGGGAGCCGGCTGCTCGGGTGTCGGCGCCGGTGCGGGTGTCGCTGTCGGCGCCGGTGGCGGCGTGGCCGTGGCTGCCGGTGCGGGCGTGGACTACTTCACGAAGCGGACCTCCGGGTAGTCCGCCGAGGGCCGTTCAGCAGTGCGCTCGGGCGGCCGAGCAGGTGCCGGTCGAAGAAGGCGCCCAGACACAGGTGACCGCCCTCGGGCAGGTCCAGCCAGCGCCGCCAGCCCGTCAGCTGCTGCCAGGTCCGCTCCCAGTCGGCCGCCGCCTCCGGCGCCTCGTTGCTGCGCCGCGCGCTGAGCAGGAGTACCGGCCCGGCGAGGACCTCGGCGGGCAGCGGGGCGAAGAAGTCGCGGAGCCGTGGTCCGTCGCAGGTCGGAGCCGCCGCGCCGGGCGGCCCGGCCTCGCGGACGACCCCGGCTCCACCTGAGGTGGGGTCAGTGGCCCTGCGCGGGCGGCGATCGCGCCCGGCCCGCGCAGGGCAGCGGTGCTCAGCAGTCGCAGCCGCAGTCGCACCCGTCGCATCCGCAGCCGTCGCAGCACCCGCCGTCTCCACAGCAGTTGCAGCAGTCACCGCAGTTGCTGCAGCAGTCCCCGCAGTCCCCGCAGTCGACGTCCTGCCGGGCGCACCACCCCTCCTTGCGCTCGCGCGAGAACGGATCGTCGTGCGAGCAGCACATCAGCTGGCAGGTGCAGGCCATCAGCGCCCAGACCGCGCAGCCGGCCAGCAGGTTGCGCCGGTGCGGGGGACGGCCGCCGGGCGGGGTGAACCCGGGGCCCTGCGGCACCCAGGGCGGTCCCGGCGCGCCGGGACCGGCGGGCGGCGCCTGCCCCGGGTCCTGCCGGGGCGCCGACCGGTACGGGTCGGAACCGTACGGGTCGGAGCCGTGCCCGGCGCCCCCGTTCCCGGCGAAAACGTGCCCGGCGGCACCGTCGGCGGGCGCCGTCCGGGTCCGGCAGGTGGCGGTGTGCGCGGCCGGGCCGAAGACGCGCTCCACGGCCCGCTCCGTCTCGTGCGCGAGCAGGGTGTGCACCAGGGCCCGGTCGGTCAGCTCCACCTCGCGCAGCGCGAGCCGGATGCCGTGGACGGCGTCCCGGCAGAGGCGTTCGGCCTCGGCCCGGTCGGTGCCGGTCGCCGTGAGCGGGTTCCAGGCTCCGCTCGCGGCGTCCTCGGCCTGGTCCTCGGCGGCGTCCAGCAGGTGGGCGAGCCGCCCGAACAGACGCCCCGCCTCCGCCAGCGGTTCGGCGTTGCCGGGCCGGCCGGCCAGGACGGCGGTGTGGGCGAACGCCGCCGAAGTGGCGCTCTCGGTCGGCTCGGTGACCAGCAGGACGGACCCGCCCGGGGGCAGCGCACGCTCCAACGCGCCCTGGCGGGAGGCCGCGTCGAGCAGGACGGCGGTGTCGAAGCCGACCGCCGAGGCGCCGCCCGCGCTCTTGCGGTCCCAGCGCCTGGTGACGGCGCGGGCCCCGGCGGCGACCGGGCGCCGGGCGAACACGCCGTCCCGGTCCTCGACATGGTCGCGGATCTTCACCGAGGCGAGCGCCAGCGAGACGGCGGCCGCCAGCCGGGCGCCCTCGCCCTTGGCGACCGAGGCGGTGCGCATCCCGCGCAGCGGGCAGGGCCCGGCGGTGCGGCGCCAGGAGGCGTCGTCCTTCGCGCTCTGTGCCTCGACCAGCACCGAGATGATCAGACCGTCGTAGTTGGTGGCCGTCCGGGCCAGTTGGCCGTGGTCGTCCCTGAGTGCCAGGCAGAGTCCGCACAGATGAGCCATCCACGAGGCCTGCAGCCGCTCGGAGAGCCGGTGCCGACACGGCCTGATGATCCCGAACATGATCCCCCTTGGTGCGCGGGCCCTGGTCGGCCCCCGATCGCGGACATCATATGACCGGCAGTTCACGGCTTCGGAAGGGTCGTGAACCAGGTGGGTAACACCGGCGGGGAGGCCGCCCGCCGGAGGTCGCGGCGCAGGCCGCAGGCGGGCCGGTCAGCCGGTGAGGACGCCGGACAGCTCGGTGACCGCGCTGGTGCTCTTCGCCGGGGGCGGGGACACCTTCACCGGCTTGCCCAACTCGGTGAAGGTGACCGTGGTGACGGCGTGGATCGGGTCCATGTCCAGGACCAGCCGGACCTTCGCCACCCGGCCCTGGGGGTCGACCCAGACCTCGGCCGGGATCCGGAGGTCGCCGCCGCCGAGGCTCCGGTAGGTCGCCAGCTTGGCCTGGACCTCCGGTGCCAGGCGCAGGACGACGGCGTCGTCGGCCAGTACGCCGCTGTACCGCACGGTGCGGACGCCGTCCAGCTCCTCCTCCCCGTTCCGGACGACCCGGGTCAGCGTGGAGAGCTGCTGCAGGACGTGCTCCGGGTCGTTGACCGGCGACCGGAGCAGGGCGTGCGCGACGGTCCGCTCGCGGTCGATCGCCGCCCAGGACCCCGCGGGCACTCCCGCCGAGCCGCGCACGTACACCTGGCCGTCGGCGAAGACCTCGTCGAGGTGGCTGATCGCGCCCCCGGGGAGGTCGACGCCGAGCTGCCCCCGGTCCGCCGCCATGTCGAAGTCCCCGGCCACGGCCAGGTTGTACGTGGTGTCGCCGTTGGTGAGCTGCACGGTCTGGCCGACCCGGGCGCTGGTGCGGCCGGTGGCGGCCGCGGCCTCGTGCACGGCGGCGGCATGCTCCGCGGACGGCGCGGCCGGGGCGCTCGTGGCACCCGTGGGCGTCGCCGGAGCGCCGGACGGCGGCGGGGTGCTCACGGCCGCGGTGCTCGCCGCCGGTGCGCCCGCCGACGCCGAGCCGCTCGCCGAAACGCTCGCCGAGGCGCTTGCCGACGGCCCGGCGGCGTTCCCGCCGGCGGCGGACGAGCAGCCCGCCGCGCACAGCAGCGCGAGCACGGTACTGACGAGACCTGTGGAACGGCGCACTTCTTCCCCCGACCTGGTGGTGACACGGTGACGACGGCCGGGCCCGCCGCGCGGTGCGACGTCCCCGTGGTGGCGTGTGCTCCGCACCCGCCCGGCCCACCGACCCTATCGGGCCAGGTCAGGGGCGTTCCGGCGGGGTGGTGCGACCCGGCCCCGGGCGGTCCCGCGGCGGCCCTGGGCCTATCGGGTCGGGTCCGAGCGGAAGGCCCGCCGGTAGGCGGCGGGCGTGGTGCGCAGGGCTTCGTGGAAGCGCCGGCGCAGGTTGACCGCCGAGGAGAGGCCGACCCGGTGCGCGATGGTCTCCACCGGCAGGTCGGTCTCCTCCAGCAGGGCCCGGGTGGCGGCGATCCGCCGGTCCAGCAGCCAGCGTCCGGGGCTGATGCCCAGTTGCTCGGTGAAGCGCCGGGTCAGCGTGCGGCCCGAGACCTGGGAGTGGAGCGCCATCTCGGCGACGCTGACCTGCTGGTCCAGCCGCCCGCCCAGCCACTCCAGCAGGGGGGCCAGCGAGTCGGTGACCGGTCCGGAGGTCGGCAGTTCGGCGTACTGCAGCTGGCAGCCCTCGCGGTGCGGCGGCATCACCATCTGCCGGGCGATCCGCATCGCGTGCGCGGCGCCGTGGTCGGTGCGCACCAGGTGCAGGCAGAGGTCGACGCCGGCCGCCGATCCGGCGCTGGTGGCGACATCGCCGTGGTCCACGTAGAGCACCGCGGGGTCGACCCGGACCTGGGGGAACCGGTCGGCCAGTTCGGCGGCCCGGGCCCAGTGGGTGGCGGCCCGCCGGCCGTCCAGCAGTCCGGCGGCGGCGAGCACGAAGGCGCCCGAGCAGATGCCGACGATCCGCGCGCCGCGCCGGTGTGCCCGGCGGACCGCCTCGACCACCGCCGGCGGCACCTCGGTGCCGGCCGGCTGCTGCCAGCCGGGGACCAGGACGGTGTCCGCGCGCTCCAGCGCGTCCAGGCCTGCCGTGACCAGCAGGTCGTAGCCGACCTGGGTCCGCACCGGACCGGGGTGCTCGGTGCAGACCTCGAACGTGTAGCGGGCGGGGATCGCCGGGCCGTGGTCGCCCAGCACCTCGGTCGCGCAGGCCAGCAGGAAGGTCGACTGCGGGGGCTGGAGCAGGGCCACGACCCGGTGCGGCGCCGGGGATCCGGGCGGCGGACGAAGCGTCATGGCGCGAAAGTACCCCATCATGTCGTTCGGGACACTGGGGTGGTCGAATGGTCCAGACCACCATCGTGCTGTGACCACCTCGCAGACGCACACCCAGAACGCACAGAACAGCCGGAACACCAAGGACGCGCAGAACAGTCGGACCACCCGGAACGTCCGGACCATTCGCGCCGCCCGGACCGGTCCGCCGCCCGCCCGGCCCCCGTTGTGGGACCGGCGCTTCACGCTCTACTTCGTCGCCCGCGCGGTCTCGCTGGTCGGCGACGCGATGATGCCGGTCGCCACCGCACTCGCGGTCGGCGCGCTCTACGGGATCTCCGGGGTCGGCATCGTCCTCGGCATCTGGACCGGGACGGTCGTCGCCCTGGTCCTGTTCGGCGGGGTGCTCGCCGACCGGGTCGGTGCACGCCGGATGATGGTCGGCGCGGACCTCGCCCGGGTGCTCACCCAGGGGGTGCTGGCCGCCGCGTTCTTCGCGGGACCGCCGCCGTTCTGGCTGCTGGTGACCATGGCGGCGCTGGCGGGTGCGGCCACCGCGATGTTCCAGCCGGGGGTGAACGGGATGGTCCCGCTGGTCGCCCGCGAGCCGCAGCGGGCGAACGCCACGCTCAAGGTGGCCGACGCGCTCGCCCAACTGCTCGGCCCTGCCCTGGCGGGCCTGCTGATCGCGCTGACCGGCGCCGGGACGGTCTACGCGATCGACGGCGCCACCTTCCTGCTCAGCGCCCTGTGCCTGGCGCTCATCCGGCTCGCCCCGGCCGGCGCGCCCGAGGCCGCCCCGGCCGCCGCCGGCTCCCCGGCGGGCGCCGACCCCGGTGCCCGCACCGGCGGTTCGCTCCGCCGCGACCTGCGCCAGGGCTGGCAGGAGTTCCGTGCGCGCACCTGGATGTGGGCGGTGATCCTGATCTGGGTGGGCTACGGCGTGCTGCTCTTCGGTCCGCTGGTGCCGCTCAGCTCGGCGCTGGTCGGTGCCCGGCTCGGCCCGAACGCCTACGGGCTGGCGGTCTCCTTCCTCGGCGTCGGAACGGTGCTCGGCGGGCTGCTGGCCCTGCGGGTGCGCCCGGCCCGGCCGTTGGCCGCCGGTGCGGCGGCGATGGCGCTGTACACCGTGCTGCCGCTCTGCGTCGCACTGGACAGCGGCCTGCCGGTGCTGCTGGCGGGCCACGTGCTCGGCGGCGGCGCCTGGGCGTTCTGGTCGGTGATGTGGGCGACCAGTGTGCAGACCCACACCCCGCCCGCGGTGCTCAACCGGGTCAGCGCCTACGAGCTGGCGGGCTCGGTGTCCGGGATCGCGCTCGGTCAGATCCTGGCAGGACCGGCCACCGCGCTGGCCTCCCCGGGGCGGCTGCTGCTGGTGTCGGCGGGTGCCTGCCTGGCGGGCTGCGTGGCGCTGTTCGCGATCCCGGCGATCCGCACGCTGGGCCGTGCCGCTCCCGCGGGCGGCACGCCGGAGGCGCCGGGCCGACCCGGACCTGCGGCCTCGGAGGCCCCGGACTGCTGACGTAGCGCCGGGTGGGCGCCGGGGCGCGGAGCGGCCGGTGCCGCCGGGGTGATCGCGCCGCGCACCGGCCGCACACCGGTGGCACCACCGGGGCGCGGCCGTGCACGCCACGCGCCGGCGCCCCCCGCCGGGCCGCTCGGCCGGGGCCCGCGCCCTGTAGGTGATCCCATATCCGGGATAGCATCGCGAATATGGGAATCGATACGGCCGCCGACGAGCGGCTGGCCATCCGACTGGCCGAACTCCGCGTCGAACGCGGTTGGACGCTGGAGGAGTTGGCGCGCCGGGCAGAGGTGAGCCGGTCCACGCTGTCCCGGGTCGAGCGGGCGGAGGTCAGCCCGACGGCCGCCCTGCTCGGCCGGCTCTGCGCCGTGTACGGGCGCACGATGTCGCGGCTGCTCGCCGAGGTCGAGTCGGCCCCGGCCGGGCTGGTCCGGGCCGGGGAGCAGCGGGTCTGGCGTGACGAGGCGACGGGGTTCGTGCGGCGTTCGGTGTCCCCGCCGGACGGCTCGCTGCGGGCCGAGATCATCGAGGGGCTGCTGCCGGCGGGCGCCGACATCGCCTACGACCGGCCGTCCGTCCCCGGCCTGGAGCACCACCTCTGGCTGCTGGAGGGCCGGTTGGAGCTGACCGTCGACGGCGAGCCGCAGCGGCTCGCGGCCGGCGACTGCCTGCGGTTCACCGCCGACAGCACCCGGTTCCGCAGCCCGGGGCCCGAGGCCGCCCGCTACGTCCTGGTGGTGGTCGAGCCGTGACCCCCGCCACCGGCCCGGCGGCGCCGCCCCGGGAGCGCTTCGACGCCGCCGGGCGCCGCGTCCTGCTGGTCTGCGTCGCGGGCGGGTTCACCACCCTGCTCGACCAGTCCGTCCTCAACACCTCGATACCCGCCCTCCGGGAGAGCCTGCACGCCGGCCCCGCCCATCTGCAGTGGATCGTCGCCGGCTACTCGCTCGCCTTCGGCCTGGCCCTGGTCCCGGGCGGGCGGCTCGGCGACGTCCGCGGCCGCAAGTGGTTCTTCGTCACCGGCCTGGCCGTGTTCACCGCCGTCAGCGTGCTCTCCGCGACCGCGACCGAGCCCTGGGTGCTGGTGGCCGCCCGGCTGCTCCAGGGCGCCGGGGCCGGGCTGGTCAACTCCCAGATGATCGGCACCATCCAGGACGTGTTCGACGGCCAGCTGCGGGCCCGGGCGCTCGGGATGTACGCCGTCACCGGCGGCCTGGCCTTCGCGCTCGGGCCGCCGATCGGCGGCGCCGTCCTGGCCGCGGTCGGACCGGAGTTCGGCTGGCGGCTGACCTTCCTGCTCAACGTGCCGTTCGGGCTGGCGACCGTCGTGCTGGCGGCCCGCTGCCTGCCGCGCCCGCGCCCCAGTGCCCGCAACGCCGACCTCGACCTGGTCGGGCTGCTGCTGGTCGCCGCGCTGACCCTGGTGCTGATGCTGCCGTTCGTGCAGCCGCCCGCCTGGACCGGCTGGCTGGCCTTCGGCGCCGGCGCGGCCCTGCTGCTGGGCGCGCTGGTGTGGTGGCAGCGCCGTTGCGCCCGGGCCGGCGGGCACCCGTTGATCCACCCGGCGCTCACCCGGTCCGCGCCGTACGCGCTCGGCACGGCGGTGGCGATGGCCCAGTTCGGCTCGTCCGTGGCGGCCGGGCTGGTGCTGGCGATGTTCCTGCAGGACGGGCTCGGCCTCTCCCCGATGGGCGCGGCGCTGGTCGCGCTGCCCTCGGCGGTCTCGATGGGCGTCGCCTCGGCGCTCGCCTGGCGGGTGGTGCAGCGCTTCGGCCGGCGGACCGTCACCGCGGGCCTGACGCTCGCGGCGCTGGTGATGCTCACCGGCGGCCTGGTCGTGCGGTGGGCGCCGACGGGTGGGCTGCCCTGGCTGCTGGCGGGGCTGCAACTGCTCGGCGGCGCGGCCGCGGGCGTGATGGGCGCGACCAACCAGGCGTACGTGCTGCGCCACGCGCCCGCCGAGGCGGCCGGGGTGAGCGGGGCGATCCTGCAGATGGCGCAGCGGATAGCGGCGGCGGTCTGCGTCTCGGCGCTCTCCGGTGTCTACCTGCGCGCGACGGGCGGCGGTGGCGGTCACCGGGCCGCGTACACCTCCGCCAGTGCCGTCTGCGCGGCGGTGGCCGCCCTGGCGGTGCTGGCCTCGGTGCTCGCGAGCCGGGCGGCGGCCCGGGAGGACGGCGGCCCGGCGGCGGCCCGGGAGGACGCGCGACCGGTGGCGGTACCGCTGCCCGGGCAGGCCGGACCCGGAGCGCCCGCCCCCGGCCGGACCGGCGAGGTGCGGGCCGGCGGGGTCGGCGAGGTGCCGGTCGGCGAGGTACAGGCCGGGAAGGTGCGGGCCCGGGGATAGGACCGGGACCGGCCGGGTTGAGCGGTGGGCGAACGGCCTGTCGGCAGCCGGGGGCCACGGCATACGGTGATCGGCATGACCGATCATCGGACCGTGGAACTGCCGGAGGTCACCCTCGCCTACCGCGAGTCCGGCCCGCCGGGTGCCCCGCCGCTGCTCCTGCTGCACGCGCTCGGCGAGCGGGCCAACGACTGGGCCGGCGTGCTGCCGGACCTCGCGCCGCGCCACCGCGTCCTCGCGCTCGACCTGCGCGGCCACGGGGACAGCGGCCGGCCCGGCCGGTACGGCGTCGAGACGATGCGGGACGACGTCCTCGCCTTCCTGGACGCCCTCGGGCTGGACCGGGTCGATGTCGTCGGGCACTCGATGGGCGGTGTGGTGGCGTACCTGCTGGCGCAGGAGCACCCCGAGCGGGTCGGCCGGCTGGTGCTGGAGGACGTCCCCGCGCCCTACCCGCGGCCGGCGGCCCCGGTGGCCGACGCGCCCGCCGGGCCGGTGGACTTCGACTGGGCGGTGGTGAAGCCGGTCAAGGCGCAGCTGGACACCCCCGAGCCGGTCTGGCTGGAGCGGATGGCCGCGATCACCGCACCCACCCTGGTGGTGGCCGGGGGCCGGGCGAGCCACGTCCCGCAGGACCGGATCGCCGAGATGGCCGGGCGGATCCCCGACTGCCGGGTGGTCACCGTCGAGGCCGGGCACCTGGTGCACCACACCCGGCCGGCGGAGTTCGTCGCGGCCGTCGCGCCGTTCCTGGACCTCGCCCGGCGCTGAGGGGCGACCGCGGCGCCGCGCCGGGCGACCGGGGCGGCGCCGGGCCCGGGATCAGACGCCGTGCTCGGCCGGGAGCCGGCCCGCCCGGACGGCCGTGACCAGGTCGGCGTGGTCCGCCTCGGTCCGGTCCGCGTACGCCACCGCGAAGGTGGCGACCGCCTCGTCCAGCTCCTCGTTCTTGCCGCAGTAGCCGGTGATCAGGCCCGGGTCGGCGGTGTGCGCATGGGCCCGGGCGAGCAGGGCGCCGGTGATCCGGGCGTAGTCGTCGAGCTGGGCGGGCAGCAGCGCCGCCGGGTCCACACTGCCCTTGCGGTTGCGGAACTGCCGTACCTGGTAGGGCAGTCCGTCCACGGTGGTCCAGCCGAGCAGGGTGTCGCTGACCACCTGCATCCGCTTCTGGCCGAGGACCACCCGGCGGCCCTCGTGGCCCTCCGGCGCGGTCACCGGGTACCCGGCGCGGGCCAGGTGCGGCAGCAGGACCGACGGCCGGGCCTCCTTCACCTGGAGCACCAGCGGCTGCTCCCGGTGGTCGGTCAGCAGCACGACGTACGAGCGGGTGCCGACGCTGCCGGTGCCCACCACGCGGAACGCCACGTCCTGCACCCGGTAGCGGGCGAGCAGCGGGTGCAGCTCCGCGGGCACCGTGCCGACGTAGGGGCCCAGCGCGGCGGCCACCGCGGCGGCAGTCGCGTCCGGGACCTCGCTGAGCACCGGGGGCGCCGCGGTGAACCGCAGGCCGCCGTCCTGCGCGCGGACGGTGGACTTGGCCGCGAACCTGGCGCTCGTGTTGCCCAGCGCCTTCGCGCCGACCTTCTGCAGGGCGTCGGCCAGGTCGTGCGCCTGCGCGAACGAGACCAGCTGGTCGTCGGCGACGGCGTTCCAGGCGTCCAGGACGGGCAGCTTGGCCAGCGCGCGCATGGTGCGGCGGTACGAGCCGGCGGCGTCGAACGCGGCCTGGCGCGCGGTGGTCTCGTCGGCCCCGACCTCGCGGCCGGCCAGTACCAGGCTGGCGGCGAGCCGCTTGAGGTCCCACTCCCACGGGCCGGGCACGGTCTCGTCGAAGTCGTTGATGTCCATCACCAGCTGCCCGCGGGCGTCGCCGTACAGGCCGAAGTTGGCCGCGTGCGCGTCGCCGCAGAGCTGGGCGGTGATCCCGGAGGTGGGCGTCGGGGCGAGGTCGGCGGCCATCAGGCCGGCCGAGCCGCGCAGGAAGGCGAACGGCGTGGCCGCCATCCGGCCCAGCCGGATCGGGACCAGCTCGGTGATCCGCCCGGCGTTGGACGCCTCGATCGCCGCTATGGCGGTCGGACGGTCGTCGGCGGTGGCGAACTCGGCGTGCCGCTGGCGCGGGACGCGCTCGCGCAGGGCCTTGCCGCGCTCGCGGGAGCGGCCGTCGTGGTGCGGCGCGAACCCGTCGACGGCGAACCGCCGCCCCCGGCCGGCCGCTTCCGCCCGCACGCCGGACTCCTCCACCGCTTCGGTGAGCTGCGTCATGGTGCCCCGCCCCGTCCTCTGTCGTTCCCGCCCGCGACCTGTGCGGACCCGGCCCGTCGGCGGGCCGGGCAGCAGGTTACCCGCCCGTCCGGACAACCCGTCGGGAGGGAGGGACGCCCGGGGCGGTGCCGCGGTTGCGGGGGCGGGGCGCGGCGTCAGCCCCCGAGAAGTGCTTTGTGGGCGCCGTACGCCTCGATGAAGCCCTGGACGGCCCGCAGGTCGCCCGGGAAGGACGCGGACCGCCACTTCGCCTTCGTGCCGTCGCGGTACTGGAGGTCGATCCACACGGCGAGGTTCACCATGGTGCTGTCGGAGAAGCTCTGCCCCCTCACCTGGAGGGTGATGTCGGTGAGGGCGTAGAAGTCGACGACGGTCGGCGGGTGGCGCTCGTCCGTGTACTCGACGGTGCCGTCCGGGGTGATGACCAGCAGCGGGTCCGGATCGTCCGAGGTCCCCCGGAAGAACCCCTTCAGCTTGCCCCGCCTCTTCGTGAAGACGTGCCAGTCCGTCGGTACGGGGCCTTGGCGTGCCTGCCAGAGGATCGTGCGCGGATCGGTCATGTCAGCTCCGGATCGTGCCACCACCGCCGACCGGTGGACGCCCCCGAGGAGGCGTGCGCGTACGGGTCGGCGACGGCGCCCGGCGCCGCGCGCGGGGCGGCTCCGGACCGACCGGGACCACCAAGGATTCTCCGTCCCTCACCGACCGGGCGCCACCGCGGCACCGGGTGGTCCCCGGCTCGCGACACCCCCTAGGGTGGCCCGATGGGTGAGCTTCGGGGGAGTGGCGGTGTCCGGGCGGTGGCCGGGGTGGCGGCGGTGCTGGTAGTGGGGGCCGGGCTCGGGGTGCGGGCGGTCGGCGGGGGCGAGCTCGCCAAGTACGCGGGCGACGCGCTCTACACGGTGCTGGTGTACGCCCTGGTGGTGCTCGTCGCGCCGCGGCTGCGTCCGGTGGCCGCCGGTGCGGTGGCGGCGGGGCTGAGCTGGGCGGTGGAGCTGTTCCAGCTCACGGGCGTCCCCGACGACCTGGCGCGGCGCAGCACGGTGGCCCGGCTGGTGCTCGGGTCCACCTTCAACGCGCCGGACCTCTGCTGGTACCTGGTCGGCGCGGCGGCCGCCGCGCTGCTGCACGCGGGGGCGGTCCGGCTGGTGCGGTCCGCTTCCGTGGGGAGGGGGACCGCACCCGGCCGGGCCTGACGGTTCGTCAGAGCGGGAGCAGCTCCGGCCGCTTCGCCTCGACGTGGTCGCCGGAGGACTCGCCGCGCAGTCGGCGGCCGACCCACGGCAGCAGGAACTCGCGCGCCCACTGGAGGTTCTCCCGGCGCTGGTCGGCGGCGGACTGGTACGGCAGGACCGGCCAGGGCGCCTCCGGGTCCTGCTCGGTGCGCAGGCCCAGCGAGCGGGCGGCCAGCAGGGCGACCCGCTGGTGGCCGTCGGGCGAGAGGTGCAGGCGGTCCTCGCTCCACGCCCGGCGGTCCTGCACCGCGCGCAGTGACCAGAGGTCCGCGACCTTGCAGCCGTTGCGGTCGGCGACGGCCCGCATGTGGCCGTTGTACGTGGCGATCTTGCCGCGCAGGTGCTTCAGCAGTGGCACGCCCCGGGTGTCGAAGCCGGTGCAGATGAGCACCGTCCCGGCGGACTCGGTGAGTTGGACGATGGCGCGCTCGAAGCGCTCGGCGACCTCGTCCGGGTCGCTGCCGGGTCGCAGGATGTCGTTGCCGCCGGCGCAGAAGGTCACCAGGTCCGGCTGGATGCGCCGGACCTGCGGCACCTGCTCCGCCGTGACCTGGTCGAGCAGCCGGCCCCGCACCGCGAGGTTGGCGTAGCGGAACTCGCCCGGCGGGCGTCCGTCGGCGAGCAGGCCGGCGAGCCGGTCGGCCCAGCCGGCGAAGGCGCCGCCGACGCCGGGGTCGTTGAGCCCCTCGGTGAAGCTGTCCCCGAGGGCCGCGTACGAACTGAGGTCAAGAGTCTCCTGGAGGTTCGGCATGAAGGAGATAGTTCACTGTCTCAAGTGACCTACGCCACCGTAGGTGGCCCTCGGGGGGACGTGAGATGGGCCACGTACGGATTCAGCAGGTTCCGGGAATATCGCGGGGGGCGGGGCACGCCGGGGGCGGCGGGCGGTCGAACCGACCTGATGGCCCGTCAGGGCGGTGACCGAGATAGCTCCGTCGGAGAAATGACAAGATCGCGACCCCCTTCCGCTTCCGGTCCGCCGGTGCCCACCCTGGAACGGCCCCGCCGTTCGGCGGGCGCCCCACCCAGGAGGGCGCAAGCATGACCGACACCGATCCCCTCACCGCGTCCAGGACCCCCGGAACGGGCTGGTACGTCGACGACCGCTGCACCAACTGCGACGTCGCCCGCCAGCTCGCCCCCGATCTGATCCACGAGCGCGACGGCCGCTCCGAGGTCGTCCGCCCGCCCCGCGACGAGGCCGAGCTGCGGCAGCTGTACGCCGCCGCCCACGCCTGCCCCACCCGTTCCGTCCGCCTCCGCGGCCGGCCGCTCGACCCGGCACGGGACCCGTTCCCGCTCGCGCTCGACGAGGACCTGCTGCTGTGCGGCCACAACTCCCAGCACACCGCCGGCGCCAACGCGTACCTGCTGCGCCGGCCCGGCGGGTACCTGATGGTGGACACGCCCCGGTACGCCGAACCGCTGGCCGCCCGCTACGAGGCGCTCGGCCCGGTGACC
This sequence comes from Kitasatospora sp. NPDC005748, assembly GCF_040630735.1. NCBI lineage: Bacteria > Bacillati > Actinomycetota > Actinomycetes > Kitasatosporales > Streptomycetaceae > Kitasatospora > Kitasatospora sp. NPDC005748. The sequence goes on from NZ_JBEXYD010000028.1 coordinate 81,447, forward strand.
GACGTGCTGCTCACCCATCGCGACCACGCGGCGCACGGCCGCGCGTACGCCGACCGGTTCGGCGCGCGGCTCTGGATCCACGAGGGGGACCTCGACGCCGCGCCCGACGCCGACCGGGTGCTGCGCGGCCGGGAACCCGTCGAGATCGCCCCCGGGGTCGTGGCCCACCCGTTCCCCGGGCACACCCTGGGCAGCGTCCTGTACGTGGCCGACGACCGGTACTGCTTCAGCGGCGACAGCTACTACTGGTCGCGCACCACCGGCGACCTGGAGGTGGCCGACGGGGTCACCTGGTACTCGATGGAGGAGCTGGCGGCCTCGCTCGCCCGAGGCGTCGGGCGCCTGCGCTTCGAGTGGGTGCTGCCGGGGCACGGCGACCGGCGGCGGATGCCGGCCGAGGAGGCCGACCGGCGGCTGCGGGCGCTGGCCGAGCGGTGCGCCGGGCTGCGGACGAGGCCGGTCGACTTCGTCCTGCGCTGGTAGGCCGGCGGCCGGGCGGCGGCGCCCCGGCACCGTGAGGGAGCCTCCGCGCACCCGTGCCCCGGCGCCCCGGTGCCCGGCGACCCTGCACCCGGCGCCCCGTGCGCCGGGGTGCGCGCCGGGTGCGCGGGGGGTTGCACCCGGCGATGGTGTCCGCTCATGTGTGCGAACTGACTCGCGTGGGCAGCCGCCCTCTGGGGTGCGCTACGCACCGGCACGCCCCCACGTGCTCCGGTATCCGAGGCCGCGTTCTCCACCGCCCCGGCGCCCCAGCGCACAGCATCCCGATCCCGATCCCAGCAGTCCCGGACGGCGGAGGTAGCCGCATGCCGAACCGAACCCCGGAGCGCACCGCGAGGCCGCGGCGCTACCTGATGTGCCGGCCGACGCACTTCACCGTCGACTACGCGATCAACCCCTGGATGGACCCGGCCCGGCCGACCGACACCGAGCTCGCCGTCCGCCAGTGGGAGCGGCTCTGTTCGATCTACCGGCGGCTCGGCCACACCGTCGAGCTGATCGAGCCGGTGCCGGGCCTGCCCGACATGGTCTACACCGCCAACGGGGCAACCGTCCTGGACGGCCGGGCCCTGATCGCGACCTTCCGGCATCCCGAGCGGGCCGGCGAGTCCGACGCCCACGAGGCGTGGTTCCGGTCCGCCGGCTACCGCGAGGTCCACCGGGCGGGGCACGTCAACGAGGGGGAGGGCGACCACCTGGTGGTGGGCCGCCGGGTGCTGGCCGGCACCGGGTTCCGTACCGATCCGGCGGCGCACGCCGAGGCCCGGGCCCTGTTCGGGGTCCAGGTGCTCGGCCTGACCCTGGTCGACCCGCGCTTCTACCACCTGGACACCGCGCTCGCCGTCCTCGGCGACGACCACGTCATGTACTACCCCGAGGCCTTCACGCCCGACAGCCAGGCGCTGCTGCGCAGCCTCTACCCCGACGCGATCCTCGCCGACCGCGCGGACGCCGAGGTGTTCGGCCTCAACGCGGTCTCGGACGGGCGGCGGGTCCTGCTGCCGGAGGCCGCCAAGGCGCTGGCCGGCCGGCTGGCCGAGCACGGCTACGAACCGGTGCCGGTGGACGTCTCCGAGCTGCTCAAGGGTGGCGGCGGCGCCAAGTGCTGCACCCTGGAGCTGCGGCCGGCCTGAGCGCCCCCGGCCGTCCGCTGAGCGGCCCCCGGCCGTCGGGAGGGCACTCGGCCGTCGGGAGGGCACTCGGGCTGGGGTCGCTCGGGCAGCGGTGGTCCGGCAGTGGCCGCCAGGGCTCAGGCGTCCTGTCCCAGCCAGAGGTCGGGGCCGAACACCTCGTAGTGGATGTCGGCGGCCGCCACGCCCGCCGCGAGCAGCTGGGCCCGCACCGAGCGCAGGAAGGGCAGCGGCCCGCACAGGTAGGCGACGGTCCCGGCCGGGACCGGCACCGTCGAGAGGTCGACCAGGCCGGTGCGCTCGGCGGGCCAGTCGCCCACCGGCCGCTCGTAGAAGACGTGCGCGACGGCGTTCGGCAGCTCGGCGGTGAGCCGGTCGAGCTCGGCCCGGAAGGCGTGCGCGTGCTGGTCCCGGTCGCCGTGCACGGAGATCACCGTTCGGGGGGAGCCGGTGGCGGCGAGGTGGTCCAGCATGGCCGTCATCGGCGTGTTGCCTATCCCGGCCGAGGCCAGCAGCACCGGTCCGGCGCCGTCGGCGAGGGTGAGGTCGCCGAGCGGCGGGGCGAGTTCGACCACGTCGCCGGTGTGCAGGTGGTCGTGCAGGTGGTTGGACACCTCGCCGGCCGGTGCCCCGTCGGCCCCGGCACCGACCCGCTTGACGGTGAACCGGAGCGCGCCGCCGGAGCTCCCCGAGAGGCTGTACTGGCGGATCTGCCGGGCGCCGTCCGCCATCGTGGCGCGCACCGAGACGTACTGGCCGGGCCGTGCGGGCGGGACGGGGCCGCCGTCGGCGGGGCGGACCAGGTAGGTGGTCACGTCGTCGGTCTCCCGGCGCCGGGCGATCACGGTGAAGCGGCGCCAGAGGTCGTCCGGGTCGCCCGACTGCGCGGCGGCGGTCTCGGCGCGCAGCCGGTCTTCGATGGCGATCAGCGCGTTGGCCATCAGCCAGTACACCTCGTCCCAGGCGGCGGCGACCTCCGGGGTGACGGCCTCGCCGAGCACCTCGACGATGGCGGCGAACAGGTACTTCTGGACGATCGGGTACTCGTCGTTCCGGATGCCGACCGAGACGTGCTTCTGGGCGATCCGGGCGAGCATGGCGTCCGGCCGCAGGTCGGGGCGGGCGATCAGGGCGGACGCGAAGGCGGCTATCGAGCCGGCCAGCGCCTGCCGCTGGGTGCCGTTGGCCTGGTTGCCCCGGTTGAACCGGTCGCGCAGCAGCTCCGGGTGGTCGGCGAAGAGTGTGTCGTAGAAGAGCGGCGTGATCTCGCCGATCGCGCCGCCCACGGCGGGCAGGGTGGCTTCGACGATCTCGGCGGACTTGGCGGACAGCATGGGGCTCACTCCGAACTGGTATCTGGAATGCATATTAAAGGTCGTGCGGAGGCGCGACCCGGCGGGTCGGTGAACGGAGGTGTGGGGTCAGCCGGCGGGTCTGCCGGAGAGGCTCAGCAGGACCGGCCCGGTGGGCGGGCCGACCAGGTCGTCGATCGAGAGCGGATCGAGCGAGGCGAAGAACGCCTCCTGCGCGGTCCGCAGTGCCCCGCGCAGCCGGCAGGCGGCCCGTAGCGGGCAGGGCGGCTCGTCCTCGCAGCCGACCACGTCGCCGACGCCCTCCAGCTCGCGCACCAGCACCCCGAGCGACCCGGTCCGGCCGGCGGAGGTGAGCGCGAGGCCCCCGCCCCGCCCGCGCCTCGCCTCGACCGCACCGAGGTGCTGGAGCCGGCTGACGACCTTGGCGGCGTGGGTGTACGGCACGCCCACCGACTCGGCCACCTCGCGGGTGGTCGGGTTCGCGTCCTCGTCGAGGACCGCCAGCCGCATGGCGATGCGGAGGGCGATGTCGGTGCTCTTGGTCAGCCTCACGCCCGGCAGGCTATCGAATGCGAATTCTGTACTCCAATTTGGGGTGCGCCCTCGGCGCCCGGACGGAGCTGCACCCGGTGGCACACGGACGCGCCCCGCCGGGAGCCGGCGGGGCGCGTGGTGGGCGGGCGGGGCGGGCGGGTGACCCGGTCAGCTCCGGACCGCCTCCGGCCGGGCCGGCGCGCCCGCGACCGGGTCGGCGGCGGCCGGGCCGCCGATCACGAACGGTGCGGGCCGACGGGCCGGGACGAGCAGGGCGGCGACGGCCGCCGCCAGGCAGAAGGCGGCGAGCAGGGCGAACCCGTGGGTGTAGCCCGATTCGTAGGGGTGGCCGGAGGGCTGCAGGTGGCCGGTGACCAGGCTGGTCATCAGCGCGGCGCCGATGGAGCCGCCGATGGTGCGGATGTTGGCGTTCATGCCGGTGGCCGCGCCGGTCTGCGCGGCGGGCACGCTCTGGACGATGAGGTTGCTCATCGAGGCGAAGGCGAGGCCGATGCCGAGCCCGAAGACCCCCGCCGCCAGGGCGACCTGCCACGGCCGGTCGTGCCAGGCGGCGAGCATCGCGCAGGCGGCCGAGCCGAAGACGGCGCCCGCGGTCAGCTGGGCCTTGGCGGGGAACCGGCCGGCGAGGCGCCCGCTGAGGATCCCGGCCACGAACATGGTGACCAGCATGGGCAGCATCAGCAGCCCCGCGCCGGTGATGCTCGACCCGAAGCCGTAGCCGGCCGAGGTCGGCGTCTGCGCGAAGCCGGGGAGGAAGGCCCAGACCGCGTACATGCCGCCGCCGAAGAGCAGGGCGGCGGTGTTGGTCGTCCAGACCGCCGGGAGGCGCATGATCCGCAGGTCGATCAGCGGGTTGCGCGAGCGGGCCTCGACCAGGGCCCAGAGGCCGAACAGGACGACGGCCGCGACCAGCAGGCCGATCACCCCGTTGGAGCCCCAACCCCACTTCGAGGCCTGGCTGATGGGCAGCAGCAGGGCCACCAGCCAGCCGGAGAGGAGGACGGCGCCGAGCCAGTTGACACTGCCCGCGCCGCCGGCGCCCTCGGCGCGCTTGGGCGACTCCGGGACGTAGCGCTGGGCGATCACGGCGGTGACGGCGACGATGATCACCGGGAACCAGAAGAGCCAGCGGTAGTCCAGCGCGCCGACGATCGGTCCGGCCAGGACCATGCCGAGGCCGCTGCCCACCGCGATGACGGCGGACAGGTTGCTGATGCCGGTCGCCACCCGGGAGGCGGGGAACTCGTCGCGGATGATGCCGAAGGACAGCGGGAAGAGCGCGCCGGCGATGCCCTGGATGACCCGGGCGATGATCAGGACGGTGATGTTGGGAGCCAGGGCGGCGACCAGGCAGCCCACCAGGAGCGCGCCGAGCGCGGCGACCAGGGTGCGCTTCTTGCCGACCAGGTCGCCCACCCGGCCGAGGATCGGCGTGAAGATCGAGGCGGAGAGCAGGTAGGCGGTCATCACCCAGGTGACGGTGGCCTGCGAGGTGTTCATCGCGTGCTGGACGGTGGGCAGGGCGGGCGTGATCAGCGACTGGAGCAGGGCGAACACGCCCGCGCCGGTCGCGAGGACGCCGAAGGTGAGGCGATTGGACGGGCGGCTCATCGAACCTTCTCGGGGCATGGGGCGCGCAAGGGGAGCGCGCCCACGGGCTGCGGGCGGAAGCGGTGTGCGTGGTGTTTGGTGTGCGTGGTGCGTGGTGCGTGGTGCGCTGTGTGCTGGGTGGCGCGCGCTGTGCGGTGCCGGTGCCGGTGCCGGCGCCGGTGCCGGTGCCGGTGCGGTCGGAGCTGTGGTGCGTACCGCCGGACGCGCGGCGAAGTGCGAGGTGTGGAGAACGGGCCAACAGGGTTGGTGCGTACGGCGCGGGCCGGCGGGTGCGCTCGGGATCCGGTGCCGGATCGACGGGCGTGCTGGTGCCTCCACCGGGTGTGCCGGCAGGGGCGGGGACAGGACCTCACTGCTAAAGTTGAGGCATGCCTCCAGATTAGCGGAGGCGTACCTCCGCTTCAACCCGGTGTCCGAAAAGAGAGCCCCAGTGACGGAACAGGTCGTGGTCGGCGAGTTTGTGGCGGCCCAGCGTCCGCGCCGCGCCGATGCCGCGCGCAACTTCGATGCGCTGCTGGTTGCCGCCCGCGAGGCCTTCGCCGAGCACGGCGCCGAGGCCTCGCTGGAGGACATCGCCCGGCGGGCCGGCGTCGGCATCGGCACCCTCTACCGCAACTTCCCCACCCGTCGGCACCTCTTCGAGACGGTCTACGCCAACGAGGTCAATGAACTGAGTCTGGCCGCAGGGGAGTTGTCGGGCGAGTCGCCCTGGGAGGCGCTGACCGGCTGGCTGCGCAGGTTCGTCGCCTACACCCTGACCAAGCGGGCGATCCGCGAGGCGCTGGAGGGGGAGGAGTCGGACATCTTCCTGGCCTGCCGGCAGTCGATGTTCGACGCGAGCGCACCGCTGCTCAGGCGCGCGCAGGACGCGGGGGTGGCGCGGGCGGACATGTCCATCGACGACCTGCTGCGCCTCGTCTCGGGTGTCAGCTCGGTCGCGTTCCCCGACGAGGAGCAGCGCGACCGCGTCCTGGCCATCGCCCTGGACGGCGTGCGGACCACCGCCTGACCGGGGACCGGCGACCGGCGCTCCCCGGCGGGCCGTTCGCACCCGCCCGCTCGCCCGCGACCGGGGAGAAGCGGGTGCGGGCCGTCCCGGCCACCGGCGTGTCGGCGGCGTCTCCTACGATGACGGGCATGAACGCTGACGGGTCGGACGCACGGCTCATCGACGGCCGGTTCGAGCTGCTGCAACGACTCGGCGGCGGAGGCATGGGCCTGGTCTGGCGCGCCCGGGACAACGCGCTCCACCGCGAGGTGGCGCTCAAGGAGGTCCGCCCGCCCGACCCGGCGATGGCGGCCGCCAACCCCGAGGACGCGTCGGAGCTGCGCGAGCGGGTGCTCCGCGAGGCGCGCTCCCTGGCGCGGCTCCAGCACCCGAACGTGGTGATCATCCATCACATCGTCGACACCGCAGACCATCCGCACCCCTGGCTCGTGATGGAGCTGGTCACCGGCGGCAGCCTCGCCGACCGGCTCTCCCGCGGCCCGCTCACCGTGCCCGAGGCGGCCCGGATCGGCCGCGGGGTGCTCTCCGCCCTGCGCGCCGCCCACGCCGCCGGCATCCAGCACCGCGACGTCAAGCCCGGGAACGTACTGCTGCGCCCGGACGGCACGCCCGTCCTCACCGACTTCGGCATCGCCGCCATGCAGGGCGCCACCGCCCTCACCAGCACCGGGGCCCTGATCGGCTCGCCCGAGTACATCGCCCCCGAGCGGATCCGCGGGGCGGAGGGCAACCCGTCGTCCGACCTGTGGTCGCTCGGCATGATGCTGTACGTCGCGGTCGAGGGCCACCACCCGCTGCGCCGCGCCACCACGCTCGCCACCCTCGCGGCCGTCCTGGACGAGCCGCTGCCGCCGCCGGCGCGGGCGGGGCGGCTCGCCCCGGTGCTGGCGGCCGTGCTCGCCAGGGATCCGGCGGTCCGGCCGAGCGCGGAGCAGCTCGACCAGGCGCTCGCAGCCGCGGAGGCCGGGGCCGCCCCGGGCCCGGCCTCCGGTCCGGTGGCCTGGTCGCCGACGGGTCTCGACCTCCCGCGGCCTGCGGCGACCCCGTGGCCCGGTACCGACCCGGCGATGAACGCCTGGGCCGGATCCGCGCCCGGAACCGCCCCCGGCGCCGGGGACGGTCCCGGCGGTCCCGGGTACGACAGCGGCTCCGGCGCCGGTCCCGGGTACGGCTACGGCGCCGCCCCGGCCGACACGTTCGGTCACCCCGGCGCTGCCGGGCCGGGCCGCCCCGGCTTCCCCGGGCACCCGGTCGACGCGGTCCCGGCGGACGCCGTCCCGACCGGCACGACCACGCCCGGCCCGGCGGCCCCGGTGCCCCGGGGCGGGCGGGCGCGGGCGGTCACCCTCTCGGTCGTCGCCGTCGCACTGACGGGTGCCCTCACCTGGATCCTCCTGCCCGACTCGGGCACCGAGAACGGCACGGGCGCCGCCCCGGGCCCGTCGGTGTCCGGCCCGGCGGCGACCGGCAGCACGGGCCCCACCACCCCCGCCGCCGCGTCGACCGCGCCCGAGCCGGTCGCCGCCCCGTCGGTGACGGCCAAGACCGCGCCCCCGTCCGCCGTCCCCCCGGACTTCCTCACCCCGGCCGGGGTCCGCACGACGGTCGAGGCCTTCCGCCCGTCGCTGGCGGATTCCAAGATCACCCAGCTCACCGTCTACCCCACCTACGCGAGCGCCGAGGGGCCGACCGCGGCCGACCCTACGGTGTTCGACCGGCTCAACTACCGCGACGGCAAGGTCACCCGCACCGCGGGCGGCACCATGACGTCCCGTCAGAAGACCGTCGACCTGCGGAGCTACGACTGGGACATCATCCCGGCCCTGCTCCAGAAGGCCCAGGACACCCTCAACGTCCCCAACCCGACCAGCCGTTACCTCATCATCGGTCCGGACAGCTCCGACGGCACGCCCAGCATCAAGGTCTACCTGTCCGGCGAGTACGGCGGCGGCTACCTCGCCGCCGACACCAAGGGCACCGTGAAGCGGTCCTTCCCGCGCGGCAGTTGAGCGCGGCACCCGGCGGCAGCGTCTGAGCGCGGTCCCCGGGACCGGTACCCGAGCCGCGCCGGCCTCAGACGGGCGGCGCGGCCAGTGCGCGGAAGGCCAGCAGGGCGATGTCGTCCCGGGTCTCGGCGACCTGGGCGAGCACGTGGTCGCAGAGTTCGTCCAGCGGCCGGTGGCCGACGGCGCCCGCCGCCTGCGCCAGCCGGCCCAGGCCGACGGTCAGGTTCTCCCCGGGCACCTCGACCAGCCCGTCGGTGTAGAGGAGCACGGTGTCCCCGGGCGCGATTCCGGTGCTGTGGGTGTGGCGCCGCTCGGCGGGGGCCACGCAGAGCGGCACGTCGGTCTCCTCGGTCACCAGGAAGCGCGGCTCGCCCGAGGCGGGTACCAGCAGTGGCGGCGGGTGCCCGGCGTTCGACCAGGTCATCCGCCAGCCGTCGCCGACCCGGGTGAGGTTCAGGTGGACGGCGGTGGCGAAGGCGGCCACGCCGAGGCCGTCGGCGGCCGTGTCGAGCGCGGCGAGGGTGTCGGCCGGGGTGTGCAGATGAGTGCGGTTGTAGGCGACCGACCGCAGCATGCTGCGCAGCTGCCCCATGGTGGTGGCCGCGGTGAGGTCGTGCCCGGCCACGTCGCCGATGGTCAGGGCGAGCGAGCCGTCTGGCAGCAGGAAGGCGTCGTACCAGTCGCCGCCGACCTCGGCCGCCCGGTTGCCGGGCTGGTAGCGGGCGGCGAGCTCGGCGCCGAGGACGACCGGCGGGGCGGTGAGCAGCGCCCGTTGGAGGACGAGTGCCACCTGCCGGGTGCGCTGGAGCTCCAGGGTCTGGCGCAGCGTGGCCTGGGCCCGCTGGAGGACGTCCTGGAGCAGGTCGATGTCCGGCCGGCCGGGCGGCGGGGTGTCCTCGCAGCCGGCCGCCGCGGCGAGGGCGACGGTGATGCCGTCGATGACGATCGGCAGCAGGGTGAGGCTGGTGGCGCGGGCCCGGGTGAGCCACTGGGCCGACTCCCGGGGGACGACGCCCGGGGGGATCTCGCCGACCGGGAAGGTCAGGAGCGCGGGCGCCTGGCGGGCGACGACCCGCAGGGCGGCCGGCCCGAGCCGGTAGCTCTGCTGGCGCAGCGCGGGCAGCGGAGGCAGGCCGGGCCGGGCGGTGGAGGCGATCCGGGTGCCGAGGATCTCGTCGGGCCGGGTGGCGTGCTCGCGGGTGGAGAGCAGGAACACCGTGCAGGCGTCGGTGAGCTCCGGGACGACGAGGTCCGCGACGGCGGCGAAGGCGTCGTCCGGGCGGGCGGTCTCGGTCACCGCGAGGGCCCCGGCGAGCAGCCGCTCGCGGAGCCGGTTGCGCCAGCGGTCCTCGATGTCGGAGGTGGCCCCGACCCACTCCACCGGCCGGCCCTCGCGGACGATCGGCACCGCACGGGCGGAGACGTGCCGGTACTCCCCGGTGACGGTGCGCACCCGGAAGGAGTGCTCGAACATGGACGGCTCGGCGTCCGCCGCCTTCAGCCACTGCTCGGCCAGCCCGGCCCGGTCGCGGGGGTGGATGAGCTCGAACCAGGCCTCGTCCATGGTCTCCCGCCAGGGCTGCCCGGTGAGCCGCTGCCAGCCGGGCACGAGCTCGGCCATGCTGCCGTCCGCGCGGACGATCCAGACCAGCTGGGAGACGGCGGAGATCAGCGCCTCGTACCGCTCCAGGGTGCGCAGGCGGTCGGTGGAGAGCTGTTCGGCCTGCTGGGCGGCGTGCACCTCGGTGGTGGTGTCGATCGCGGCGATCAGGATGCCGGGGCCGAAGCGGGAGGAGATCGGGGAGCAGCTGTAGACGAAGTGCCGGTGGTCACCGTCACCGTCCCCGGGCCGTTCCACCGTCCGGGGCGTGGTCACCTGGCGGGCGGTGCCGTCGGCGAGGACGTTGTCGAGCGTCTCGAAGAACCGCTCCACCCCGGGTTCGGCGAACAGCTCCCGGACGGGGACCCCGATCGACCGCGGCCCGAACAGCTCGCGGAAGGCGTCGTTGCGGTAGACCAGGCGGTGTTCCCGGCCCGCGGTCAGGGCGATCGCCACGATCGCCCGGTCGAAGACCTCGGGTGTCAGCTGCGGCTCGACCACCCCGTGGTGCCCCCTTGTCCGGTGTTGTGTCGTGCGGCAACCGCGTCCCCGTACCCGGGGTGTCCGGCTGCCTCCGGCCGGCTGCCCTCGGGTCTGCCCTTGCGGCGATCGCCCGCGGCCGTCCTTGGCACGATACGGTCTGGCCGGTACATCTGTACCGTTATGCCACGATTGTCGCCCTTGCCGGGGGTGACGCGTGAGTGCCCGGCGGCCGCGAGTTCGCCCGGGGTCGCCCGGGGCGCCCGCTGCGCTCACCCGGTCGGCAGCACGTTGGACAGCGGGAGGCCCTCGAAGAAGGCCACCGCCTCCTCGCGCCAGTGCGGGCGCCAGCCCGAGGCCTCCCCGGCGGCGGCCTCGGCGCAGCGGCGGATGTCGGCGCGGAGCCTGCCGTCCACGCCCAGCGACCGGGCCAGCTCGCGGACGCGCCCGACCGTCGCCGCCGAGCAGTCCGGATCGCCGAGCGCGGACTCCACCACGGCCCGCTGCGTGTCGTCCGCGGCGGCGAGCAGGGCGCTCACGGCGTAGCTGCGGCGGCCGGACCGGAGGTCGGCGCCGGTCGACTTGCCGGTGGCCGCCTCGTCGGCGAACAGGTCGAGGTAGTCGTCGCGCAGCTGGCCGCCGATGCCGACCAGCGTCGCGTACCGGCGCAGGCGCGCGTCGTGCGCGGCCACGTCCTCGCCGGCCGCCAGCAGGCCCAGCCGCAGCGGGGCGAGGACGGAGTAGCGGGTGGACTTGTACTCGCAGACGGTGTGCAGGAACTCCTCCTCCGGAAGCGCCCGGAAGTCGCGTTCGAGGTCGACGATCTGGCCGGTGACCGTCTCCGCGGCGGCGTTCAGCTGCACCTCCAGCATCGCCTGGCGCAGCTCGGCGGGGACGTCCGCCTCCAGCAGGACGCGCATCGAGAGGAAGGCGGCGAGGTCCCCGGCCAGGACGGCCAGGCCCAGCGCGGTGCGCTCCGCCGCCGGGAACTCCTCGCGGTAGGCGTAGTAGGTGGAGGGGCCGCCCCGGCGGACCGGCGCGTCGTCGATGATGTCGTCGTGGACGAGCCCGTGCGTCTGGAGCAGTTCGATGCTCAGCGCGGCCTCTGCCAGACCGGGCACCGGCTCGGTGGTCACCAGCCGGGCGGCCTCGTACAGCAGGGCGACCCGCAGCCGCTTGCCGCCGCGCAGCGAGAGGTCCCGCAGCAGCTCCAGGCAGCGGGGGGTGAAGCGGCTGAGCGGTGGCGTGTCGAGGCGCTCCGGCAGGGAGGCGAAGTAGGCCTCGAAACGGAGGTCGAACCGCCGCCGGTGTCCGGCGGCCCGTTCGCGGGCGGCTGCCATGATCGTTTGGTTCACGTGCCCTACCCTCGCACCCCCGCGCCGGGGCCCGCCGACGGGGGCCGGGCGCCTCGCGGGCGGCGCGCGCGGCGCGGCTACGGACAGGCGCGGTTCGTGTCCCGTGGAGCTTTGCCGGGTCGGCCGGGCTCCCCGGCCTTCGGCTGGGAGGTGGCCTCGGCACCCTTGCTCCGGCCGCGATCCCGACCTGTCGGCCGCTGCCCGCGTCGGCCCCGGGTGGTCCTGACACCGAGTCGGGGGAGTGGGAAGTCGGCGGGGCCGACTTCCCGGTCGGCCCGCGTGCCGTCGGCGCTCGCCGACGGCACGCGGGCCGAGCTCGATCTCCTCGACGGCCGGGTGCGCTTCCGCGGCTACTCGGTCCGCCCGCCGAGCCAGTCGCGGAGGAGGAACGCGGCCTCGGCCTCCTCCGCCTCCGACCGACGGGTGTCCTCCTCCCAGACCACGGTTCGGAAGAGTCCGGTGTCCCGCCACCGGGCCGGCGGCCGGTCGAGGTCCTCGTCGTTGGCCTCGTCGAGGTAGCGGCTCGCAGCGGTGTAGACCAACCGGAGTTCGGCGCCCACCACGTGGTACTGGTCGCACTGCGGAAGGAGTTCCCGCTGCATCGGCAGGGCCCTGTCCAGCTCGACGCCGCCGAGATAGCTCGGCGTCTCCGCCCGCATCAACTCGTCGAGGTCCCCGAGCTGCCCCGCGGTGAGCCCGGTGACGGTCGACACGGCGAGGTTGCGCGAACGGATCAGCGCGGTGAGCCCCGGGACGGTGAGGGACTTCCAGAGCGGGGGCGTGCGGGCGAGCAGGTGCGCGGCGATGTCGCCCGGGGTGGCTCCCGCGGCGAAGGCGGGCCCCGGTGACAGGCTCGCGACGGCCACGCCGAGGTCGCGACGGTACTCCGGGGCGATCCTGGTCGACTGGGTCAGCACGGCGCGGTCGATCTGGCCCGGGATCACCCGGTCCTCGTCGAAGAGCAGGGCGATACCCGTACGGCTCACGGCAGTTCCTTCTCGGGTGCGGGGAATGGCGACCCCTTCCCCGGGGCGGGTGGAGAACTCGTTGCGGAAATCGGCGGCGGTGAGTCCGGCCGGCGTGCGCAGTGCGGACGCGCCCAGGTGCTTCAGGTGTGACTGGAACGGGGTCTCGGGCTGGCCGAAGACGAGCGCGGAGACGCGGATCGTGCCGTCGTCCAGGACCGCGGCCACGGTACCGAGGCCGGAGTAGACCAGCGGGTTCCGCGCGGCGTCGTGGAGCGTGCCCGAAGCGGTGGCCGTCGTGAGCCAGTGCGGGTCGAAGGTGATGACGACGCTGCGTCCGCCGATGTCGAAGCGGAGGTGCGGGTCCTTCGCGAGGACTCCGGTGGGCTCCGACGGAGGCATCGTCGGGGGATTGCGGCAGCGCATCCGCGCTTCGAAGGAGACCAGCAGGCCACGGTGTACGTGGTCGATCGTGCTCTCGCAGAGCCTGGTCGCCGACTCGGCGTCCCACGTCTCGAACAACGGTCTGACATGGGAGACGAAGAGCCCGGGGGCCAGTCCCTGGCCCCGGAACGGCTTGGTGGTGTCGAGCTCCGCGTTCCTCGCCGCGCCGAGGATCGCGCTGCCGTCCGAGAGCATCGCGATCCGTGGCAGGTTGACCAGATCGACGCTGGAGAAACGTGCTCGCCAGCTGTGCGAGGACTTCCGCAGCGCCTCGGCGACGGCCTCGTCGGGAGGGCCGCTCTCCGGTGCCGCGTTCACCACCACGACGTTCACGCCGCCGTGGATGTCCCCCGCCTGAACGGCTGCCCCGGTGACCCGGCCGGAGAGGTCGTTGCGAACGTTCGGCGACGCCTGGTCGTGTGTCGTGCCGTCCCCCGCCGGTTCCACGTCGCTACCTCGCTCGCACTCACACCGGTCTGCTGGGGCACACACATTACCCACGAGAGGTCGGGTCGGCCGACTTCCTGTGCTCGGGCCGCCGCTCCGGTGGTGTCAGGAGGCGCCGAAGACCTGTTCCAGGGCCTTGCGTGCGGCGAGCCGCCCTGCTTCACGAAACGCGCGGGGGTGGGAGTCGACGGGGTGGACGACCATGGACCGCAGCACGGCCCGGCAGTGGACGGTGATCCGCCCGTCCTCGGCCAGCACCTCGCGCATGCCCTCGTCGAGCGCTTCGAGGAGTGAGAAGACCTCGCGGTAGTCCTCGTCGCCGCCGGCGGGGCCGAAGCGGAACCGGACGTCGTCCGGGAGGGTGAGCTCGAAGCGGGTGGGGCCGGTGCACGGCTCGAAGTCGACCGTCACGACGGCCGCCCCGCCACCGCACCCGCCGGCCTGCCGGAGGTGCCGCGCCTGCACGTCGCGTAGGGGGCGGGGCGGGAATCGCATCGGTTCTGCGGGCATCCGGCCATCGTAGGGCGGGGCTGTGCGGACCGGTCGCCCCGGCCGGTCCCTTCTGGGGTGACGGCGCCCTGTGCGTCAGCGGAACACCCGGGCGTGCACAGGAAGTCGGCCATACCGACTTCCTGTGCACCGCGTTCTGCGGGCACCGGACCGTCAGCCGTCGCCGGGGGCCTGCGCCTCGGCGGTGAGGAGAGCGAGCAGGCCGGGGAAGCGGGTGTCGATGTCGGTGCGGCGGAGGGCGGCCATCCGGCTGTTCCCCCGGTCGACCTGCCGGATCAGGCCGGCCTCGCGCAGCGCGCGGAAGTGGTGGGTGACGGTGGCCTTCGAGACGGGCAGCGCGAAGGAACTGCAGGTGCGCGCGGTGCCGTCCGGCGAGCAGGCCAGCTCGCGGACCACTCGGCGGCGCAGCGGGTCGGCGAGCGCCGCCAGCACCTTGCCGAGCTCGATCTCCTCGACGGCCGGGTGCCCTTCCTCGTCGGGCATGGGTGACCTCCCTCAGGTACGGCTTGAATCGTACCTCCCCGCAGCGGTACCGTCCCGAGGTACGAGATTCGTCGTACCTTGCATGAGGGAGAGTTCGCATGGATCAGCCGGTCACGCTCGTCGGCATCGCCCGCCCTAAGCCCGAACGGGCGGTGGAGCTGAAGGAGTTGCTGCTCTCCTTCGTGGCCCCCACCCGGCGGGAGCCGGGATGCCTGGAGTACCACTTCCACGAGGATCGCGAGGAGCCCGGCGTCTTCGTGTTCTACGAGGCGTGGCGAAGCCAGGCCGACCTCGACGCCCACCTGGCCCTGCCGCACCTGAGCGCCTTCTGGGAGCGGCGGATGGACTACCTGGCCAGTGACCTGGAGATCCGCTTCCTGACGATGCACAGCCCCTACGGCCGGGAGTAGCCCGCCGCCGGCTGCCATTCGGCGGCTGCTATTCGGCGGGGATGCCGCGGAGGAGGAAGGGGAGGTGGGCGCCGCGGGTGAGGGCGTCGAGGGCTTGGGTGACGCGGTGGTGCTGGTC
>NZ_JBEXYD010000029.1:0-96274 GCF_040630735.1 Kitasatospora sp. NPDC005748
GGAGTGGGAAGTCGGACCGGCCGACTTCCCACTCCGCCGGTCGGGCCGTCGGACCACGGCGTCACCGGCTCGGGGCAGCACCCGGACAGGACCGGGGCAGCACCCAGACAGGACCGGGGCAGCACCCGGGCAGGACCGGGGCACGCCCGGGCAGGACGACGCAGGGGCGCACCGCCGAGCGGTGCGCCCCTGGTGAAGCCGGTGTCCGTACGAGGTCAGCCGTCGATCGTCTTGCGGAACGCCTCGGCCACCGTGAGGAAGATCGAGTTGCCCTCGACCTCGCCGATCGAGATCCGGACGCCCTCCGGGAACGGGCGGACGATCACGCCGGCGTCGGCACAGGCCGCCGCGAACTCCTGGGAGCGCTCGCCGAGCGCCAGCCAGACGAAGTTGGCCTGCGAGTCCGGGATCTCCCAGCCCTGGGCGCGCAGCCCGGCGACCACCCGGGTGCGCTCCTCGACCAGTGCGTCGACCCGGACCATCAGGGCCTCCTCGGCCCGCAGCGAGGCGACGGCCGCGTTCTGCGCGAGCTGGGTGACGCCGAACGGCACCGCCGTCTTGCGCAGCGCGTTCGCCACCGGCTCGTGCGCGATCGCGAAGCCGACCCGCATGCCCGCCAGGCCGTACGCCTTGGAGAAGGTCCGCAGCACGCAGACGTTGGGGCGGTCGCGGTAGAGGTCGATGCCGTTGGGGACGTCGGCGTCGCGGATGAACTCGATGTACGCCTCGTCGACGACCACCAGGATGTCGGCGGGCACCGCGTCCAGGAAGCGCTCCAGCTCGGCGCGGTGGATCACGTTGCCGGTGGGGTTGTTCGGGTTGCAGACGAAGATCAGCCGGGTGCGTTCGGTGACCGCGGCCAGCATCGCGTCCAGGTCGTGGTCGCCGCCCGCGGTGAGCGCCACCGGGACGGGGGTCGCGCCGGCGACCTGGGTGATGATCGGGTAGGCCTCGAAGGAGCGCCAGGCGAAGATCACCTCGTCGCCCGGGCCGGCCGTGGCGAGGATCAGCGACTGGGCGACGCCGACCGAGCCGGTGCCGGTGGCGATGTGCTCGGCCGGGACGTCGAAGCGCCGGGCCAGCTCGGCGGTCAGCTCGGTGACCGCCATGTCCGGGTACCGGTTGAGCGAGCCGGCCGCCGCGACGGCCGCTTCGAGCACGCCGGGCAGCGGCTCGTACGGGTTCTCGTTGGAGGACAGCTTGTAGGCGTCGGCGCCGGCGGGCTTGCCGGGCTTGTAGGTGGGGATGCCGTCCAGGCTCGACCTCAGCCGAGGCCCCTGCGCTGCCGTTCCACTCACGGTCCTTCTCCTTCTCTCTCCGTCGGGCCCACTGCGTCGGGCCCGCTGGTGCGTCCGCTCCCGCGCCGGACGGGATCGCCGCCGTGCCCCGGGATCTCGCAACGCACCGGACCACCCCGGTCGGGTGCCCTGAACGATACCGACCGCGGCTCACCCGTAGGAGTGAGATGCCCGGTCGGGTTACTGGTGCAGATCAGCCATTCTGCAGGGTTCCTTTGGCACATGTCAGAGGTAAGACGGCTGGTTTCGTGCGGGTATCGAAGGGGCGCACACGGGCTCACTCTTGGAGAAACGTATCTCCAAGGACCCCCGATGCGCCGGTCACAGACCCTTGTCAGGAGCCATACGATCGGTCCGCCATGACAGCAGCAGCCAACCAGAGCGGTCGGCGACCCACCACCTCGCGGCGTCTGGAGCGGGCCGGCATCCGGGATGTGGCAGCAGCCGCAGGAGTGTCGATCACCACCGTCTCCGACGCGCTCAACGGTAAGGGCCGCCTGCCCGACGAGACCAGAAGCCGGGTGCGCGAAGTCGCCGAGCGCCTCGGCTACCGCCCCTCGGCCGCCGCCCGAACCCTGCGCACCGGGCGCTCCGGCCTGATCGGACTGACCGTCACCACCTACGGCGAAGAGCCGTTCACCTTCACCGAGTTCGCCTACTTCGCCGAGATGGCCCGGGCCGCCACCAGCGCCGCGCTCGGCCGCGGCTACGCCCTGGTGGTGCTGCCCGCCTCCTCCCGGCACGACGTCTGGGGCAACATCGCCCTGGACGGCACCGTGGTGATCGACCCGCCCGACCAGGACCCCCTGGTCAGCGAGCTGTACCGGTCCGGCGTCCCGGTGGTCAGCGACGGCAAGCCGGGCAACTGCCCGGTCACCGCCTGGGTCGACAACGACCACGAGGCCGCCGTGCTCGGCATCCTCGACCACCTCTCCGAGGCCGGCGCCCGCCGGATCGGCCTGCTCACCGGCACCAGCACCGACACCTACACCCGGCTCTCCACCGAGGCCTACCTCGGCTGGTGCGCCAAGGTCGGCCAGGAGCCGGTCTACGAGACCTACCCGGCGCACGACCCGGCCGCGGGGGCCGTCGCCGCCGACCGGCTGCTGGCCCGCCCGGACCGGCCCGACGCCGTCTACGGGCTCTTCGACCCGAACGGCACCGACCTGCTCGCCGCCGCCCGGCGGTACGGCCTGCGGGTGCCGGACGACCTGCTGCTGGTCTGCTGCAGCGAGAGCGATGTGTACGCGACCACCGAGCCGCCGATCACCACGCTCTCGCTCAAGCCCCGGCGGATCGGGACGACGGTGGTCAACCTGCTCATCGACGCCATCGAGGGGGTGGACTCCGGGACGGGCGTGGACATCGCCCGGCTCTTCCCGCCCCGCTTCCGCACCGCCGGGACGGGGCCGCCGCCCGGCACGCTGATGCCCACCGAGCTGATCGTCCGCGCGTCCTCCCAACGGCGGAGTCCGCGCACCACCGTCAGCCCGCCGCGCCCGCCGGGCGAGGTGTAGGGGGGCAGACGGGCGGTGCGCGGGCCGGCGCTGGCGGTCGGGCAGCCCGTCCGGGCCGGCCGCCCGGCCCGGTGCGTGGGCCGAGCACCGGTGCGGCGGCCGGTCCCGGGCTCCCGGCTCGGCATGGTCCTGTCACGGACCGGCACGCATCGCCACGGACGGCCGCAGGTGATCATCTTGCGGTCTAGACCATACCTAGCCGGGACAAAACGGACCTGACGGACCGCCCGGCTGACGCTCCGGAGGATTGGATACCCACCAGGTGACGACGCCGGGAGAGTGGTCTTCCTATGATGGGCGAATGACACCCGAGGACCGCTTCCCCGGGCCTGAACACCCCGACTCAGGCCCCCGCCACCAGCCGGACCTCGACGTGCTGCCCTTCGGCACCTACTACGAACCCGAGCCGACCGGGTATGCCGAGGCGGCCTACGAGTCGGAGACCTACAGCGGCTACGGCGGTGCCCGCTACCTCGAACAGCACTGGCCGGCCGCCGGGCACCCGCAGAACACCGGTCACCCGCACGGCGTCGGGCACCCGCACGCCGCGCAGACCGAGCACCGCGGGTACGAGCCGACCCTGCCGGACCAGCCCTCGCCCGCGCACCAGAACGACGACCCGCCGACCATCGAACTCGGGCCCCCGCTGCCCGAGCCCGGCCTGCCCTACCACCCGTACCCGGCGCCCGCCCCGAACGAGCCGCCCGGCCCGCTCTACGTGGTCGGCGACGTGCACGGCTACCTCGACGAGCTGCTCGCCGAACTGCGCCACCAGGGCCTGATCGACGCCGAGGGCCACTGGGCCGCCGGGCGCTCGCGGATTTGGTTCCTCGGTGACTTCACCGACCGCGGCCCCGACGGCATCGGCGTCATCGACCTCGTCATGCAGCTCGCCGCCGAGGCCGCCGCCGCGGGCGGCTACTGCCGGGCCCTGATGGGCAATCACGAACTGCTCTTCCTGGGCGCCGCCCGGTACGGCGACGAACCCGTCCAGTCCACCGCCGGTACGGCCTCCTTCCTGGCCGCCTGGCGGCTCAACGGCGGCCAGCAGCACGACCTGGACCGCCTGGAGACGCACCACATCAGCTGGCTCTCCCGGCTGCCCGCCATCGCGCTGGAGGAGGGCCACCTGCTGCTGCACTCCGACACCACCGCGTACCTGGAGTACGGCGACTCCATCGCCGAGGTCAACGACGCCGTCCACGACCTGCTCGCGGACGAGGGCGTCGACGAGTGGTGGGACTGCTTCCGCCGGTTCACCAAGCGCTTCGCGTTCCGCGGCGACGGCGGCCCGACGGCCGCCCACGAGCTGCTCGACACCTACGGCGGCGCGCGGATCGTGCACGGCCACAGCCCCATCCCGTACCTGACCGGCGCGGTGCACGCCGACGACGGCGCGCCACCGCACATCCCGGGCCCGTACGTCTACGCCGACGAGCTCGCCGTCGCCATGGACGGCGGGGTCACCATGGAGGGGCGGCTGCTCGTCGCACGGCTGCCGATCTGACCCCCCGGCCGCCCCACCGACCCCAGGGCGAACACCCGTTCCCGGCGCCCGGGCCGTAGCGCACGCGCGGCCCGGGGCGCGAAATTCCGGAAACTTACTGTCTGCGCGGCCGTGACCACCCCTACCATCGAGGGCACACCACACCCGGCCGCCCGTGTGACGGCCCGTCTCCCTACCCGTCTCCGTGCACCGCGACGGAGCGAACGGGGTTGGCATGAACGGGGTCCCCATGAACAACGCCCCGCACCTGCTCGCCGAGGACCGCCCTGACTACGAGCGCCTCCTCGACGAAGCACTGCGTGACGGCACCGTCCTCACCGCCCTGCGCACGCCCGGCGCACTCACCGCCGACCAGTTGCGCATCAAGGCCCTGCGCGCCGCCGACGGCGTCGCGGCTGCGGCGGCCACCGAGTACACGCACTACCTCCGGCTCCGCGACAGCCTGCGGGAGACACCACCGCCCGCCCGGAGCGGCGAGCCCAGCGCGCCCGGCCTGCTCACCCAGCTGCGCTCCGCCAACGGCGGCGCCGGGCTCTTCCCGGTGCTCACCGTGCTCACCCCGATCCTGGCCTGGGCCGCCGCACTCGTCCTGCTGCTGATCGGCTACACGCTGCGGGCCGCCGACCCCGAGCTGCGGCTGGCCCGCTCGCTGCTGACCGCCGGCTGGCTGGCGCTGGCGGCCGGCGTGGTCGCGATGGCGGTGGGCATCGTCGGGCTGATCCTCACCGCCCTGCGGGACGGCGCCGGCACCCCGACGCCCCCCGGCACCGACCCGGACCTCGCCGCCGAGCTCGCCGAGGCCCGGCGCGACTGGCAGCGCGCGCTGCGCGAGCGGGCGTTGCTGCCCTACCTGCACACCGCCCTGCGCGCCGACCCCACCACGGCGCCGGGCATACCGGGACCGGGCGCCGGACCCGACACCGCCCACCCCGGCAGCGCCCGCCCGGACACCGGCCGCCCGGACTTCAGCAGCCCCGGCTACAGCGGGCCGGGCTACAGCGGGCCTGGCTTCACCAGCCCCGGCGCCGAGGGGCTCACCGACCCGCAGGGCCGGGAGCCGCGCACGGCCTCCTTCAGCACTCCGGACTTCACCGGCCCCGGCTACACCGGGCCGGGGTTCACGGGGCCGGACGAGGTCTGACCCCGAGGGACGGGCGGGTGGGCCGGGGCGGGTGGGCCCGGGTGGGCCGCCGCCCGGACCCACCCGGCGTCAGTTCGCCGCGGCCGCGACCGGATCGGCCCCCGCGACCGGATCTGCCGCCGCGACCGGACCTGCCCCCGCGACCGGATCGGCGCCGGGCTCCGGCCCCGCGCCGGCGTCCGTCGCGGCGCGGACGAACGCGCGGACCCGCTCGGTGGTGTTGCTCTCCAACCAGACCAGCCCCCGCTCGATCGGCGGCGCGTCGTGGATCGGCACGTAGGCGACGTCCGGGCGGGGGTAGTACCGCCGGGAGTGCTCGCCCACCGGCAGGACGCCCCGGCCCATCGCCACCAGCGAGAGCATCTCGGAGAAGGTGTTGCCGACCGGCCCCTTGGGCACCGGCCGGCCCGCCGGGGTGCGCTCCGGCGTGCGGTCCCGCTTGAACTCGACCGAGGTGACCGCCGGGTACTGCACCACCGGGTGCTCGGCGAGGACTTCGAGCGAGACCGACTCCGCGCCGGCCAGCGGGTGCCCGGCGGCCACCGCCAGGACCCGCCGCTCCTCCATCAGCGCCGGCCCGCAGGCCATCCCGTCGAACGGGAAGGCCGCGATGAGGAGGTCGACGGAGCCGTCCAGCAGGCTGGACCGGGAGTTGAACAGCTGCACCTCCCGGACGTCCACCCGGCAGCCCGGGTGGCGCTCGGTGAACAGCCGCACGGCCCTGAGCAGAACCGGCGCGGTCCACTCGCCGAGGAAGGCGACCCGCAGCTCCCCGGTCACCCCGCGCCCGGCGTCGACGGCGCGGCGCACCGACGCCTCGATCCCGGCGGCCAGCGGCGCCAGGTCCCCGGCCAGCCGCTGCCCGATCGCGGTGAGCCGCACGGTCCGGCTGGTGCGCTCGAACAGCCGGGCGCCGATCCGCCGCTCCAGCTTCCCGATCACCTGGCTGATCCGGCCGGTGCTGACTCCCAGGCGCTCGGCGGTCCGCCCGAAGTGGAGCTCCTCGGCGAGGGTCAGCAGCGCCTCGATCTCGTGGCGCTCCCACACGGCCGGCTCCCATCGTTTACTTCCGGTGAACGATCCTGGACCGATCGAGCGTTGATCCCCCGCCCGGGGCGGTCCGATCATGGAAGCACGTCACCCCGCCCGCCCCACCCCCGGGAGTCCCCAGTGAGCGCCGTCCGCGTCAAGGCCTTCGACCACCTCGTCCTCAACGTCCGGGACGTCGAGCGCTCGCTGGACTTCTACGCCGGCCTGCTCGGTCTGGCCCCCGTCCGCGTCGACGAGTGGCGGGCCGGCAAGGTCTCGTTCCCCTCCGTGCGGGTCAGCCCGGAGACCATCATCGACCTGACCGCCCGCGAGCGCGGCGGGTCCAACGTCGACCACATCTGCCTCACCGTCGACCCCCTGGACTGGCAGGAGGTCATCGACTCCGGCGTCTTCACCGTCCTCGAAGGCCCCGTCCCCCGCTACGGCGCCCGCGGCAGCGCCACCTCGGTCTACGTGCAGGACCCGGACGGCAACACCGTCGAACTCCGCTGGTACCCCGAGGACGCTTCCTGAGCGCCGGACCCGGCCCACGAACAGGCCGAGGACACGCCGGTACAGGGGTCCGGCGTGCCCTCGGCCGACATCCGGCGGGGGTGCCGGGGCCGCTGGCGGCCCTGGCCGTACCGCCTACACGTTCGGGTGGACGAAGTCGATGTCGGACTGCCCGGTGTACGCGCGGCTGAGCAGGAAGCGGGCCTCGGACGGCCGGTACACACCGTAGGTGGTGCGGCCGGTGCCACTCCAGTCACCCACGATCGGCAGGTCGCCGGGCGCGCCGAAGCCGGCGGTGGAGACGCTGCCGTCGTCGTGCCGCAGCGCGAAGACACCGAGGCCCTTCAGGCCCTCGGCCGGCCGGTAGATCCCCAGCTGGGTGTGGCCGGCGCCGTCCCAGTCGCCCACCACGGGCAGGTCGCCGGCGTCGCCGAAGACGGCGCTGCTGAAGCTGCCGTCGTCGTGCCGCACGATGAACGCCCCGGTGCTCGGACGGTAGACGGCCAGCTGCGCGTGCCCGTTGCCGTCCCAGCGGCCCGGCACCGGGACGTCCCCCGGGTCGCCCATCGGCACGGCGGTGACGCTGCCGTCCTGGTGTCGCAGGCCGAAGGTGCTCGAACCCGGCCGGTAGATGCCCGCCTGGTCGTGCCCGGTGCCGTCCCAGTCGCCCGCGACCGGAGTGTCACCGGCCTGGCCGAGGTAGATCCGCTCGCCCTGGCCGGTCGGCGCGTTGGTGGTCAGCGGGGTCAGCGCGCCGTTCCGGTAGAACGCCACCGTGGCGGGCTGCCCGGTGGTCCAGCGGCCGGCGATCGGAGTGGCCACCGAGACCGGGTACGTGATCGAGGCCGAGCGGCCGTGGTCGTCCGTCACCGTGTGGGTGACGGTGTACGTGCCGGGCTTCGCGTAGGAGTGGCGCGCGGTGGTGGCGCTCCCCGCCACCGGCGCGGTGCCGTCACCGAAGTCGAAGCTCCGGGTGGCCACCGGCCACGGACTGACCGTCGCGGTGCCGTCGGCCAGCACCTCCTGGCCGCCCGTGTTGTAGGGCGACAGCGCGAGGGCGGGCCGGACCGGGCCGGGAGCGGCGACCGTGACCCGGGTGGACGTGGTCTTCGTCAGGCCCAGGCCGTCGGTCGCGGTCAGCGTGGCGGTGTAGGTCCCCGGGGCGTAGTCGTGCCTCGCCGGGAAGGTGACCGGGCCGACCGGCGCGCTGCCGTCGCCGAAGTCCAGCGTGGCGGTCGCGGGGGACCAGGGCGAATCGACCCGGCCGTTGATCACGGCGGTCAGCGGCTGCCCGGCCGGCGGGGTCGACGAGACGCTCAGCGACACGGCCAGCGGGTCCTGCGCCTCGACCGCGCCCCGGTCGTAGTAGCCGACACCCGTCCCAGTGTTGGCGACCACCGGGTTGTCGGCCCGCGGCCTGCCGCGCCCGTCGGTGGTCAGCGTGCCGGGTGCGGTCGCGTCGGCCGAGTCGACGGCGGGGGAGTCGGGGCGCGACAGGTCCGCACGGGAGGCGGACAGGTCGTGCGCGCCCTGGCCGGAGGCCTGCTGGAACTGCGCGACCGTGGCGTACGTCCGGCCCGCCCAGCTGTACGGCGTCCGCGTCAGCGTGGTGACGAGGTTGTAGTCCGCCTTGGTCCCCGCGGTCGAGCCGACGGACACCGAGAGGTCCTCGTGTCCGGTGGACGCGCAGCCGCCCCAGCTCGGATGGCCGTTCTCGTCCCCGTCCAGCACGTTGTTCTCGACCGTCGCGCCCGTGGACGCCCCGGCCAGCTCGACCAGCGGCCCGCAGGAGGCCTGGACGGTGTTGCCGGTGACCACCGCGTCCGGAGCGTCGGTGATCCGCACCCCGACGCCCGAGTTGGAGCTGAGGTAGTTGGTCGTCAGGACCGCGTGCCGCACTCCGGCGTCGACCTGGACGCCGCCCGCGTGCGAGGCGCTGATGTCGTTGCGGCTCAGGGTGACGTCGCTGCTCGCACCGGTGATCCGCGCGCTCGGGTACCCGGTGCCGACCGTGCTGTCCCAGCCGGAGCTGTAGACGACCAGGTCGTCGATGGTGACCCGGCTGGAGTCGGTGACCAGGACGGCCTCCCGACCGGAGCGCCCGAAGAGGTGCCGGACCACGACGTCGTGGACGCCGGTGAGGGCGACGACGTTGCTGAGGCCCCCGTACTCCCCGAGGACCGTCCCCCGGCCGGCCGGATCCTCGGTGTAGGGCGTCCCGACGAAGGTGATCGGCGCCGTCGGCGTCCCGGAGCGGGTGAGCGCGATCGGCTCGTTGTAGTCACCGCCCGCGATGTGCACGGTCTGCCCCGGCCGGACGGCGTCCGTCGCGGCGCCGATGGTGCAGAAGGGCGTGCCCTGGCCCCCCGCGGTGGGCGCGGAGTCGGAGCAGGACGCGGACGTGTTGTCCACGTACAGATCGGTGGCGTCGGCGCTCGCGGTGGCGACCGAGGTGATCGCCCCGGTGACCGACAGGACCAGAACGACTGCAGCCGGAATACGTGCTCTTCGCACGGTGGTTCCCCCATGATTCACGCGATGGCGCCAGAACGGCGGAGCACACATTCGTGTGATCAACATGCTGCTGTCAAATGCATTCCACCCCCGACGGCGAGCCCGGGCACCGCAATCCCGGCGCGGTCGCCCGGACGTGGAAGCGCACCGGCCCGCGACTCCCCCCTTCGGGTCGCGGGAACTCGCGGGCCGTCTCCGGGTCGAGGGCCAGGTTGAACTGGTCCTCCCCGCGGAACTCGAAGCGGGCGTCGGAGAGGGTGTCGTCCCAGACCTGGGCGCCGGGGTGGCCCTTGGCCAGGTCGGCGGCACGGACGGCGATCTTGTAGGTGATGACGCCGTCTTCACGTCGTCCCGGTTGGGCAGGCCCAGGTTGAGTGGCGCCTCCGCCGGTGTGTGGTTCCCCGCGCGGCCGCGCCCCGCGTGTGCGAGGCGTCCTGGGCCGTTTCCCGAGACTGCTCCGGACCCCGTCGGGCCGGGCCCGACCGGCATAGCCTGGGCTTCATCCAGGGCATTCCACATCCGGTCCCGTTCCGGCTTCGTTCTGGGTGCAGGACAGCACCGGGCGGCGCAGAACCGCCCGGAGGCGGGTCGGTTCGACGTCATGAGCACCCAGTACGCACAGTCCGCGAGCCACGGCCTCACGGTGTCGGACGCGATGGAGCCCTACGAGTACCAGATCGCCGACGACATCACCGTCGACCGGGCCAACGAGATCTTCCGCGGTGCCCACGTCGCCTACCTGCTGGTCCGCGACCACGACGGCCGCTGCGAGGGGCTGGTGACGCGGGCCGGTCTCGATTCGTTCCTGACCCGCTCCTGGTACGCCGAGCGGACCCCGCTGCGCGACACCGCGCACCAGCGGGGCCCGTTCGCCCGGCCCGAGATGGCCCTCGGCCTGGCGGCGCTGGCGATGAGGATCAAGTCCCTCGCGATCTGGCCGGTCATCGACGACGACGGCTACCTCCTCGGCATCCTCACCGCCGACCGCGTGGCCGGCCTGACGGCCCCTCACCCCGTCGCCTGACCGTCCCTACGGGTCAGCGCGGCGCGGTCACCCCGGCGGGCGAACTCCCCCGCCCCGCCGACCTCCGGGGCGACGGCCGCTCAGAGCCCGAGGAGGCGCAAGAACGAGTCGGAAGGACGACACCGAGCCGGTAGGGCTCCGGACGAACACCGAGGCGTAGACCGTACAGGTCACGGCCGATGGCTGACCGCCGTTCGTCCGGGCTCCCCGCTACTCGATGATCCGGGGCGAACGGAACCCGTCAAGCCCGCGCCGCTCACCACCGTTACCAGGTGCAGGCCCGTACGCACGGCCTTGACCGAACCCGCCCGCCCCTAATCTCGGCAGCTATCGGGGCGCCCGGCCGGAGTGGTCACCGCTTGCCGAAAACCCTTGCCACGAGAGCGAATCGGATGCGGCACGACCAGCGAAGTGCCTCCAACTTGGCCCGGAATCGCTACCGTTGCCCCATGACAGATCTGCGCCGGGTGCCGGTTGACGAGGTACTGGAACGGGTCGAGACCGCGTTGGGGACCCAGCTCGATCGTGCGACGGTTGTCCGCAAGCGTCGATCCGTAGGCGCTCGCACCGGGCGCGGCACGTGGGTGCGGATCGAGCGGCGCGGGTTGGACCGGATCGGTGTGCAGGGCGGGGACGGCACGCCCGCGGCCGAGGCACTGGACGGCATCGCGAAACCCGCGTGGCTGGCCGGCCTCGCATGGCGGGACGAGGCCGAGCCGGTGATGTGGCGAGCCGACGAAACCAGGCTTCTACCAGCCGAGCCGGCGGGGCCCGCAGTCGTGGCGGACCAACCCGAGCTACCTCCCGGGTGGTGGGCACAGCTGAACGCGTCTCTCGATGCACTCGCTCGGCAGCGGACGAACCGGATCGCCACCCCCGACACGGAGACCATCACGCAGGAGCTGGTGACCCGGACGATCCATCAAGTGTTCCCAGTTGTCGATGCGACGGTGAGCGAGTGGTGTCCGGCGCATGCGGATCTGAACTGGGCGAACGTGACGGCGCCGGAGTTCTGCGTCTTCGACTGGGAGGACTGGGGGATGGCCCCGCGCGGCCTGGACGCGGCCACGCTGTGGGCGGCGTCGCTCGCCGTGCCGGAGCTGGCCGATCGCGTCCGCGCCGAGCGGAGCGCCGACTTCGCGCGCCGGGACGGCAAGTTGATGGCGTTGTTCGTCGCGGCGAAGATCCTCGGGCCGTACGGGCATTCCGAGGACCCGCGCCGCGATGGTGCTCGCGCGCTGGCGGAGCAAGCGGTGAAGGAACTTCAGGGGGACTGACACAGAAGCTGCCGGTAGGCCTGGACGACCTCGGTGTCGATCTCCTGGCCCAGGCCGCCGAGCAGTTCCCGCAGGTGCTCGGCGTCGTCGGTGCTGACGGCCACCGCGTCCACTGCGGGCAGCGCGAAGGCGACTCGGAACGCCGCCTGCACCGGAGTGGCAACTGGAGACCGCAGGAACATCCTCGGGTCCACCTTCTGCCAGACAGGTGCGGTGGTGCTGCCACCGAAGGGGCTCATGCCCCACACCGCTGTCGGCCGCCATGCGGTCACCAGTGCCTCGGCAGCGTTGAGGACGCTGCTGCTGACCAGGAGCCCGGAGCGAACCATCAACGTGTCGGGCCGGGGCAGGTCGATGCCGACCAGCAGGCGCGGGTCCCAGGTGGAGATCCCCCAGGAACCGCACAGCCCTCTCTCCGCCGCGTCGGCCAGGACCGCACACGCCTGCGACAGGGTCTCGGCATCCGGAGCGGAGTGCTCGGGGTTGTGCAGGAGCACCGTGTCCGGCTCGCGGCCGAGACCCACCACAGCCTGTTCGACAGCGTCCCGGAGCCGGGCCTGGTCGAGGCTGTGCCCGCCCTCGAAATACCCGACCTTGGTGGAGATCGAGAACTTCGGGAGCAGGTCGCCGGCGCCCGCCGCGAGGGCGCTGTGGGATCGGTGCCCGAGGTAGTTCGAGGCGGTGTCGAGCGCGGTGACGCCGAGGTCCAGAGCGCTGGTCAGGAGGTCGCGTCGGTGACGAGACCGGTGTAGCCCGAGGACAACTCGTCGGTCAGCGGTGCGCACAACTCCTCCTTGATCAGGATCTCCGCAACCTCGTGGATCTCAGCCCCGGCGACGGCCGCGGCCTGGTCGAGCTGGACCGGGCAGCCGCTGAGCAGCAGCCGCAGGGCGGGCAGGGCCTTGGCGGCGAAGGTCAGCTTCTTCCCGGCTGCCCACACGTCCACGACGTCCCCGAGCTCCGCGATCCGGGGCGGGAAGTGGGCGGTGCACACCACTCCGTGGAGCGGGCCGAAGATGCCGAGGTAGGGCACGTGGCGTCCGGGAGTGGTCTGCTGGCTGTGGGCGGCAAGGAAGTCCTCCGGTCCGCGCTGGCCGACGAGGCGGGTGGCGGCTTCCACGAGCGCGCCGCTGCCGGAGCCGGAGCGGTCGAGGTCGAGGCGGAAGACCTCCTGTTCGCGGCACCAGTCGCCCAGCCAGGCCATCCAGGAGGCACCGGTGCGCTTGGTGATGCCGAAGGTGACGTGGAGGCTGTGACCGGCCCCGCTCCCGGTGCGGGTGGCCTGGTGCCAGTGGCCGCGCGGGATGTGCATGACGTCGCCGGCCTGGAGCGTGCCGTTGAAGATCACGGTGTCGCTCAGGGTGTTGTTGGGGTCGGAATCCCGGTACATGGGCGCCGTGCGCGAGGTGCCTCGCACCTCCCAGTCCTTCTCCCCGGAGAGCTGGACGACGATCACGTCGTGGTCGTCCCAGTGCAGCGGGAAGCCGGCGGCGTCGTTGGTGGTGAGGTACGCGTTCACCTGCACCCGCTCGTGCGCCCACCACTGCAAGGCGCGGCAGGTGACCTCCATGGTGGGGTCGAAGACGTTGACCTGGTCCATGATGAGCGTCGCGCCGTCGCGGAGCAGGTCGCCCAGGCGGTGCATGTTGGCCATCGGGATGGACTGTCCGCGCGGGCTGACGGTGTCGGTGAAGTACACGGCCGGGTGGACTTCCTCGCCTTTCTGGAAGGCGCGGAACTGCGGCCGGTTGAGGCTGCGTCGCATCGCGACGTCGAGCAGCTTGTTCGGGGTGAGGATGCGCGACAGCAGCGAGTCGTCCTCGATCTGGCCGAGCGCGAAGCCGTTGCCGATCGGCTCGGAGCTGCCCCAGCCCAAGGCCGTCTCGATGGCGGTGACCAGATGGTGTTCCACTATCTACCTCCATGGGAGCGTGCTGGAAACGGGGCGGGAGCCGCGAAGCCCCCGCCCCCCTTGGAGTGACCGGGCCTACTCGACGTCGGTCAGGTTGCCGTCACCGCCGGGCCACGGCGAGTCGCCGGACGATCCGGCATTGTCGGAGCGGAGGCTGTCGTACCGGTCCTGAACGGCGGTCAACTCCTCGACCGCGACCAGCAACCCGCTCGCCTCCGTCGCCGGCTTCTTCGTGGCGTTCTCCACGTCGGTGCTCCTTCCTACATGGCTTCCGCCCACCTCTGGGCGGAAGGTCTGAGGTGAATCGCCCTGTGCTTCGGGCACGTGGGTGTGGAGCTGTGACGGCGCCGACCGTGGGGTTGAAGCGGTCGGCGCCGCCGATCCACCCGGCCGGGATTCCCTAGCGTGGCCAGGTGGAGCTTGAGGGAGCTCAGACGGTCCGCGCGACCGGATCCGGCCGGGCCTGTGCGGCATGGACGAGCACGGAGAGTCGCGCGTCTCCCGTCACCAACTGGTCGGCCGCGATCTCGAACCACACGACCTTCCCGACCCCTGCGGGGTGCCACCCCCACGAGTGCGACAGCCCCGCGACCAGGATCAGGCCCCCGCCGCCGGTCACGGTGTCCTGCGCCGAGTCCGGGTTCGGGAGCCGGAGGCTGGTGTCCGCAACCTCCACCCGCAGGTGAGTGCCAGTCCAACGCACCATCACCTTGCAACGAGCCTTCGTGTGCTCCATGGCGTTCGCCAACAACTCGCTCGTGCACAACTCGACATCGCGCAACGCGTCGTCCGACAGCGGCACGCGCCAGAACCGCGCTACGTCGACGACCAGCCGTCGAGCCGACGCGATGGCCGCTGCATCCGGCTCAACATCCCACTCCTGCGGCACTGGGAACGAAGCTGCCTCGCTCATCAGCACTGGCCGCCCTTCGTACTGGTCGGGTCGTTCCTCCGGGCTCGCGCTCGGAGGACCCCAGGATTTCCGAGCGGGCAGTTCCGGGATAAGGGCCACGTGATTACCCACCATGGGTAAACTCGCGGTCAGTTACGCCACGTGACACGGAGTGATACCTTTCCCGGTGCTGGGGGTGCCGGACATGAGCGATTCCGCACGATCGCCCGGGTTGCCGAGTCGCCTGCTGGCCGACCCCGAGATGGTGGCCGCGTGCAGGGCACGGGACTTCGCGGTGATCTTTCGGCTGGCCAAAGCCCGAGGTGGTTTCCACCCGTCCCGCATCGCGCGGGTGTGCGGGCTGACTCCAAGCCGTGTCGGCGAGGTGATCGCGGGGCGCCGGGAGATCGCCAACATGACCGTCATCGAGCGCATCGCCGACGGCCTCCGAATCCCCGGCCACCTGGTCGGTCTGGCCCCCCGAGCTTGGGAACGCCCGCAGGTCCCGGCTCAGCCCGTGGCGCTACCAGCCCGGCAACGGGCCACAGCTCCTGCGGATTCGGTGCTGCCGAGCCGCGAGCTGGATGACATCCTCGCCATAGCGGCCAGCACCAGGGTCACGCCGACGGTTCTCCGATCCCTTCAGGCCTCCATCGAGGACTACTGGCGACGCGACGACGAGCACGGTGGCGAAGCCCTCCGACCGGCCGTCATGGGCCAACTTCGCTATGTCCTGGACGTTCTGCGCGACACGACCGATCCCAACTACCAGCGCAGCCTGCATGGCATCGCGGCCGAACTCGCGCGCCTCACCGGATGGACCTACTTCGACGCCCGGCAGTACAGCACTGCCCGTGGCTACTTCACCGAAGCTCTGCGTCTGTCGCGCGAGATCGACGACCGCCCGTTCGTCGCCAACGTGCTCTCCTGTCTCAGCCTCCAGGCCACGTACGAGGACAGGGCGCATGAGGCGATCGTCCTTGCCCGGACCGCACAGGACACCGCACGACTCAACGGCGGCACGCCAAGGTTGATGGCCATGCTGGCGATGCGAGAAGCCTTCGGTCACGCCAGCGCGCATGACCGAGAGGCCACCCACCAGGCCCTCGATGACGCACGGCGGCACTTCGAGCGCGTCGATCCAGCAGACGACGACCCGCTCTGGGTCCAGTACTTCGATCAGACGAAGCTCACCGTCGACACCGGCATCGCGCTGGGCCAGCTCGGCGACACCGTGGCCGCCGAACCGCTCATCCAGGAGGCGCTACGGGCCGAAGCAGCCGCCAACCTGCGCGGCCGCGCGTTCCACTCCTACTGGCTGGCCCGCACCCAGCTACAGCGCCACGAAATCGACTTGGCCTGCACTACGGCTGGCCAAGCCCTTGCCCTGGCAACCGAGGTGGGATCCCCGCGCGTGCTCGCGCACCTTCGGGAGTTCCGCCACCTACTGACCCCCTACCGCAGCAACCGGCTGGTCGCCGAACTATCGGCCCGCATCCAGGAGATGAGCGCCTGACTACAGACCGGCCTCATCAAGCAGCAGGTACAGCACACCGACCAGCGAACCGCTGCTCACGATCTCGCGTCGGTCGATCATTCCGCGCAGCTCGGACAGCGGGATCCACTCAATCCGATCCGACTCGTTGCGCTCACTCGGCGGCCCGGCGTACTCGACGGCGTCGGCCCGGAAGATGAAGTGCTCCGAGTCAGTGATCCCGTTCGCCGGCTGGGCATAGATCAGCGGCTTGACCTGCTCGACGGTCCAACCCGTCTCTTCCAGCACCTCGCGGGCGGCGGCCTCCGCCGGGGTCTCGTCTGCCTCGATCAACCCCATGGGCAGCTCCCAAGCCCACGAGTCGGTGATGAACCGGTGCCGCCACATCATCAGCACCTGCTTCTGATCGTTCACCACCGCCGCCACCGCCAGGTGCCGCAGCTTGAGCACATGATGCTCCCACCGGTGCCCGTCCGGCTGCTCGACGTCGACCAACCAGACGTTCACCCAGGGGTTCTCGTAGATCGGACGTTCCCCGTGGATCTTCCACTGCATCGCTGCGGCCCCTCTCCGTGGACCTTCAGCATGTCAGAGACGGGCGGCCCGCCGATTGCTTTGACCAATTCGCGTCAGACCGACGAATACCAGCGGATGCTGGCCTCTCCGCGAGGCCACTCGCTCAGAAGCTCTCGACGACCACCCGTTCACCAAGCGTGAGCGCCCAAAGCTCCACAAGGGCCAGCGCTTGAACCGTGAGCGTATGGACTTCCTCTTGATGATGCCTGGCAACATCCGCATCGTGATCGAGGCGGACGGTAAGCAGCACTACGCCAAGGGCGACGTCGCAGCACCGCAGTCGTAATCCGAGATGGTGGCCGAGGATCGAACCCTCCGACTCAAGGGGTATGAGGTCTACCGGTACGGCGGCTACGAGTTGACTCAGGATCCTTCAGCGGCTGCCAAGTTGCGTGAGTTCTTCGACGGTCTTGAAGCCAGATACATCGGTACATCGCTGTCATGACCGATGCGCGCACCACCGGGAAGAGGCCAACATGCTGCTCCGTCCCGCGCGTGAACTGCTCTGTGGCAGTGTGACTATGAAATCGGGTGCGCCGTCCAAGGCGCCCGAGGAGACTCACAAGCATGGACGCATCTGACGAGACGATGAGCTTCACGGATCCGCCGGCGTGGCCTCATGCAGAGGCTGACCTTCTGCATGAGGAGCCTGACTGGCAGGCCGTGGCCTGTCTCGACTTTCCTCGGGATCGCTGGCTTGGCTACCTCCGCGGCTACGCGAAGGCCGCGGAGATCATCGTAGACGAGGTCATGTCCACTGGGCGGGGCCAAGACACGCTGATCTACCCCTTCGCAATGTGCTGGCGGCACTACGTCGAGCTTCATCTCAAGACCTTGATCGAGCTGGCGAGCGTCTATCTCGATGAGCCACATGAGCTGCTGCGGAGCCACAGCATTGAGGTCCTGTGGCGCAGGGCACGGCCACTTCTGGAGCGTTCGTTCCCTGGCGATGACCAAGCGGAGCTGGACAACACGGAGCGTGTGCTCTTCCAACTCCATGGCATGGATCCGAGCTCCGAGGGCTTTCGCTACCCGGTCCGCAACAGTGGTGATGCCACGCTCGACGGCGTTACCCGCATCCACATCCGTCACTTCCACAACGTGATGGTGGGCATTGCCGGGCTACTCGACGCCGCCGATACAGGCATCCGAGAGATGACGGACAGGAAGCATGAGATGGCTGGGTACAACCTCTACGGCGGCTGAGGTCAAGACTGTTCGATCCCTGGCGAGCCGTCGCCGGGTAGGGCGTCCTGGGAGGCCCTATTGTCTCGGGGGACGGATGCCGTAACTCGGTGGGGGCCAGAAGCCGAACGGAGCTCCTGGCCCCACCGAGCGCGGTGGTGTGTGGTCAGTCCGCCATCGGCAGGTAGACCTTGTTGCCCTGGGCCTTGAACTCCTCGGACATCGTCTTCATGCCCTCGACCGCAGCCTCGTCGTACTCCGGCGAGGCCGCGTCGGCGCCGAACTTCTCATTGATGGATTTACTGATCTTCATCGAGCAGAACTTCGGGCCGCACATCGAGCAGAAGTGGGCCGTCTTGGCGGGCTCGGCGGGGAGGGTCTCGTCGTGGAACTCGCGGGCCGTCTCCGGGTCGAGGGCCAGGTTGAACTGGTCCTCCCAGCGGAACTCGAAGCGGGCGTCGGAGAGGGCGTCGTCCCAGGCCTGGGCGCCGGGGTGGCCCTTGGCCAGGTCGGCGGCGTGGGCGGCGATCTTGTAGGTGATGACGCCGGTCTTCACGTCGTCCCGGTTGGGCAGGCCCAGGTGCTCCTTGGGGGTCACGTAGCAGAGCATCGCGGTGCCCCACCAGGCGATCATCGCGGCGCCGATGCCCGAGGTGATGTGGTCGTAACCGGGGGCGACGTCCGTGGTCAGCGGGCCGAGGGTGTAGAACGGCGCCTCGTCGCAGATCTCCTTCTGGAGATCCATGTTCTCCTTGATCTTGTTCATCGGGACGTGGCCCGGGCCCTCGATCATCACCTGGACGTCCCGCTCCCGGGCGATCCGGCCCAGCTCGCCCAGCGTCTGCAGCTCGGCGAACTGCGCCTCGTCGTTGGCGTCGGCGATCGAGCCGGGGCGCAGGCCGTCACCGAGCGAGAAGGTGACGTCGTAGCTCGCGAGGATCTCGCAGAGCTCCTCGAAGTTGGTGTAGAGGAAGTTCTCCCGGTGGTGGGCCAGGCACCAGGCCGCCATGATCGAGCCGCCGCGCGAGACGATGCCGGTCTTGCGACGGGCCGTCAGCGGCACGTACCGCAGCAGCACGCCGGCGTGCACGGTCATGTAGTCGACGCCCTGCTCGCACTGCTCGACGATGGTGTCCCGGTAGACGTCCCAGCTGAGCTCCTCGGCCCGGCCGTCGACCTTCTCCAGCGCCTGGTAGAGCGGCACCGTGCCGATCGGGACCGGGGAGTTGCGCAGGATCCACTCCCGGGTGGTGTGGATGTTGCGGCCGGTGGAGAGGTCCATGACGGTGTCGGCACCCCAGCGGGTGGCCCAGGTCATCTTCTCCACCTCCTCCTCGATCGAGGAGGTGACGGCGGAGTTGCCGATGTTGGCGTTGATCTTCACCAGGAAGTTGGTGCCGATGATCGACGGCTCCACCTCGGGGTGGTTCACGTTGACCGGGATGACGGCGCGGCCGCGCGCCACCTCGGCGCGGACGTACTCCGGGTCCAGGCCCTCGCGCAGGGCCACGAACTCCATCTCCGGCGTCACCACGCCGCGCCGGGCGTAGGCGAGCTGGGTGACGGAGGCGCCGGACCGGCCGCGCAGCGGGCGGCGCGGGCGGCCGGGGAAGACGGCGTCCAGGTTGCGCAGGTTCCCGCCGCGCGGCGAGGTGTGCTTGATCCCGTCGTCCTCCGGGCGGGCCTCGCGGCCGTCGTACTCCTCGACGTCGCCGCGCTGGCGGATCCAGGCGTCCCGCAGCGGCGGCAGGCCGCGCCGCACGTCGGCCTCGTAGGCGGGATCGGTGTACGAGCCGGAGGTGTCGTAGAGCGGGACGGTCCGGCCGTTGGTCAGGACGACCTCGCGGTACGGGACCCGCAGGTCGGGGCGGGACCCCTGGCGGTAGGCCTTGCGCCAGGCCGGGGTCGGGTAGCCGGTGGCCGCGCTTCCGGCGGCCTGGTTCCGGGCAGACTGCGGCTGTGCGTCGAACGTGGTCATCAGACCCTCTACTCCCTACGCCGGCATTACCCGGTCAGGTTCCTGCGGTCGACGCAGCGGTCGGCACGTCCAGTGACGTTCCGGTCAGCGCCCTCTCAGCCCGGTGCTCCGAGCTCCCGTGTCCGCAGGCGGTGTTGCCTGCGCATGACGTCCAACACCGTAGCGAGCGGATCGCCGCTGGTCCAGAGGGGGTCCCGGGCGGCGCTCCGGACCACGGGGCGCCGCGGCGCTCCGGGGCGGGCAGACTGGCAGTCACGCGGGGCGGGCGGCGAAGGAGGAGCGCAGTGATCGGGAGCACGGGGCGGGTCAGCGGAGCGGTGGGCACGGGACTGGTCGGCGAGGTGATGGTGCACGTCCCGGAGCGCCGGGGCACGGAGGCGTTCCTCGCCTATCTCGCCGTGCCGGGTGACCGGTTGTCGGTCGGGACGCCCGTGGTGGTGATCGAGTACCACCCGCCCCGGACCGTCTACGTGGCACCGATCCTGCCGTGACAGGGTTGTGACGGACGGTCATGTGCGATCCCTTCTCCTCCGGGTGCCCCGGGCGGACAATCCGAGTCGGCGCATCTCATGCGCCGAAAGGGGGAGTTGAACCATGGTGTTCGTCATCATCGGGACCGCCGCCGGGGTACTGCTGGTGGGTGTCACGCTCTTCAAGCTCATGTGGCGGGTCGCCGAGCCCAACGAGGCCCTGATCATCTCCGGCTCCCGGCACCGGACCGAGGGGGTCGGGGACGGCCTGGGCTTCCGGATCGTCACCGGGCGGGGGACCTTCGTCACGCCGGGGCTGCAGGGCGTCCGCCGGCTCTCGCTGGACCTCAACGAGGCCGAGCTGGACGTCGAATGCGTCACCACGCAGGGCATCCCGGTCCGGGTCAAGGGCGTGGTGATCTTCAAGATCGGCGACGACGACGTCTCCATCGCCAATGCCGCCCGGCGATTCCTGGACCAGCAGAAGCTGATCAGCCAGCGGGTCCACAACGTCTTCGCCGGCCACCTGCGCTCGATCGTCGGCGGGCTCACCGTCGAGGACATGATCCGGGACCGCGAGCGGCTCACCGGGGAGACCAGGGCCGCCTCCGGGCTGGAGATGGAGAAGCTCGGGCTGATCATCGACACCCTGCAGATCCAGGAGATCATCGACCCGACCGGCTACATCAAGAACCTCGCCATCCCGCACGCCGCCGCCGTCCAGCGGGACGCCCGGATCGCCCAGGCCGCGGCCGACCGGATGGCCACCGAGGCGGAGCAGGAGGCCGCCGCCCGCAAGGCCGAGGCGACCCGCAACAGCGCCATCCAGCAGTCCGCCTACCAGGCCGAACGGGACACCGCCAACGCCCGCGCCCAGCAGGCCGGGCCGCTCGCCGAGGCCGCCTCCCGGCAGGAGGTCGTCGTCCAGGAGACGAAGGTCGCCGAACTGGAGTCGCGCCGCAAGGAGCAGCAGCTGCAGATCGAGGTCCGCAAGCCGGCCGACGCCAAGGCGTACGAGACCCGCACCCGGGCGGACGCCGACCGCGACGCGCGGATCTCGGCGGCGCAGGCCCAGGCCCAGGAGACCGAGCTGAAGGCGGCCGCCGAGGCCGGCCAGGTCAGGATCGCGGCCCAGGCCGCGGCGGACGCCACCAGGCTGCGCGCCCTGGCCGAGGCCGAGGCGACCAGGGCCACCGGACAGGCCGAGGCCGCGGCCACCGAGGCCCGCGGGCTGGCGGACGCGGAGGCCGCCAAGGCGATCGGGCTCGCCAAGGCCGCCGGCATCCAGGCCCGGGCCGCCGCCCTCGCCGAGAACCAGGACGCCGTGGTGGCACAGGAGTTGGCGGAGAAGTGGCCGGACATCGTGCTGGCCGCCGCGCAGTCCTTCGGCAACGTCGAGCACATGGTGCTGCTCAACGGCGCCGACGGGGTGGGCGAGCTGTTCGCCAAGGCGCTCACCATGGGCGGGACCGGCCTCGGCCTGGCCCGCCAACTGCTCACCACCCTGCACGGGCCGGGGCAGCCCGGCCCGGCGCCGGACACCGCGGCGCCGGGCGGAGCCGCCGCACCGGCGGTGGCCGGGACGGCCGCGGGCGGCGCGGCCGTCGTGGTGCCCGTCCAGCAGATCCCGGTCGAGGAGTGACGGCTCCCGGCCCGGTCGAGTAGCCGCCCGCGCCCACCTGAGTACCCGTACTCAGGTGGGCGCGGCGGCGCCGGCCGGAGCATGGGGGCATGCACCCTCCAGCCACCGCGCGGATCGGCATCACCGCCGTCGGAGCCCACCTCCCCGCCCACCGCCTGACCTCCCAGCAGCTCCAGGACGAGGTCACCGCCGGCGGTCGGCTCCGGCTGCCGGAGCGGATGTTCGAGAAGGCGACCGGGATCGTCACCCGGCACTTCGCGGCCGAGGGCGAGTACGCCTCCACGCTGGCGGTCGGCGCCGCCCGGCGCGCCCTGGCGGCCCGCGGACTGGACCCGCTCGACCTCGACCTGCTGCTGTACGCCTCCGCCACCCGGGACGTCTGCGAGCCCGCCACCGCCCACCTCGTCCAGGCCGAACTCGGTTCCCGGGCCCACGCGCTGGACGTCAGCAACGCCTGCAACAGCTTCCTCAACGGCATCGACCTGGCCCGCGCGATGATCCTGGCGGGCCGCGCCCGGCGCGCCCTGGTGGTCACCGGCGAGACGCCGAGCCGGGCGATGCGCCGCGATCCGGCCGGTCAGGAGGACTTCCGGGACGGCTTCGCCGGGTACACCTTCGGCGACGCCGGTGCGGCCGTGGTCGTCGAGGCGGTCGAGCGCGGCGGCATCCTGGACATCGAGACCGAGACAGCCTCCGAGCACTGGGCGGCCGGCGGCATCCCCGGCGGTGGGTCGCGCCACCCGCGCGGCGACGAGTACAGCTACTTCCGGGGCGGTGGAAAGGAGTTGCGCGGGGTCTTCGAGCAGATCGGCGGCGCCATCCTGACCAGGGTCGCGGCCCGTACCGGCCTCGGCTGGGACGACTACGCGCGGGTGCTGGTGCACCAGGTGACCGTCCCCTACCTGGAGCGCTTCGTCGAGCTCACCGGCGTGCCCGCGGAGAAGCTGGTCCTCACCGTGCCGGAGCTGGGCAATGTCGCCAGCGCCACCCTGGGCATCCAACTCGAACGAACAACCCCGGAGTTGAACCCGGGGGACAAGGTGCTGCTGATCGGCCTCGGTGGCGGCGTCAGCCTGATGACGATGGTCTGGGAGGCGTCATGAGCACCGGGACGGACCTCTGGGTGGTCGTGCCGGCCTACCAGGAGGAGGCCAGGATCGAGCACACCCTGGCCGCCCTGGCCGCGCAGCGCGACCGCGCGTTCACCCTGCTGGTCGCCGACAACGGCTCCAGCGACGCCACCGTGGCGAAGGTCCGGGCCTTCGCCGCCCGGGCGCCGTTCCCGGTCGAGGTGCTGGTCGAGCCGGAGAAGGGCGTCGGCTCGGCGATCGACACCGGCTTCCGGTACGCCATCGCGCACGGCGCCACCCTGTTGGCCCGCACCGATGCCGACTGCCTGCCCGAACCCGGCTGGACGGCGGCCGCCCGGGCCGGGATGCGCGCCTGCGGCGGGCTGGTCTGCGGCCGGGTGACCGCCCGCCGGGACGAGCACGGGCCGGCCGGGCGCGCGGTGTTCCTGGTGCTGGTCGCGCTCGGCGCCCTCTTCGGCCGGATCCGGCCCGCGCACCGCCGCCGGCACGGCTTCCTCACGCCGTACCGGATGCACGCCGGCAACAACATGGCGATCACCGCGGAGCTGTACCGGGCCGTCGGCGGGATGCCGCGCCGGCCGTCGCCCACCGACCGGATGTTCATCAACCGGGTGCGCCGCCACACCACCGCGATCGTCCACCGCCGCGACATGGTGGTGCAGAACTCCACCCGGCGGATCCGCGCCTACGGCGTGGTCGGCACCGCCCGCTGGTACCTGGAGCGCGGCGCCGGCCGGCGCTCGGTCGACGTCCGCTGAACCGGCCGCACGCCCGGAGAACCGCGCACCCGCTGACCGCGCACCCCCGGAACGGAGCGCCCGGAGAACCGAGCGCCCGGAGAACCGACCACCGCAACCCCGTCGAGGAGGGCCCCGTGCTCGACCGGCTCGCCCACGCCCTGCGCACCGTCCACCCCGACCGTCCCGCCGTCCTGGGCCGCGGCCGCACCGGCGGCACCAGGGTCCTGATCCGCCGCGGCGAACTCGCCGACCTGGCCGACCGCTACGCCGCCGCCCTGCACGCCCGCGGCCTCGGCCCCGGCGCCACCCTCGGCGTCGCCGTCCGCCCCGGCCCCCGGGCGCTCGCCGTCCTGCTCGCCGCCCACCGGCTCGGCCTGCGCGCCGCCGTCCTCGACCCGACCGCCGGGCCGGACGTGCTGGCCGCCCGGCTCGCCCTGGCCCGGCCGGACCTCGTGCTCGCCGACGCCGCCGCCCAGGCGGTGGCGGGCTGGGCCGGACCGCTGGCCCGCCGCGCCGACCTCGCACTGCCCCGGCTGTCGGCGCTCGGCCCGGTCGCCACCCTGGGCCGCCGGCTGCCCGGCTGCGCCCCCCGGCTCGCGGTCACCGGCGGCGCCGCGCCCGCGCCCCGCGACGGCGGCGCGGACACCGACGCGGTGATCGTCTTCACCTCCGGCACCACCGCCCGCCCGCGCGCCGTCGTGCACACCCGCGAGGGCCTGGCGGCCGGTCTGCGCACCGTCACCGACCTGGTCGACCCCCGCCCGGGCAGCACCGTGCTCGGCGGCACCTTCTTCGTCCTGGTGCCCGCGCTGGCGGCCGGCGCCGCCGTCGCCCTGCCGGCCCGGCGCCCGCGGGCGCTGGCCGGCCAACTCGCCCGGCTGGCACCGGCCCACACCTACCTCACCCCGCCCGCCCTGCGCGCCGCGCTCGGCGCCGGGGCCCGCTTCCACGGCCGGGTCTGGACCGGCTCCGCGCCCGCCGACGCCGCCCTGCTGCGCCGGGTCAAGCAGGCCGGCGCCGACCAGGCCTGGGGCGTGTACGCGCTCACCGAGCTGTTCCCGGCCGCCGCCGTCGAGGAGGCCGGGAAGAGCGCCCACACCGGGCCCGGGGACCTGGTCGGCGCACCGCTGCCCGGGGTGCGCACCGGCCTCACCCCGGAGGGCGAGCTCCTGCTCACCGGCCCGGGCGCCCGGCACCGCTACCTCGGCGAGGAACCCGACCCCTGGGTCCGCACCGGCGACCGGGCCACCCTCGCCCCGGACGGCCGGATCGTGCTCGCCGGGCGGCTGAAGGACATGGTGCTGCGCCGGGCCGAGAACATCTACCCGGGCCTGTACGAGCCCGCGCTGCACCTTCCGGACGTCGAACTCGCCGTCCTGGTCGGGGTCCCGGCCGCCGGCGCGCCGGGCGACGAACGGCTGGTGGCCCTCGTCCAGCCGCGTCCCGGCGCCGATCCGCGGCGGCTGCGCGCCGCCCTGAGGGACCCGCTCGACCGGATGGGCGGCGCCCGGCCGGACGCCGTGCTGTTCGGGGAGGTCCCGCTGGCCGGGCGCTCCCGCAAGCCCGACCGGGCGGCGGCCGCCGCCCACTGCGCCCGGGAGCTGTCCGCATGACCACCGACCGCGGCACCGGCCGCGCACCCGCCCCCGCGCCCGCCCGCGCACCCACCCCGACGCCCGGCCCCACGTCCGCCCACGCACCCGCCGCCCACGCACCCGCCGCCGCCGACCGGGCCGCGCGCCGCCGCGACCGCCGGGTCTACCTGCGCAGCCACCCCGTGCTGTTCGCGCTGCTCTGCCTCACCCGCCGCCGCCCGGTCGTCCGGCTCGGCCGAACCGTCCTGGTCCACGGCACCGAGGCCTACCGCGAGGCGCTCACCCGCGTCCCGCTCGACCGCACGGCGGCCGGCACCACCGGCGGGGCCGCCGCCCGACTCAGCGGCGGGGGGCTGCTGTTCGACCAGGAGGGCGCCCGGCACCGCGCCGCGCGGCGGGCGGTGGCGGCCGACCTCGGCACCGGAGCACTCGACCGGATCCGCCCGCACTGGCAGGCCGTGCTCGCCGAACGCGTCCCCGAACTGGCCACCGGTTCACTCGAACTCGTCACCCTGGCAGAGGAGTTGGCCGGAGTGACGGCGGCCGCGCTGACCGGCTCCGGCGCCGACCCGCGCACCCTCGCCCAGGCCTGCGCCGCCGCCGCCGCGGCCACCGCCCGGGACCACCTGCCCGGCCCTCGGCTGCCCGGCCACCGGAGGGCCGGAGCCACCGCCGCCGCCAGGGCGGCCGACCTCACCGCGCTGCTCCCGGACCCGCTCGACGCGATGCTCACCGTCGCCGCCGTCACCACCACCGTCGCCGCCCTGCCCCGGGCCGCCGCCTGGTGCGCCGACGCCGGCCTCTGGACCGGGGTGGACGCCGGGACGGCCCCCGGCCTGGCCGCCGAACTCCTCCGGCTGACCGCGCCCTCGCCACTGCTCCCCCGGGTCACCGCCGCCGACGCCACGCTGGCCGGCTGCCCCCTCCGGGCCGGCGACCGCCTGGTCCTGGTCGCCCGGCACGCCGCCGGGGCCCACCGGACCGGACCGGCCCCCGGCCCGGCCGCCACCCAGGCCGTCTTCGGCGCCGGCCCGCACGCCTGCCCGGGCGCCGGCCTCGCCCGGGCCCTGCTCACGGACGTGCTGCTCGCGCTGGCCCCGCACCGCCCGGTGGTCGTCCGGGCCCGGGTCGACCGGCGGTCCGCGCTCCCGGGCTACGCGGAGCTCACCGTCCGGCGCGCACCGGAGCCCGGGGCGGCCCGTCCC
The DNA here is from genome assembly GCF_040630735.1 of Kitasatospora sp. NPDC005748. Taxonomy (NCBI): domain Bacteria; kingdom Bacillati; phylum Actinomycetota; class Actinomycetes; order Kitasatosporales; family Streptomycetaceae; genus Kitasatospora; species Kitasatospora sp. NPDC005748. The sequence continues at coordinate 26,602 of NZ_JBEXYD010000029.1, forward strand.
ACGACACCCGAGCGGCCTGAGGAGTCCCGATGCGGATAGCCGTCACCGGCGCCGGCGGCTTCTGCGGCTCGCACGTCGCCCTCGCCGCCGCCGCGCTGGGCCTCGACGTGCTCTGCTACGGCCGGTCCCCCGGCCCGGTCGGCCGCCACGTCCACTGGGACGCCACCACCGGCGACCCCGACCTGGCCGGCGCCGACCTGGTGGTGCACTGCGCCGCGGCCGTCGCCGACCTCCCCCGGGGCTCCGCCGGCGAGGCCGGGCAGTACGCCGTGAACGTCACCGGTACCGCACGGCTGCTGCGCGCCGCCGCCGGCCGTCCGGTGGTCCAGGTGAGCAGCGCCAGCGTCTACGACCCCCGGATCGGCCGCTCCTGGATCATGGAGCACCACTCCACCGAGGGCGGCCACCTCAACGCCTACGGGCGCACCAAGGCGGCCGCCGAACGGCTCGCGCTGGAGGCGGGCGCCGTCGTCCTTCGCCCACGCGCCGTCTACGGGCCGGGCGATCCGCACCTCGCGCCCCAACTGCTGGCACGGGTGCGGCGCGGACTGCTGCTGCTCCCCGGCGGCGACGTCCGGATCAGCCTGACCGCCGTGCAGAACCTCGCCGACGCCTGCCTGGCCGCCCTGGGCCTGACCGGCGGCCGCGCCTGGACGCCCGGCGCGTACAACATCGCCGACGACCGGCACTACCGGCGCGACGACGCCGTCCGCCGGGTGCTCGCCGCGCACGGCGTGCGGGCCCGGATCGGCCACGTGCCGGCGCCGCTCGCCCGGCTGGCCGCCCGGACCGGCCGCGTCCCCGGGCTGACCCCGTACGCGGTCGACCAGCTCGCCACCGGCGTCACCCTCGACCTCGGCCGGTCCCGGACCCAGCACTGGCGGCCGCTCTGGGACCTCGACACGGTCCTGCTGCTCGACCGGGCCACCGCCGGCGCCCGGGGCGCGTCCGCCGACGACTGACGCCCGCACCCCCGAGGGGGTACGGGCGTCCGGGACCGGCGGCTCAGCTCCTGGCGGCCTTCTTCACCAGGATCACCACGGCGGCCGCGATCCCCACCACCACCAGCAGCTTGATGACCAGGCTCAGCAGCGCGCCCACCACGCCGAAGACGAATCCGATGATGTTCCAGGCCAGGATCAGCACCAGCACCGGAACGACGATGTTGCGCACCCACGAGGGCAGCGACTTCCAGAACTCAGCCATGTCCGTTCCTTCTCTCCCCTCGGGCCGGCTGCCGTCCGGTGCCGCATCCCGCTTGCTTCGATACTTCGATCGTACGGTGACGCACGGGTCGGAACGAGGGCCGATGGCCCGGAGAGAACCCGGAGATCACCCCTACTCCGGCCCCCGGGGAGACCCGGGGGAGGGCGCCCGAAAGGGCACCCGGAAAGGCTCGGGGGAACGGCCCGGACGCCGGCCCGGAGGGTGTCAGACCGGCCAGGTCTCGCCGCGCCAGGCGGCGTCCCAGAACATCCACTCGTACCGCGAGGTGGTGGTGAAGTGCTCCACCACCCGGCGGCGTTCGGCCGGGGAGATCTCCTCGCCGAGCCGGTCGGCCAGCGCGAGGACGCGGCGCACCACGGACTGGAAGGCCTCGTCGCCGTAGGTGGCGATCCACTTGGCGTACAGCGGGTCGGGGGAGCCCTCGGCCAGCAGCCGGTCGCCGACCCGGGCGTAGATCCAGTAGCAGGGCAGCACGGCGCCGACCGCCTCCGCGAAGGAGCCGCCGTACACCGTGGCCAGCAGGTAGCTGGTGTAGGCCCGGGTGGTGGGCAGCACCGGCTCGGCGGCGGCCTGTTCGGCGTCGGCGCCGAAGGCCGTCATGAACTCCGCGTGCATGCCCTGCTCGGCCGCCAGCGCGCCGACCGCGTCGTCCGCGAAGGCCCGCACGTCCTCCTCGCCGGGCGCCTTGGCGGCGCAGACGGCGAGCGCGCGGGCGTAGTCGCGCAGGTAGTGCGAGTCCTGGACGACGAAGTGGCGGAATGCCTCGCGCGGCAGGGTGCCGTCGGTGAGGCCGCCGATGAAGGGGTGGTCGAGGATCTCGGCGTAGATCGGCTCGATCGCCGCCCAGAGTTCTTCCGTCAGGCTCAGGCTCATGCCCCGACCCTAGCCGGACCGCCCCGGGCCCCGGCCGTCAGTCCTCCGGCGGGGAGAACACCACCAGGACCCGCAACTCCTCGGTGACGTGGTGGAACCGGTGCGGCACTCCCGCCGGGACGTAGACCACGGTGCCGCGGGCCACCGTGGTGGTCTCGTTCCCGACGGTCAACTCGGCCCGGCCGCTGACCACCTGGTAGATCTCGTCCTGGGCGTGCGCGGTCTGCGGGTCGGTGGCGCCGGGGGAGAGCGCGTAGAGCCCGGCGGACATCCGCGGCTCGCGCAGGAAGCGCAGATAGGCACCGTCGTTGGCGGCGCGCTCGGCGTCGAGTTCGTCCAGCCGGAACAGCTTCATCGGGGGTGCCCCTCCTCGTCCTTGGCCCGGGTCCAGGGGGCATTCAACACCAAACATGCCGGTCGGGCGCTTCCCCCGCCCCGACCGGCCTGGGACGCTGGCCCCATGAAGGGTTTCGTCATCAAGACACTTATCAACGCGGCCGCCATCTGGGTGGCCGCCTGGATCGTCTCCGGGATCACGCTGACCGGCGACGACTGGCAGAGCAAGACCCTGACGGTGATCGCCGTCGCACTGATCTTCGGCGTGGTCAACTGGCTGATCAAGCCCGTGGTCAAGCTGTTCTCGCTGCCGCTGTTCATCCTCACCCTGGGCCTGATCACCTTCGTCATCAACGCCCTGATGCTCTGGTTGACCTCCTGGGCCTCGGACAAGCTCGACCTGGACTTCCACGTCGACGGCTTCTGGGCGGCGCTGTTCGGCGCGCTCATCATCAGCCTGGTCTCCTGGGGCCTCAACCTGGCGCTCGGCGACGACGACTGAGCGACGCGCCGCGGTCCGCGCGCCCGGGCACGCGAAAGGGGCCCGCACCCGGTTCCGCACCGGGGCGGGCCCCTTCGTCCCACCGTCGCCGGCGGGCGACCGGTCACCGCTCGCAGCCTCCGAGGATGTCGGCGAGCTGCGCGTCGATCTCCCCGCCGGTCAGCTCCCGGCCCCTCGGCACCAGCCGGTCGGTCCGCGCGAGGAAGGCGGTCAGCGGCGCCGCGCAGGCGCGCAACCGGGCATGTCCTTCGGGGGAGCGCAGCACGACGCAGACCTCCGAGAGCTCCTCGCCGGCCGGGTGGACGTGCACGTCGCCCTCGCCCGTCGGCCGGTCGACCCCGTCGAACAGCAGCTCCCGGGCGAAGACCCAGGTGACCGGGGCGTCGCCGGGCAGGTGGAAGGTGAGGCGGACCGCGAACGGGTCGGCGGGGTCGTACTCCAGCTCGGCCACGAGGCGGAAGGAGAGCTCGGTGGAGACCACGAGGCTCATCACCAGGTGACCCTGGACTGTGCTGTGCTGCATGGCGCCAGTACCTCTCGTTCTGCCCGGCCGGGTGGCTGGTCGCTCATCGCAGCACAGGCCGGGCGCGGCCGCAATCACTCTCCGACCGTTCGATCGACAAATTCCTTTGGATTGAAGGCGACGGTGGAGATCAGTTCGATATTTTGAAGATCAGGTGAACATTCACCTTGGCTATCCAAGATCCATCGGCACTGTGAACACGCCCCGAACGGACGCACCCGAGCAGGTCCGAGTTTCGGGCCGGTCGGCGTGCGGGAGACTCCCGCACAACGCTCCAGCCCCGGAGGTGGCCATGCGCACCCCGCCCCGACCCGTCGTCAAACGCACCGCGCGGGCGATCCTGCTGGAGCTGGACCCGGCCGATCCCCATGGACCGGCCTCGATCGTGCTGATCAAACGCACCAGGCCCGGCTCCCCGCACCCGTACTGGATCACCCCCGGCGGCGGGGTCGAGAGCGAGGACCGCACGGTCACCGACGCCCTGCACCGCGAGGTGGACGAGGAGCTCGGCGGCAAGGTCCTGGACCTCGTCCCCGCCTTCGTCGACACCATCAGCCACACCCACCACGACGACGGCACGCTGCTCCACCCGCACGGGGTCAAGGTCCAGCACTTCTTCGTCTGCCGGCTCGCCTCGATGGACCTCGACCGCCGGCACGGGCCGGAGGTGGACGAGCCCAACGGCGAGTACGAGGTGGTCCGGGTGCCCTTCACCCGGGAGGGCGTCACCTCGGTCAACGTCGTCCCGCCCAGCCTGCGGGCGTACCTGGCGGCCAACATCGAGGGCGTCCGGGCCCTGCTCGCCCCCGACTTCGACTGACGGGCCCGGGGCCCAGGGGAGGAGCCGGGCGGTCCGGCTCCCGGCTCAGCCCGCCGCCAGATCGCCGACCAGGTCGTGCCGGATCCGCTCGGGCGCCACCCCGGCCCGCAGCAGCACCCCGGCGCCGCGCCGCACCATCGCGGCCGGCCCGCCCAGAAAGGCCTCCCGGTCCGCCCACGGTCCGAACCGGCCGACCACCTCGGGCAGTTCACCGGTGAGCATTCCGCCGCCCGGCACCGGACCACCGGCCTGCGGCCCCGGCCCGGACAGCACCGGGTGCACCGACAGCCAGCGGTGGCGCTCGGCCAGCGCGCGCAGCGCCGCCAGCTCGTAGAGTTCGGCGGCCCGCCGGGCCCCGTAGAAGACGTCCACCGCGCGGCCCGCCGCGCCGTACTCGGCCACCTCCTCCACCAGCGCCTTGATCGGGGCGATCCCGGTGCCGCCGCCGAGGCAGAGCAGGTCCGCCCCGGACGTGTGGTCGACGGTCATCGTGCCCGCCGCCGGGCCCAGCCGCAGCACCGAGCCCGGTGCGGCCCGGTGCACCAGCGCGTTGCTCACCCAGCCCGCCTGGACGGCCTTGACGTGGAGGGTCAGCAGACCGTCCGGCCGGGGCGCGGAGGCGAACGAGAAGTACCGCCAGACCCGCGGCCACCAGGGCGTCTCCAGACTGGTGTACTGCCCGGCCCGGTACGGATAGGCCTGGTCGGGGCGGAGGGTGAGCACCGCGACGTCCGGGGTGCGCAGCTCGTGCCCGACCACCTCGGCCTGCCACCAGGGCGGCGAGGTACGGGCGTCATCCTCGGCGGCCTCGATCATGATCGAGGAGACCAGCCGGTAGACCCGCCGCCAGGCCAGCTCGGTCTCGGCGTCCCAGCGGCTGCCCGAGTACCGGGCCAGCGCCGCCACCAGGCACTCCCCCACCGGTCCGTAGTGACCGGTCAGGGTGCCGTACCGGCGGTGGCCGCGCCCCAGGGCGCTCAGGTAGCCGCGCAGGCCCTCCGGGTCGCCGGCGCTGCGGGCGGCCATCAGCAGCGCGCGGAAGAGCCGGTCGCGCTGGACGTCCATGGCGGCCGGGAAGAGCGCACGGACCTCGGGGTGGTGCAGGAAGATCAGCGCGTAGAAGTGCGCGGTGGCCCGGTCCGCGACCGGCTCGACCACGGCCAGGCTGGCCCGGATCAGCTCGATGTCCCGGGCGGTGGGCGGCTGCTGCGCGGCGGCGGCCCCGGGGCCGGACACGGCGGCGGGCACCGGCTCGGTTGCGGTCGCCCCGCCGGCCACGGCGGCGACCGGCGGCCGGGCGGGATCGCCGCCCACGGCGGTCCAGTTGAGGCCGGGGGCCCGGGTGAACAGCGGCTCGATCGCGGGCACCGGCGGCCCGGCGGGCGTCGACGGCGCCGGGATCGCGGGCGGCCGGGCCGGCGGGTCGGGGATCGCCACCCGCAGCGCCGCGGCGGGGGCCGGGACGAGCGGAGCCACCGGCACCGGGGCGGCGGAGACCGGCGGGAGGTCCGGCGGGTCCAGCGGCATCGGCGGGACGGCCGCCGCCGCGGTCGGCACGGTGTCCGGGGCCGGCTCCGGGCCGGAGTCCGGCATCCCCGGGACGGCCGCGGCTGCCGCCGAGCCGTGTCCGGTGCGGACCAGGAGAGTTCTGCGTGACTTCACCGCAACGTTTCGAGTACCCAAGAGAATCGTTTCGCCTCCGGCCGGCCTGTGCCACCACCTGGCTTGTTCCTGCTGACGCCTAGGCAGCGTGGCACGCCCGAAGTGCTCATCCGACAAATCGCGCGAAGGCCGGACACCCGCCCCCCGTACGCGCTACTCTCGCTCGATCTGCGGTCGCCCTGGGTGTCCGGGCAGCCACCCAAGGCGACCGCCCGGACGCCGGTCACAACTGCCGCAGCAGCATGCCCGGTTGCTCGACGCAGTCCGCGACGAACCGCAGGAACCCGCCCGCGGTACCGCCGTCGCAGACCCGGTGGTCGAAGGTGAACGACAGCTGGGTCACCTCGCGCACCGCCAACTCGCCCTGGTGAACCCAGGGTTTGGCGACGATCCGGCCCACCCCGAGCATCGCCGCCTCGGGGTGGTTGAGGATCGGGGTGGAGCCGTCCACCCCGAACACCCCGTAGTTATTCAGGGTGAAGGTCCCACCCGTGAGCTCGGCCGGGGTGAGCGCCCCGGTCCGGGCCGACTCGGTCAACCGCGCCAGTTCGGCGCCGAGTTGCTCGGTGCTCAGCCGCTGGGCGTCGCGCACCACCGGAACGACCAGGCCCCGCTCGCCCTGGGCGGCGAAGCCCAGGTGCACCGCGGAGTGCCGGAGGATGCCCGAACCGTCCTCGGTGACACTGGAGTTGAGCTCGGGGAAGCGGGCCAGCGCCACCGTGCAGATCCGGGCGAGCAGCGCCAGCACGCTCACCTTCGGCCCGGCGGTGGCATTCAACTGCCTTCGCAGCACCATCAGTTCGGTGGCATCCGCGTCGACCCAGCAGGTCGCCGCCGGGATCTCCCGGTGACTGCGGGTGAGCTTCTCGGCCACCGCCCTGCGCAGACCGCGCAGCGGCACCACCTCGGCCCCGGCCGGCGCGCTCGCCCCGTTGGACACCGGCACCGCCGCCGGCGCACCGCCGGGGGCCAGCGCCGCGATCGCCCGTTCGACGTCCGCGCGCATGATCAGACCGTCCGGCCCGCTGCCCGTCAGTGCCGCCAGATCGATCCCGTGCTCCCGGGCCGACCGCCGGACCAGCGGCGAGATCACCGGCACCACCACCGGCGCGACGGCCACGGCCACGGCTGGCGGAGCGGCGGGCGCCACCACGGCCACCGGCGCGGCGACGGCCGCCGGAACAGGCGCCGGAGCGGTGGCCGGAGCCCCGACCCGGCGGCGCCGGCCGCCCTTGTCCGGCTCCGCGACCCCGTACCCGACCAGCGGACGCTCCACCTCGGCGGACGGGGACGGCGCGCCCGCGGCGGGCGACACCGCGACCGTCACCAGCGGTGCGCCGACCGCCACCTCCTCACCCGGCTCGCCGTACCGGGCGGTGACCACCCCGCCGTACGGGCAGGGCACCTCGACCACCGCCTTGGCGGTCTCCACCTCCACCACCGGCTGGTCCACGGCGATCACCTCACCGACCTCGACCATCCAGCGCACCACCTCCGCCCCGGTGAGCCCCTCACCGAGGTCGGGCAGCGTGAACTCGCGTACGACCGGCATCATCCTCAGGCCTCCCACTGCAGCCGGGCGACCGCGTCCAGGATCCGGTCCACCCCGGGGAGGTGGTGGTGCTCCAGCATCGGCGGCGGGTACGGGATGTCGAAGCCGGTGACCCGCAGCACCGGGGCCGCCAGGTGGTGGAAGCAGCGCTCGGTCACCCGGGCGGCGATCTCCGCACCGGTGCCGCCGAAGCCGGTCGCCTCGTGCACCACCACGGCCCGGCCGAGCGAGCGCACCACCCGGCAGACCGTCTCGTCGTCGAACGGGACCAGGGTGCGCAGATCGAGCACCGCGAGGTCCCAGCCCTCGGCCTTGGCCGCCTCGGCCGCCTCCAGGCAGACCGGCAGCGAGGGGCCGTAGGTGATCAGCACCGCCGACGTCCCGGTCCGCCGCAGGACGGCCCGTCCGATCGGCTCGACCGGCGCCGCCGGGTCGAACTCCGCCTTGCCCCAGTAGAGCCGCTTGGGCTCCAGGAAGACCACCGGGTCGTCCGAGGCGATCGAGGCCCGCAGCAGCCCGTAGGCGTCCGCCACCGTCGCCGGGGTGACCACGTGCAGCCCGGGGGTGCTGGTGTAGTAGGCCTCGGAGGCGTCGCTGTGGTGCTCGACCCCGCCGATGCCGCCGCCGTACGGGATGCGCACGGTGATCGGCAGCGGCAGCCGCCCGGCCGTGCGGTTGCGCATCTTGGCGACGTGCGAGAACAGCTGCTCCAGCGCCGGGTACGCGAAGGCGTCGAACTGCATCTCGACCACCGGGCGCAGCCCGTACATCGCCATGCCGATCGCGGTGCCGAGGATGCCGGCCTCGGCCAGCGGGGTGTCCAGGCAGCGGTCGGCGCCGAACTCGGCGGTCAGGCCGTCGGTGATCCGGAAGACGCCGCCGAGCGCGCCGACGTCCTCGCCGAGCACGTGCACGGCCGGGTCCGCGCGCAGGGCGTCCCGCAGCGCGGAGTTGAGCGCCTGCGCCATGGTGGCGGTGCGCGGACCGGCCGGGGCGGGTCGCGCGGCGGGCCGGCCGAGGGTGGCGGCGGGCGACGGTTGGGCGGTGTTGCTCATGGGTGCTGCACCTCGGCCTCGGCGGCCAGCTCGGCGGACAACTGGGCTGCCTGCTCCCGCAGTTGCGGGGTCGGCTCGGCGTACACATGGGCGAACAGCGCCATCGGGTCCAGCTCGGCGTCGGCGTGGAACTCGGCCCGCATCCGGGCCGCCAGAGCCTCCGCCTCGTCCGCCGACTCCTGCACCAGGGCGTCGTCCAGCAGGCCGATCCGGCGCAGGTGCCGCTCCATCAGCAGGACCGGGTCGTGCTCCCGCCAGGCCGCCACCTCGGTGTCGTCCCGGTAGCGGGTGGCGTCGTCGGCGTTGGTGTGCGCCTCGACGCGGTAGGTGAGCGCCTCGACCAGGGTCGGGCCGCCACCGGTCCGGGCCCGCTCGACCGCCTCGGTCAGCACGCTGTGCACGGCGGGCGCGTCGTTGCCGTCCACCAGCCGGCCCGGTATCCCGTAGCCGACCGCCTTGTGGGCGAGCGTCGGTGCGGCGGACTGCGCGGTGAGCGGGACGGAGATCGCGTACCCGTTGTTCTGGACCAGGAAGACCACCGGGGCGTTCAGCACCGCGGCGAAGTTCAGCGCCTCGTGGAAGTCGCCCTCGCTGGTACCGCCGTCGCCGAGCAGCGCCAGCGCGACCACCGGGTCGCCGCCCAGCCGGGCGGCGTGCGCGAGGCCGACGGCGTGCGGGGCCTGGGTGGCCAGCGGGGTGCAGAGCGGCGCCGTCCGGGTGGCCAGCGGGTCGTAGCCGGTGTGGGCGTTGCCGCGCAGCAGGGTCAGCGCCTCCAGCGGGTCGACGCCGCGGGAGACCACCGCGAGGGTGTCGCGGTAGCTCGGGAAGAGCCAGTCCTGCTCGCCGAGCGCCAGCGCGGCGGCCACCTGGCAGGCCTCCTGGCCGGTGGACGCCGGGTAGACGGCCAGCCGGCCCTGCTTGGTGAGGGTGGTGGCCTGCTGGTTGTAGCGGCGGCCGACCACCAGGCGGCGGTACAGCTCGCGCAGCAGCGCGGGGTCGTACTTCTCCAGCTCGGGGGTGCCGAGCACGCGGACCGGTGAGGCGTCCGGAAGCAGCGGGGCCGGGTCGCTGCGCGGGGCGGTCGCCCCGGGCAGCCAACCGGGCACCGCCGTGTGGTGTCTGTGATCGAGAACGGTCATCTCGGGCACCTCCAGGGGTAGCGGGGGCTCCCTACCGATTGTTCGGTCGTCTGTTCATCTTGACCAGAAGCGTGACAAGGTGGTGGACAATCGGCCCGGGTGGCGGTCGACTGGTGGCAGTGCGTCCAATCCGTGGGGGTGGGGGTCATGTCGGCTGAACAGACGTCCAGACTCGACCGTGTCGACCGGGCGATCCTGCGGCTGCTGCAGCAGGACGGTCGCGCCTCGATCCGCTCGGTGGCCGAGCGGGTGCACGTGTCCCGGGCGAATGCGTACGCCCGGATATCCAGGATGGTCGAGGACGGCGTCATTCGCGGCTTCACCGCCCGCGTGGACCACGAAAAGGCAGGTCAGGGCGCATCCGCCTACGTCACCCTGAAGATCGTGCAGAACTCCTGGCGGACGGTCCGCGAGCAGCTGCTGGAGCTGCCCGGCGTCGCGCACATCGCGCTGGTGGGCGGAGACTTCGACGTGCTGCTGCTGGTGCACACCGCCGACAACCACGCGCTGCGCGAACTGGTGCTGGGCAGCATCCAGTCCATCCCCCAGGTGCTCGGCACCCGCACCATGCTGGTCTTCGAGGAGACCGACCAGGTGCCGCCGCTTTGATTGGGCGCCCGCTCGCCTCCGGGGCGCTCGACCCGGCGCCGACGGTCGGCGCTCAGTGTCCTCGCCCGCTCGCCTCCGGGGCGCTTCGACCCGGCGCCGACGGTCGGCGCTCCAACGCCCCTCGTTCCTCGGGGCGTCCTCGCTTCTCCCTTTCGGCACCGGCGCGCCCCTTCGGCTCGGGGCGCACTGGGGCGGGGTGGCCGTTGGGAGCCCGGCGGAGCGCCCCCTGGGCCGGGTAGTGCCGGGGCGGGGCGCCCGTTGGGAGCCCGGCGGAGCGCCCCCTGGACCCGGGCAGTGCCGGGGCGGGGTGACCGTTGGGGGACCGGCGGGCGCCCCCGGGCCCGATGAGGGCCCGAGCCGGGTGCCCTTTCGGGACGGGTGGGTGGCCCTTTGGCGCGGACCTTCCGGCCCCGGCCCCTCCCGGTGCTACCGGGCGCGGAGGCCGTCGAAGGCCAGGTGGACCACCGCGTCCGCGACGCCGTCGGCCGCCTTCACGCCGGGCCGGTACCACTCCACGATCGAGTTGATCATGCCGAAGAGCAGCCGGGTGGCCAGCCGCGGCTCGACGTCCGCCCGCAGCGAGCCGTCCGCGACGGCGGCCCTCAGCAGCTCGGCCACCTGGTGGTCGAAGTCCCGGCGGCGCTCCAGCGCCCACTGCTCGGTCACGGTGTTGCCCCGCACCCGCAGCAGCAGGGTGACGTACGGCAGCTCGGTGAGCAGCACCTCCGCGGTGCGCCGCACCACGTGCTCCAGCCGCTCCACCGCGGGGCCCTCGACCGCGCCCGGTTCGGCGAGGATGCCGAAGAGCCCGTCCAGGGCCCGCCCGACGGCCAGCCGGAGCAGCTCCTCCTTGCCGCGGACGTGGTGGTAGATCGAGGACTTGGAGATCCCGGCCGCCCGGGAGAGGTCCTCCATCGAGGTGCCGTCGTAGCCGCGCTCGTTGAAGACGTCGACGGTCACCGCGAGCAGCGACTCCACGGTGTAGGCGGTACGCGTGGTGTGATCGGCCATCCTCCGAGTATCCCCGGCCCCGCTGCGCCCGATGCGCCCGGGTCCATTGGTCCGCACCAGCGGCGCGGCCGACGGCCTAGAATCTGCGGACCAGCGTCCACGGCCAGCAGGGTGGGGTCCAGTCTCATGAGCGCAATACCGGCAGTCGCCTCCGACGTGCCCGAGCAGCGCAGCGAGGAGCCGGGGGACGCGGCGCGGGCCGACTGGCGCGAGCGCGGCCGCGCCCTGGTCCTGCGCTTCGGGCCGGCCGTGTGGTGCTACGCGGTGCTCAAGCTGATCGGCTTCACCGTCTTCATGAAGCTGCTCTCCTTCTCGGGCGACTACGTCAAGAAGCACCCGCGGTTCGGCGGCGGCGCGAACCCCTGGGACGTGCTGGCCAGCTGGGACGGCTGGTGGTACCAGCAGATCGCCCAGTTCGGCTACCACCCCGCGCTGGTCCCCGTCCCGGGCGGCCTCCCCGGCTTCACCGTCGAGCAGAACTCGGCCGCCTTCTTCCCGCTCTACCCGGGGCTGATGCGGCTGGTCTCGGACGGCACCGGGCTCGGCCTGTACGGCGCCGGGATGCTGGTCTCGGTGGTGGCCTCGCTGTTCGCCGCGGCCGGGATCTACGCGGTGGTGGACCAGCTGGCCGGCCCGCGCGCGGGCGTGATCGCGGCCGGGCTCTGGGCGATCGCCCCGGGCTCCGGCGCCGAGTGGGCGCTCTACTCCGACTCGCTGTTCGTCGCGCTGGCGGCCTGGGCCTGCTACTGCGTGATGACCGGGCAGTGGATCGCCGCCGGTGTGATCACGCTGGTCGCCGGCCTCAACCGGCCGACCTCGGCGGCCCTGATCGGCGCCGTCGGCCTGGCCGCGCTGGTCGAGCTGTACCGGCGGGGGAGCGGCGTCGCCCGCCCGGTGGCCGCGATGCTGCTGGCCCCGCTCGGCCTGCTCGGCTACGTCGGCTGGGTGGGCTGGCGGACGGGCGAGTGGGGCGGCTACTTCAAGCTCCAGCACGACGCCTGGCTGCACTACTTCGACTTCGGCCACGGCACCTTCGAGGCGATCCGCGGCGTCCTGCTGGGCCGTTCGGACTACCCGTTCGCCTGGCCGGTGACCGACCTGCTGGCCACCCTGATCGTGCTGACCCTGCCGGTGCTGATCGTGCTGCTGGTCCGGCTGCGTCCGCCGCTGGTGCTGACCGCCTACACGCTGGCCACCATCGTCTCGGTGCTGGGCAGCCTGGGGATCTTCGGCAACACCTCGCGCTACCTGCTCCCGGCCTTCCCGCTGCTGATCGCCCTGGCGGTGGCCATGCGCAAGCTGAGCTGGCCGGTGCTGGCGACGGTGCTCGGCACCGGCGCGATCGCCTCCGGCTGGTACGCCGGGTACGTCATCTTCGAGCTCGGCATCCCGTAGACCGGTACCCCGCTCCGCCCCGGGGGCGCGTCCGCTGCGGACGCGCCCCTGCGCGTTCTCCGGATCCGATCCGCACACCCTCTTGAGCCGACCGATCGTTCGGTTACTCTGTGACGTGTCCCGTCCTCCCCTCTGAGGAGCGCACACCATGTCCGCAGCGGTCACCCACCCCCTCGTCGCCGAGCTGGTCGAACGCCACCAGGCCACCCTGGACGCCGCGCTCGCCGCCGCCGCGTCCCGCGACTACTGGTCGCCCTACCCCGAGTTCCCGAAGGCCTACGGCGAGAGCGGCGCCGCGGACGGCAAGGCCGCCTTCGAGGCGCTGCTGAACCTCCCGTTCGCCCTCGACGGCCACCCGGCCGACGGCGACCTGATCGGCGGCGAGGCGTCCCCGTACGGCGTCGAGATGGGCATCGGCTACCCGCACGCCGACGCGGACACGCTGATCGCCGCGCTGCTCGCGGCCCGGCCCGGCTGGGCCGCCGCGACCCCGCTCACCCGGGCCGCCGTCTGCCTGGAGATCCTGGCCCGGATCAACGCGCGCTCCCACGAGTTCGCGCACGCGGTGATGCACACCACCGGCCAGGCCTACGGCATGGCCTTCCAGGCCGGCGGCCCGCACGCCCAGGACCGCGGTCTGGAGGCGGTCACCTACGCCTACGCCGAGCAGACCCGGCTGCCCGCCAGCGCCGGCTGGACCAAGCCGCAGGGCAAGCGCGACCCGCTGGTGATGACCAAGGAGTTCACCGTCGTCCCGCGCGGCCTCGCGCTGCTGATCGGCTGCAACACCTTCCCCACCTGGAACGGCTACCCCGGTCTGTTCGCCTCGCTGGCCACCGGCAACCCGGTACTGGTCAAGCCGCACCCGCGCGCCGTGCTGCCGCTCGCGCTGACCGTGCGGACCGCCCGCGAGGTGCTCGCCGAGGCCGGCTTCGACCCGAACCTGGTCTGCCTGGCCGCCGAGCACGAGGGCGGCACCGTCGCCCAGACGCTCGCCGTCCGCCCCGAGGTCAAGCTGATCGACTACACCGGCTCGACCGCCTTCGGCGACTGGCTGGAGGAGAACGCGCGCCAGGCCGAGGTGTACACCGAGAAGGCCGGCGTGAACACCGTGGTCGTCGACTCCACCGACGACTACCGGGGCATGCTGGGCAACCTGGCCTTCTCGCTCTCGCTCTACAGCGGCCAGATGTGCACCACCCCGCAGAACCTGCTGATCCCGCGCACCGGCATCGACACCGACCAGGGCGCCAAGTCCTACGACGAGGTGGTCACCGACCTCGCCGGCGCGATCGAGGGCCTGCTCTCCGACGACGCCCGCGCCACGGCCGTGCTCGGCGCCGTGGTCAACCCCGGTGTGCTGCAGCGCTCGGTCGCCGCGGCCGGCGGCGAGTACGGCGAACTCGCCCTCGCCCCGCGGGTGGTGACCTCCACGGAGTTTCCCGCCGCGACCGTCCGCACCCCCGCGCTGGTCAAGCTGGACGCCGACAAGCCGGACGACCGCGCGGTCCTGCGCGACGAGTGCTTCGGCCCGGTCTCCTTCGCCGTCGCGGTGGAGTCCACCGCCGCCGCGGTCGAGCTGCTGCGCGACACCGTCCGGACCCAGGGCGCGATGACCGCCTCCGGCTACACCACCTCGCCCGAGGTCGAGGCCGCGCTGGTCGAGGCCGCGCTCGACTCCGGCGTCTCGCTCTCGCTCAACCTCACCGGCGGCGTGTACGCCAACCAGACCGCCGCCTTCTCCGACCTGCACGGCACCGGCGCCAACCCGGCCGCCAACGCCGCCTACTGCGACGGCGCCTTCGTCGCCAACCGGTTCCGCACCGTGGAGATCCGCCGCCACAGCTGAGCCGATCCGGTTCCGGGCCCCGGCGGTGCCACGCCGGGGCCCGGTTCCGTCCCGCGGGAATTCACAGCCCCGCCCGCGCCAGCGATGATGGAGGCCGGGAGGGCGCCCGGACCGGCGTCCAACCTCCGTCCGAGCACCGGGAGCTGACACATGACCGCGAAGCAGACCGTCACCGACGTCCTGATCGTCGGGGCCGGACCGACCGGCCTGCTGCTGGCCGGGGACCTCGCCACCGCCGGGATCCGGGTCACCGTCCTGGAGAAGCGCGACACCGAGTCCAACCTCACCCGGGCCTTCGCGGTGCACGCCCGCAGCCTGGAGCTGCTGGACGCCCGGGGCCTGGCCGACGACCTGATCGCCACCGGCCGCCCGCTCAGCTCGCTGCGGCTCTTCGACCGGCTCCGGGTCGACCTCGCCGCCCTGCCGAGCCGCTTCCCGTTCGTCCTGATCACCCCGCAGTACCACACCGAACGCCTCCTCCAGGAACGCGCGCTGAAGGCCGGCGCGACCCTCCTGCGCGGCGCCGAGGTGGTCGGGCTGCGGCAGGACGCCGAGGGCGTCACCGTCGAGACCCGCCCCCGCGCCCGCAGCGGGGAGGCGCCCGCGGACGGCACCACCGAGACCCACCGGGCCGCCTACGTGGTCGGCACCGACGGCGTCCGCTCCACCGTCCGCGACCTGCTCGGCATCCCCTTCCCCGGCGAGTCGGTGGTCAACTCCGTCGTCCTGGCCGACGTCCGGCTGGACCGCGCGCCCGACGAGTTGCTGACCGTCGGCGCCGGCGAGGGCGGCTTCGCCTTCCTCGCGCCGTTCGGCGACGGCTGGTACCGGGTCATCGCCTGGGACCGCGCCGAGCAGCACGCGGACGGCGCCCCGCCCTCGCTGGAGCGGATCGCCGAGATGACCCGCACCGCCCTCGGCGAGGACTACGGGCTGCACGACGCCCGGTGGAGCTCCACCTTCCACAGCGACGAGCGGCAGGTGCCGAACTACCGCTCCGGCCGGGTCTTCCTGGCCGGCGACGCGGCGCACTGCCACTCCCCGGCCGGCGGCCAGGGCATGAACACCGGTCTCCAGGACGCCGCCAACCTCTCCTGGAAGCTCGTCGCCGCCGTCCGCGGCCACGCCACCGACGCCCTGCTGGACACCTACCAGACCGAGCGGCACCCGGTCGGCAAGTCGGTGCTGCGCACCTCCGGCGCGCTGATCCGGCTCGCCCTCGCCCAGTCCGCTCCCACCCGGGTGCTGCGCGGCGCCCTCACCACGCTGGCCGACCACCTGGACGTGGTCGCCGAGCGCGGCGCCCGGACGGTGTCCGGGATCGGCATCCGCTACGCGGCGCCGAAGGACGCCCACCCGCTGGCCGGCCGGCGCGTGCCGGACCTGCGGCTGACGGCCCTGGAGGAGGCCCAAGAGGACGGGCCGGCCGCGCCCGAGCGGCTCTACGAGGCACTGCGCGCGGGCACGTTCGTGCTGGTCAGCAATGACCAGCTGCCCGCCGCCGAGCCGTGGGCGGGCCGGCTGCAGGCCGTCGCGCCGGCCGACCCGCACGGCAAGCTGCGTGACACCGTGCTGCTGGTCCGCCCCGACGGCTACGCCGCCTGGGCCGCCGTCGACCCGGGCCAGGGCGAGGTCCGCGCCGCGCTGGCCCAGTGGCTCGGCGCCCCCGACCAGAGCTGAGGACCGCGTGCGGGGGCGGTTCACCGCCCCCGCCGCCGGCCCTAGGCGCGCGCCTTCTCGTAATGCCGGGCCGCTTTCGCGCGGTTTCCGCACACCGCCATCGAGCACCACCGCCGGCGGCCGTTCTGCGATGTGTCGAAGAAGTGCAGAATGCAGGCCTCGTGGGCACATTTCTTGATCCGGAGGGTGCCCCGGGCGAGCAGGTCGAGGAAGTCGTCGACCGCCAGCCAGGCCGCCAGCCACTGCGGCCCGTCCACCTCGACGTGCGCCGCCGGCCCCGCCGGACCGAGCTCGCGCCGCAGCCGCCCGTGCCGCAGCACCTCGTTCAGACCGGCCGCCGCGGGCGCCGTCACCTCACCCCGGGCGTCCAGGTCCCGGACCGCCGCGGCGAGCGCCTCCCGGGCCTGCCGCAGCGCCACGAGCCCCGCGTCGTCGGCCTCGCAGCGGTCCGCCAGCCCGGCGGAGGAGAGCCAGACCCCGAAGCCGTCCGGCCGGTCCAGCAGGTCGTTCACCGGGCTGCCCGCCCACCGCGTGTTGAGCAGGTCGAGCGCGAGCGGCTCGCCGGTCAGCGGGCGGGGGTCGCGCGGGTCTGCCGTCCGGTCGGTCATCGGATACTCCCTCGGTCTCGCCCGGTACCCGATTCTACGTCGCCCGCGGCCGCCGAATCGGGGCGGTCCGGAGCGTGAATTCCGGCCGTTAACTGTATGAAGACGCCTCCATTCCGTTCTCCACAGTTGACTGTTCTTTAGCAACGAATTGCTTGACCATAAGCCAATTCCCGGAACCGCTCTGTCATGTTCTAGCCAGCGTTTCACCCCAGAGACGCCCTGGCCCCTGCCGGCCCCCACATGCCGGCCAGAGGAGGATTCCGTGCGCCCTCGCTCCCTCGCCCTCGTCGCGGCACTCGCCGTCCTGCCGCTGTCCGCGGTCTCGCTCGGCGTGACCGCCGCGCAGGCCGCCCCGGCCCCCAACGCCGCCGCGCCGCGCGTCTCGCTGCCGAACACCGTCACCCCCGCGGTGGCCCGTTCCGAGAAGAAGGGCGACGTCCCCGCCGAGCAGCAGCTCTCCGTCGCGGTCAGCCTGAAGCTGCGCGACACCGCCGAGCTGGACCGCTTCCTCGCCGCGATCGCCACCCCCGGCGCCCCCGAGTTCGGCACCCACCTGACGCCGCAGCAGTTCACCGACCGGTTCGGCCCGACCCAGGCCGCCGTCGACCAGGTCCGCGGCTACCTGACGGCCCAGGGCCTGACCGTCTCCGCCGTCAGCGACAACCGCCAGGTGGTCGACGCGCACGGCACCGCCGAGCAGATCGCCAAGGCCTTCGGCACCCACGAGAGCGCCTACCTGGACCCGCAGCAGCAGCGCACCTTCTTCGCCAACGACGCGGCGGCCTCCGTGCCGGCCGACCTCGCCGGCGTGGTGCAGGGCATATCCGGCCTGAACAACCACACCGTTCGCACCACCCGCAACGTGAAGCCGTCCACGCCGGCCGCACCGAACGCGGTCACCGCCGCCCCCAGCGGCTTCGGCCCGAGCCAGTACGACGGCGCGTACAACCTGAACAAGACCGGCGCCGACGGCACCGGCGTCAGCGTCGCGCTCTGGGAGTTCGACGGCTACAGCTCCAACAACCTGAAGACGTACGACAGCCAGTACGGGCTCACCGGCCCGGCCGTCTCCACCGTGTCGGTGGACGGCGCCAACTACGACTCCTCCCCCGGCGAGGGCCAGGGCGAGGTCGAGCTGGACAGCGAGATCGTGCGCGGCGTCGCCCCCAAGGCGACCCAGCTGGTCTACGAGGCCCCCAACAGCGACCAGGGCGAGATCGACATGGCCGCCAAGATCGTCGCGGACAACCGGGTCTCGGTCATCTCCATCTCCTGGGGCTCCTGCGAGCCCGACACCACCGCCTCCTCCATGACGGCGGTCGACAACTCCTTCAAGCAGGCCGCCGCCCAGGGCATCTCGATCTTCTCGGCCTCCGGCGACGACGGCTCGCGCGACTGCACCCGCTCCACCAGCGGCTCCTCCGTCAAGGCGGTCGACTTCCCCGCGTCCAGCCCGCACCAGACCGGCGTCGGCGGGACCAACCTGAAGGTCTCCGGCAGCGCCTACTCCTCCGAGAGCGCCTGGAGCACCGCCGGCGGCGGCGTCTCCACCGTCTTCGCCAAGCCGAGCTGGCAGACCGGCACCGGGGTGAGCGGCACCATGCGCACCGTCCCGGACGTCTCCTCCAACGCCGACCCGGCCAGCGGCTTCGCCATCTACACCGCCGGCGGCTGGCAGGTCTACGGCGGCACCAGCGCGGCCGCCCCGCTCTGGTCCGGCTACGCGGCGCAGTTCAACCAGAAGGCCAAGGCCGCCGGGCAGCCCGTCCTCGGTGAGGCCAGCCCGCGGCTGTACGCCGTCGCCAACGGCAGCGGCTACGGCACCACGTTCCACGACGTGACCACCGGCAAGAACCAGGACTTCTCCACCAAGGCCGGCTACGACCAGGTCACCGGCTGGGGCAGCCCGATCGCCGACGCCCTGGACGCGGCGCTGCTCGGCGGCACCACCACGCCGCCCACCGGCGGCTGCACCGCGGCCCAGCTGATCGGCAACGGCGGCTTCGAGACCGGCACCGCCGCGCCGTGGACGGCGTCCACCGGCGTCGTCGACAACGCCTCCGGCGAGGCCGCGCACGCCGGCTCCTGGAAGGCCTGGCTGGACGGCTACGGCAGCGCCCACACCGACACCCTGGCGCAGACCGTGTCGATCCCGGCCGGCTGCAAGGCCACGCTCTCCTTCTGGGTGCACGTCGACACCGCCGAGTCCGGCTCCACCGCGTACGACAAGCTGACCGTCCAGGCCGGCTCGACCACGCTGGCCACCCTGTCGAACGCCAACGCGGCCACCGGCTTCGTCCAGAAGTCCTTCGACCTGTCGGCCTTCGCGGGCCAGACGGTGACGGTCAAGTTCACCGGCACCGAGGACGCCTCGCTCAAGACCAGCTTCGTGATCGACGACGCCGCGCTCAGCGTCTCCTGATCACCTCCGCGACCCCACGCCGTCGGGGCGGTCCGCACCGGGACCGCCCCGACGGCGTGTTTCCGTTCTGTTTCAAGATCGATAACCCTGTGGCCCACCCCTCGTGACCACTGTCATACGCACGACTGATGACGTAGCCTCTCGACCGTGCATAGGGTTCCCCACAGCTCGGTGAAGCCGTTCACGGCGCCCTCCGGCGCCGGACCGACCGCGCCGAACCCGCTTGCTGGGGAAGGTAACCGCATGGGCTCACAACACCCCCAGGACGCCCGGCTCCGGCTGGTCGGACCGCGCCCCGGCGCGCCCGCACCCGCCGCCGTGCCCCCCGCCACGACCGTCACCACCGCCGCGACCGCCACCACACCCGCCGCCGCCCCGGGCGCCGGCCGGCCCGCCCCCGCCGGGGGCTTCGCCGACACCCTGCACCTGGCCATCGAGGCCAGCGGCCTGAGCCTCGACCGGATCCGCGCCGCTCTCGCCCAACGCGGGGTCAGGGTCAGCGTGACCACGCTGAGTTACTGGCGGCGCGGCCGCAGCCAGCCCGAGCGGGCCAGTTCGCTGCGCGCCGTCCACCTGCTGGAGGAACTGCTCGGCCTGCCGCACTCCACCCTCTCCGCCCTGCTCGGCCCGCCGCGCCCGCGGGGCCGCTGGGCCGCCGCCGCCAACACCGCGCACCTGCGGCTGGAGGACGTCTGGCCGGGCGAGCAGCAGATCGCCGAGGTCTTCGCCGAGCTGGACGCCCCGCCGGTCGGCGAGCTGGAGCGGCTCTCCATCCACGACTCGTACTACGTCGACGCCGAGCGCCGCGGCAACCTGCTGCGGATGCGCCAGGTGGTCCGCGCCACCGTCGGCGGCGTCGGCCGCTGCCTGGTGGTGCACAAGGCCGACGAGGAGGCCACCGGCTGCCCCGAGATCACCTCGGTCCGGCACGGCCGCCTCGGCCGGGTCCGCCGCAGGCCGAAGGCCGGCCTGGTGGTCGGCGAGCTGATGCTGGACCGCCCGCTCGGCCACGGGGACAGCACGGTCTTCGAGTACGAGGTGGAGATCCCGCCCGGCGGCCCGACCATGGAGTACAGCCGCCGGTTCGCCATCCCGGTGCGCGAGTACGTGCTCCAGGTGCACTTCGACCCGGCGGCCGTGCCCGTCCACTGCG
The DNA here is from genome assembly GCF_040630735.1 of Kitasatospora sp. NPDC005748. Taxonomy (NCBI): domain Bacteria; kingdom Bacillati; phylum Actinomycetota; class Actinomycetes; order Kitasatosporales; family Streptomycetaceae; genus Kitasatospora; species Kitasatospora sp. NPDC005748. Next base: position 47,018 of record NZ_JBEXYD010000029.1, read on the forward strand.
AGCGCTACGACCGCGCTCCGGGCGAGGACGTCGACCGCCGCCGCGAGCAGCTGTGGATCGGTGCCTCGGCCAGCGCCCACGTGCTCGCCCCCGACCAGCAGCCCGGCCACGTCGGCATCCGCTGGGAGTGGGAGTAGCGGGGCGCACCCCGCGGCGGGGCGCCGGGCGGCGCCCCGAATCAGGAGCTCACTCGTGGCTCAGCCCGCCGCCGAGGTACATCACCGCGACCCCGCCGACCACCAGCACGGCCCCGATCAGCGAGGCCGGTTTGACCGGCTCGCCGAACACGACCGCGCCGCCGACCAGCGCCCCGACCGTGCCGAGCCCGGACCAGACGGCGTACACCGGGCCCACGTTCAACGACTTCAGCGCCTGGGCCAGCAGCACGAACGCGGCGACGTAGCCGATCGCGACCACCACGCTGGGCGCGAGCCTGGTCAGTCCGTGCGAGGCCCGCAGGGCCAGTGTCGCCGTCACCTCGGCCGCGATGGCCGCTCCCACCAGCAGGTACGCCGTCATGTCCGTCCCCCGTCTCGTTTCGGATGACCTAGCTTCTGCCGCCGGCGAGGTCGACCAGCAGCTTGCGCAACTCACGGTGCAGCCCGTCGTGCGGCGGGCTGAGGTCGAGCAGGCGGGCCGACCACCAGCCGTCCACGGCCATCCGCACGAGGGTGGCCACGGCCGGGTCCAGGCCGTCCTCGACGAGCCGCCGCTGCCAGCGCTCGTAGCGGGACCGCAGCACGTCGAGCAGTTCCGGACCGCCGGCCGCGGCGAGCAGCGCCACCGGCACCTGGTCCGCCCCGCTGGTGTCCCCGGCCGGTGACTCCTCCGGGATGCTCGCCTCCAACCAGGCGAGCGCGAAGGCGCCGGGAGGCGCCTGCGGCCCGGGCAGTACGGCTTCGAACCGGTCCGCCAGCCGCTCGACGACCCCCTGGACGAGCGCCCGCTTGTTGGGGAAGTGGTGCAGCAGCCCACCCTTGCTGACGCCGGCCTCGACGGCCACCGCGTCCAGCCGCACCGCGTCCAGACCTCCCCGCACCAGCAGCCGCTCGACAGCGTCGAGCAGATGATCACGCACCGTTCCGTCCCTCTCTCCGTGTCACGGACCGTCCAGACGGTCGGCGCCCACCCTAGCAGAACCGATGTGACTCGCCGGTAATTCCAAGTGGCCCGAAAGAGACGGGTGTTGACAGCCCGGAATGGAGCGTGCTTACGTTTCCTCGGCCGAAAACAGGCGAGATCCCGGGGATCGCCGCCCGGCCACCTCAAGATTCATGCGCACGATGATCGAAGAAGCGGCGCCGGGATTTTTCTCCGCGCCAGGGGGAACGCTGTTCGACATCCACGGGGGATCATGCGAGACATACGGATTCGACGATGTCCGCGCAGGCCGGCAGCCCACGAGCACTAGCTGACAACACGTCAACAAGGCTGAGGCGTCGGCTGTTCGCGCCGCGTCAACACACCGCCAGCTCATCCGCCATGCCCGGTCGTGCTTCGACGACCACGCCCGGGGCCGCTGCGCAACGACGCGCACCGCCCCGGGGCAGGCTTCCGCACGGCCCCGTCCGATGCGGCCGGCCCGGCCATGCCCAAGCGGCGGGTATTCCGTTCAAACCAGGGTCAAAATTCGCGTGAACCGATGCGTCGAATACGCCGATCATCGAATTCGAGGGAATCTGGTGGACATTTTCTCCAAGGTATCCGACTACCGTGCTGCCCGGGATGCCATGGCGGCGGGGATCTATCCCTACTTCCTCCCGCTCACCGGCCACGAAGGCACCACGGTCACCCTGGGTGACCGTGAGCTGGTGATGTGCGGCTCCAACAACTATCTGGGTCTGACCTCCGATCCCCGGGTCAGAAAGGCGGCCGCCGACGCGCTCGACCGGTACGGCCCGTCCTGCACCGGATCCCGCTTCCTCAACGGGAACCTCGACCTGCACGACCAGTTGGAGAGCGAACTCGCCGACTTCTACGGCAAGCCCGCGGCGGCCGTGCTCTCCACGGGCTACCAGGCCAACCTCGGCACGATCAGCGCCCTGGCCGGCCGCGGCGACGTCGTCTTCGCCGACCGCGACGCGCACGCCTCCATCGTCGACGGCTGCCTGCTCAGCGGCGCCAAGCACCGGCGCTTCCGGCACAACGACGCCCGCGCGCTGGACCGCGGCCTGGCCGCCGTCCCGGCCCAGGCCGGCAAGCTGGTCGTGGTCGACGGCGTCTACTCGATGGAGGGCGACCTCTGCGCCCTGCCGGAGATCGTCGAGGTCTGCGAGCGCCACGGGGCCCGGCTGATCGTCGACGACGCGCACGGCCTCGGCGTCCTCGACCAGGGCCGGGGCACCTGCTCCCACTTCGGCCTCACCGACCGGGTCGACCTCATCACGGTCACCTTCAGCAAGTCCCTGGCCTCGCTCGGCGGAGCCGTCGTCGGCGACGACGACGTCATCCACTACATCAAGCACCACGCCCGCAGCCTGATCTTCAGCGCCTCCGCGACCCCGGCCAGCATGGCCGCCGCGCTGACCGCGCTGCGGATCCTGCGCGAGGAGCCCTGGCGCCCCGAGCGGGCCCAGCAGAACGCCGACCACCTGCGGGCCGGCCTGCTCTCCCTCGGCATCAGCCCGGGTGAGAGCAGCACCCCGGTGATCCCGCTGCGCACCCGCGGGGTCGTCGACACCCTGCTGCTCTGGCGCCGGCTCATCGACAAGGGCGTCTACACCAACCCGGTGGTGCCGCCGGCCGCCTCGCCCCGACTGCGGCTCAGCCTGATGGCCACCCACACCACCGAGCACCTGAACCGGGTGCTGGACGCGCTCAGCGACGAGACGGCCATGTTCCTGCGCGACGGCGAGCCGGACGCCACCGACGAGCTGGCCGAGCTCGCGGAGCTCGCCGACTCGTCCGCCGCGCGGCCGTGAACCGGACGCCGGACCCCGCACGGGGCAGCCGGGCGGGCGCACCGGGCGGCCCGCCGGCCGGCCCCCCGACGATCGCCGCGCTGGCCGGCGGCGCGGCCGGTGCCGTCCTCGGCGCCGGCCTGCCTCCGGCCGGCGGCGGCGCGCCCGACTGGCCCTGGTGCGCCGCCGCCGCGATCGGCGCCGCGCTCACCCTGACGGCCGCCCTGCCGCGGCGCCGGACCGCGGCCGCCCTGCTGCCGGGCCCGCCCCACCGGGCCCCGGCGGCCGGCCTGCTGCTGCTCGGCGCCGCCCTGCCCGCCTCGGCCACCACCGCGAGCCCCGTCCTCGCGGCCGCGGTCACCGCCGTCGCCGCACTGACCGTCGCGGTGGCGCTCGGCCCGGACCGCCCCGCCGCCCGGGCACCCGTGGTGGCCCCGGCGGTGTTCGCCCTGGTCGCGGGCGTCGCCGCCGGGGCCACCGCCCCCTCGGTGTCCGCCGGCGTCCTCGGCACCCTGGCCGGCCTGGCCGGCCTCCTGCTCCTCGCCTGCGCGGCACCGGCCTCGCAGCCCTCGGAATCCGACCACATCAGAAGGAGCCAGCCATGAGTCGCCTCGGACTCGCCGCGCGTGCCCTGCGCCTCACCCTGAGCCGCACCCACGCCGACACCACGCCCGACTACGACGCCGCGAGTTCCAGCTACGACAGCTACTTCAGCCCGGTGATGGGGGTGCACTCGGTCGCCGCGCTGAACGAGGTAAAGATCCGCCCGGGCGATGACGTCATCGAACTCGCCTGTGGCACCGGGCACCTGACCCACGAGATCGTCCGCCGGCTGGAGGGCCGCGGCTCGGTGCACGCGGTGGACAAGTCCCCCGGCATGCTGGCCGTGGCGCAGGCCAAGATCCTCCCCGACACCCTGCGCGCGCCGGAGCTCGACGTCTCCCTCCAGGAGGGCGACATGGAGGAGTTCCTGCGCCCCCGCCCGACCGCCTCGGCGGACCTCGTGGTGGTCGGCTGGGCGATCTGCTACAGCAAGCCGGTCAAGCTGCTGGAGCAGATCAGGAGAGTCCTGCGGCCCGGCGGCCGGGTGGTGGTGATCGAGACCCGCGGCGACGCGCTCAAGACCCTGATCACCCAGCTGGAGAAGGTCTTCGCCGCGGACCCGTCGCTGCTCACCGGTCTGGTCCGGGTGAACCTGCCGAAGGACGCCGCCACGGTGGCCCGCTGGTTCACCAAGGCCGGCCTGACCGTCGACGTCCAGCGCGACGGCCACCAGGTACTGCCCGCCGACACCCCGGAGGCGGCCCTGGAGTGGGTCCAGCGCTCCGGCGCGGCGGCCGGCTTCAAGGACGCGGTCGACCACCGCCGCGAGGACCACGCGCTGGAGCTGATCCGCGCCGGCCTGGCCGAACACGTGGCCAGGAACGGCACGCTGGAGCTGCGGCACACCTTCGCGGTGGTCACCGGCACCAGCCCCAGCACCCCCTCGGCCGGCACCGGCCCGGGCGGGCGCCACCGCGAGGGAGTCGGCACCGCATGACCACGACCGTCACCCCCGCACCACCGGAGACCACCCACGGCGCGGTGCAACGCCGCCTGCTGCGCCTCGCCGGGGTGCTCACCGCCCGCCCGAAGACCGTGCTCGCCGTCTGGGCCGTGGTCATCGCGGTCTGCTTCCCGTTCGCCTCGCAGCTGAACGACGTCCTGACCAAACAGGGCGCCTCCAAGGTCGTCCCGGGCACCAGCAGTGCCCGGGCCGACCAGCTCGTCGAGCAGTCATTCCCCGACCGCTCGCAGCGCGAGTCGATCGTCGCGATCGGCGCCCCGGACGTCCGGGGCGAGCAACTGCGCAAGCTGCTGGCCGAGCTGGACGGCCGGATCGCCGGGAAGGAGCGCACCGGCGAGGTCCGGCAGTCCGTCTCGGCGTACACCCTCTACCGGGACTCCACCACCGAGTACCTGCGCCAACTGCGCACCCAGGTGGACCGCGACCTCACCGCCGCGGCGGCCGGCACCTCCCCGGAGGCCCGCCGGCAGGCGGTGGACGCGGCGGTGGCGGCCGGCCAGGTCCCGGCCGGCCTCGCCGACCTGGCCCAGCGGGGGGTGGCCGCCGACGACGCGGCGCTGCCCGGTCTCGCCGCGGGCTTCGCGGCCGCCACCGACTGGCGCTCCTTCCCGGTGCCGGTGCCCGCCGACGCCGTGAACCGCCTGCTCGCCGAGGACGGCCGGGCGGCCCTGGTGACGGTCAGCTTCGCCAAACAGGCCGGGCACGATCCGGACGTGGACTGGCTGCGCTCGGCCATCGACGGCTCGCTGCGCGCCGTCGGCGCCGGCCCGGACGTCGACGCCCACGTGACCGGCGAGCTCGCCCTGATCAAGGACACCTACAAGAAGGCCGAGGACGACAACGCCCTGATGGAGACGGTCGCCTACGCGATCATCTTCGTGGTGCTGCTGCTGTTCTTCCGCGCCGTGGTGCCCGCCGTGCTGACCGTGGCCGCGATCGGGCTGGCCATGACGGTCAGCCAGGCGGCGCTGTTCGCGCTCGGCCACGGCGTGACGCTCACCCAGTTCACCATCACGATCATGAACTTCGTGATGCTGGGCGCGGGCGTCGACTACAGCATGCTGCTCTCCTCGCGCTACCGGCAGGAACGGCTGGCCGGCCGCCCGCCGAAGGAGGCGGCGGTGCACGCCACCGCGCACGCGGGCGAGTCCATGCTGCTCGCGGCGGTGGCCGTGGTCCTCGCCTTCGGGGCCACCCTGCTCTCCCCGGTGGACTGGATCCCGCCGCTCGGCTACGGCGGGCTGATCGGCATCCCGATCGTGCTGCTCGCCGCGCTCACCCTGACGCCGGCCCTGCTGGTGCTGCTCGGCGACCGGTTCTTCGCGCTCGGCTGGCGCCCGCTGAGCGATCTGGAGCACGAGAGCGCCCTGGGCCGGCACCTGGCCAGGGCCGCCGACCTGGCGCGTCGCCGCAAGGTGGCGATCGTGCTGGTGTTCGCCGTGATCACGGTGCCGTTCGCGGTGATCACCGCCCAGCACCGCTCGACCGCCGACCCGGTGGCGCTCAGCCCGGCCACCGACTCCAAGGCCGGCTTCGAGCTGGTCGCCGAGAAGTGGGGCGACGCGACCGTGCTGCCCACCCTGGTGGTCACCCGGCCGGCCGCCGGCGTGGTCGACCCGGCCACCCACCGGCTCACCGCGAGCGGCCTCGGCTCGGTGACGGCGCTCACCGACCGACTGGCCGCCGTTCCGGGCGTCGCCCGGGTCTCCGCGGTGACCAGGCCGTTCGGCAGCCCGCTGCCGGACGACCAGGTCGACGCGCTGACCGCGGACGTACGGCGGGACTACCTGGCCGACGACGGCGCGCTGCGGATCGTGGTCGAACTCGCCGACCCGCCCTACTCCGAGGCCGCGGTCGCCACCGTGGACCGGATCCAGGACGTCACCGAGGGCGCGAAGGACGTCGGGGCGCTCCAGGTCGGCGGCGCCACCCAGGTCGACCGCCAGTACGGCAACGCGCTCAACTCCAGCTTCTGGCAGATGATCGGGCTGGTCTCGGTCGGCGTGTTCGTGATGCTGGTGGTGGCCCTGCGCTCGCTGCTGATCCCGGTCCGGCTGATCCTCACGATCATGATGAGCAACGTCTGGGCGATCGGCATCACCGTGCTGATCTTCCACTTCTGGCTCGACCGGGCGATCATCGACGACCTGCCGATCTTCCTCACCGTCCTGATGATGGGGCTCGGCATGGACTACGAGATCTTCCTGGTCACCCGGGTCCGCGACCTGGTGCGCGGCGGGGCCGACCAGGAGAGCGCCACCATCGGCGCGGTGGTCGACACCGGCCGGGTGATCAACGCGGCGGGCCTGGTGATGGCCGGCAGCCTCGGCACGATGGTGCTCTCCTCCACGGTGATGCTCCAGGAGTACGGCGCCGGCCTCGGCCTGGCCGTCCTGCTGGACGCCACCCTGATCCGGATGCTCTTCGTCCCGGCCACGCTGCTGCTGTTCCGCCGCTACAACTGGTGGCTCCCCTCGCTGCGCCGCGCCCCCGTGGTGGCGGAGGTGGGCCCGCGATGACCGCGAACCGTCCGGTGGCGGCGCCCGCGCCCCCCGAGCCCGCCGCCACCGGACGGGCTCGCACCCTGCACCGCCTGCGCGACCGCCACCGCGCCACGCCCGTCGCCTCGGCCGCGCTGCTGTTCGCGGTGCTGGCCTCGGTCCGGATCGCCGGAGCGTTCGCGATCCCGCTGATGGTCCTGTCGGTGGGCCTGAGCGCGCTGGTCCTGACCGTGCTGGACCGGCCGGACCGCGCCGCCGCCGGGCTGCGCCGCTTCCGGTTCGGGCCCGCGGCGGCCGGTACCGCCCTGGTGGTGCTCGCCTACGCCGACACCGTCTTCGCCACCCGCGCCGCCTTCGGGCGGGGCGGGGGCAACTGGACGTCGCTGATCCCAGAGCTGTTCCGGCAGCTGGCACCGGGCGCCCCGGTGGTCGCGGGCCTGGCCATGGTGGTCTGCATGGGCGTCCTGGTGCCGCTGGTCGAGGAGGTCTGCTACCGGGGCGTGCTGTACCACGCGGTGGAGCGCGGCCGGGGCCCGGTGGTGGCGATCGCCGCCACCTCGGCCGCCTGGGCGCTGGTCCACCTCGGCGACTACGGCCTCAACCCGTTCGACACCCGGGTGATCACCGGGGTCCTGCCGTCCGTCTTCACCATGGGCCTCGCACTCGGCGTCTGCCGCGCCTGGACGGGCTCGGCGCTGGCCAGCGCCGTCGCCCAGGGCACCGCCAACCTGCTGCTCCTCGGCTGGGTCCTCTGGGCCCTCTAGGGCTTGGCCGACGAGCGCCGGACCGGCCCGTCCCGCCGTCGTCGCCCACCCCCCTCCGCTCCGCTCCGGCCGCTCCGGCCACGTCACTCCGGACCCTCCACGGTGAGGCAGGTACCCCCATGAGAATCGCGGTCACCGGCCCGATCGTCATCGACAACCTGATGACCTTCCCCGGCCGTTTCACCCACCAGTTGCTGCCCGCCCAGCTCAAGCACCTGTCGCTCTCCTTCCTGGTCGACGACCTGGAGGTGCGCTACGGCGGCGTGGCCGCCAACGTCGCCTACGGGCTCGGCCGCCTCGGCCGCCGGCCGCTGCTGCTGGGCGCGGCCGGCCGGGACTTCGGCGACTACCGGGAGCGGCTGACCGAGGCCGGGGTGGACACCTCCCTGGTCCGGGTCTCGACCGAGCTGGCCACCGCCCGCTACACCAGCACCACCGACGCCGACCGCAACCGGATCACCTCCTTCCACCCCGGGGCGCTGGCCGAAGACGTCAGCCCGGGCCCGCCGGGCTGGACGGAGGGCGTCGGGCTGGTCTTCCTCGGCCCCGCCGCGGCGGAGGTGATGGCCGCCCGCGCCGCCGAGTGCCGGCGCCTCGGCCTGCCGTACCTGGTGGACGTGGCCGGCCGGACGGAGGAACTGGGCACGGCCGGCGCCGAGGCCGTGCTGACCGGCGCCGACTGCTTGGTCACCAACCGGCGCGAGCGCGGCCTGCTGCTGGAGCACACCGGGTGGACCGCCGAGGAGGTGCTGCGGCGGGTCGGCAGCTGGGTCACCACCCTCGGCCCGGAGGGCGTCTGGATCGACTACTCGGACGAGCCCTCGCTGGCTGTCCCGGCCGCCCCGATCTCCCGGCTGCCGGACGGCGCCGGCGCGGGCGGCGCGTTCCGGGCGGGCTTCCTGGCGGGCCGGGCCGACGGCCTGCCGGACGACGCCTCGGCCCGGATCGGCTGCTTGCTGGCGGCGTACGCGCTGGAGTCGGCCGGCAGCCAGGACTACCTGTTCACCGCCGAGGCCTTCCAGGACCGGCTCGCCGAGACCTACCTAACCACTACCGATGCCAGTACTGGTTGACGGAACATCAGGCTAACCACTACCGTCTCTTGTACAGGTTAGGGAGCGGGCGCCTCCGGGCGCCCCGGCCACGGGAGTGATCAGCCATGTCCAGCACCGCCACCAGCACCCTGCAGACCGGCCACATCGGCCTGAACGTCACCGACCTCGACCGCTCGACGGCGTTCTACCGCAGCGTCCTCGGCCTGGAGCTGGTGAAGGAGGGCACCGACCCCGAGCGCCGCTTCGCCTTCCTCGGCCGCGACGGCCGGCTGGTGATCACCCTCTGGCAGCAGAGCGCGGGCGCCTTCGCCACCGCGGCGCCCGGCCTGCACCACCTCTCCTTCCAGGTCGACAGCCTGGACGAGGTCCGCGCGGCCGAGCGGCTGCTGCGCGAGCTGGGCGCCGGGTTCGCCCACGACGGCGTCGTCCCGCACAGCGAGGGCGCGGCCTCCGGCGGGATCTTCTTCACCGACCCGGACGGCATCCGGCTGGAGATCTTCACCCCGCAGGGCGTGGACGCGACCGGCGCCACCGCCCCCACCGGCACGGCCCCCACCTGCGGGTTCTTCTAGGCCCGCCCGACCGGATCGGGAGGCAGCCGCCATGACGGACAGCAGCAGCACGCCGTACCACCCGGGCGAGCGCGCGGTGCAGGCCCGGGCCGGCCGCACCGAGCGGGCCGACCACTCGGGCCGCGCGATCGGCCGCACCATCCCGGCCGTGGCCGCCCGCTTCCTGGCGGAGCGGCGGGTGCTGGTGGTCGGCGCCGCCGACGCCGCCGGCCGGCTATGGGCGACCCAGCTCACCGGCGGCCCCGGCTTCCTGCGCGCACCCGACGAGCGGACCCTCGCGGTGGCGGCCCGGCCCGCCGCCGAGGACCCGCTGGCCGCCGTCCTCGCCGGGCCCGCCGAGGTCGGCACCATCGCCCTGGACCCGGCCGGCCGGCGGCGGATGCGGCTCAACGGCCGCTCCGCGCCGGACGGCCGCGGCGGCCTGGTGATCACCGCCGACCAGGTCTACGCCAACTGCCCCAAGTACATCCAGCGCCGCAGCCCGCTGGAGCAGCCGTCGGCCGGCGTCCCGCACGTGGTGGCCGCCGGCGCGGTGCTCTCCACCGCCCAGCGGCTGGCCGCGGCCACCGCCGACACCTTCTTCATCGCCACCGCCGGTCCGGACGGCCGGGTGGACGCCTCGCACCGGGGCGGCAACCCCGGCTTCCTGCGCGCCGTCGGCCCGGACCGGCTGCGCTGGCCCGAGTACGCCGGCAACAGCATGTTCATGACGCTGGGCAACCTGGAACTCGACCCGCGCGCCGGACTGCTGCTGCCCGACTTCGAGACCGGCGGGGCGCTGCTGATCACCGGTGAGGCCCGGACCGACTGGTCCGACGCGGCGGCGGCCGGTCTGCCGGGGGCCGAGCGGGTGGTCGACCTCACCGTCACCGGCGTCGTCGAACTGGCCGACGCCACCCCGCTGACCTGGACCGGCCCCGAGTACTCCCCGGCCAACCCGCCCGCCGCCGCCTGACCGCCGCCGGGCGGCCCGCACCCGTCCGGCCACCACCGCCGGGAGCTGACCGCCCGTCGGAGCGGCCGCCGTGCCACCGCCAGCCGTTCCCCCGCGCCACGCCCGGACCGCCGACCCTCCGTCACCCGGGCGGCGCACCCCGCCGCGCCGAGCACCCGTCCGGTTTGGGAGTTTGGTCGGACAGCACGCGATACCGGCCTGGGCACGTCCCTCCTGTCGTGCCATCAGGACTGACCGGGAAAGAGGCGGAGAATGACCCCCACCGAGCAATCGGCCCCGTTGCTGGAATTCGACGAGGTCGAACCGGACGAGGACTGCATATGCGGCGGCTGCCGGGCCCGCAGCCGGGCCCGGCGGCACGCCGCGCCGGTGCACGAGGGCGGGCACGCCGCGGCCCGGAGCGTCCGCCGCCGCGCCGCCGTCCTGGTGGCCGCGGTCGGCACCGCCCTGGGCGGCGGGGCGGCCGGGGCCGCGGCGGCCCCCGCGCCGACCCCCGGGGGCGCCAGCGCCGCCCAGCCGCCGACCACCCCGCAGGGCGGGGTGAGCGGCCTCTACGGCGAGGAGCCGGGCGCCCGTTCCCCCGCCGCCCCGCGGGCCACTGCGGAGCCGCTCACCAGGGCCGCGATCGTCGAGCGGGCGCAGAGCTGGCTCGCCCAGAAGGTCCCGTACAGCATGAGCCGCTTCTGGTCCGACGGCTACCGCCAGGACTGCTCCGGCTTCGTCTCGATGGCCTGGGGCCTGGACAGCAGTCAGACCACCTGGACACTGCCCGACTTCGCCGACCGGATCACCAAGGCGGACCTCCAGCCCGGCGACATCCTGATCTACAACAACCCGGCCAACCCCCAGGCCGGCTCGCACGTGACCCTCTTCGGCGGCTGGACGGACTCCTCCCGCACCCGCTACCTGGCGTACGAGCAGACCTCCCCCGGCACCACCCGGCGGGACACCCCGTACGCCTACTGGAGCAACTCCGCCTCGTACCTCCCGTACCGCGCCAAGGCGCTCTCCACCACCGGCAGCAGCAACGACGGCGCCGCCTCCGCGTCGACCGCCTTCCCGGGCGCCGACAAGTTCGGCCCCGGGGCGAACAACGCCCACGTCACCGAGCTCGGCCGGATGCTGGTCGAGCGCGGTGGCGGCCGGTTCTACACCGAGGGCCCCGGCCCGCGCTGGGGCGAGGCCGACCGGAAGGCCACCGAGGCCTTCCAGCTCGCCCAGGGCTGGCGCGGCAGCGAGGCCGACGGCCTGCCCGGCAAGGACACCTGGAACTACCTGGTCGCCCACAAGGGCCGCGACATCCCCGCCGCCGCCACCCGGCTCCCCCCGCCCCCGGTCACCCCCGGCGGCGACACCGCGGTGCCCGCCTTCCCGGGCGGCGACCGGTTCGCCCCGGGCGCCGACAACGCGTCCGTGACGCGGCTCGGCGAGCAGCTGGTCCGCAGGGGCTTCGGCCGGTTCTACACCGAGGGCCCCGGCCCGCGCTGGGGCGAGGCCGACCGGCTGGCCGTCCAGGCCTTCCAGCTCGCCCAGGGGTGGAGCGGCGCCGAGGCGGACGGCTACCCCGGGCCGGACACCTGGCACCGGCTGTTCGCGCCGTAGCCCTCCCGGTGCCCGCCCTACCGGGCAAGGCCGGGCGGGCGGCCCGACATCCAGTGGAAGAGACCCATCGCCACGCTGGTCGCCAGGTTGAAGCTGGAGACGCCGGGCTGCATCGGCACCGCGACCAGCCGGTCCGCCCGCGCCTTCAGCTCCGCCGAGACCCCGTGCCGCTCGGTACCGAAGGCCAGCAGCGCGTCGTCCGGCAGGGCCACCGTCCGGATGTCCGAGCCCTCCGGGTCCAGCACGTACAACGGGCCGGCGGGCAGCTCGGGCAGCTCCAGCCGCTCGACGGCGGTGGCGAAGTGCAGGCCGGCGCTGCCCCGCACCACGTTCGGGTGCCAGGGGTCCAGGTCCCCCGTGGTCACCACGCCGGTGGCGCCGAAACCGGCCGCCAGCCGGATCACCGCGCCCACGTTGCCCAGGTTGCGCGGATTCTCCAGCAGCACGACCGGCGCCGTCCGGGGGCGCCGGCCGAGGGCCGCCAGGTTGGCCGCGCTGGTCGGGCGCCCGGCCAGCGCGATCACCCCGGTGGGGTGCGGCCTGGGCACCAGCGCCCGCAGCGCCGCCTCCGGCAGCTCCACGGCCAGGGCGGCCACCGCGGGGCCGACGTCCTCGGCCAGCTCGGCGGCGAGCGCCAGCAGCGCGGCCCGGTCGGCGGTCAGCACCTGCCGGACGTCCCCGCCGAAGCGCAGCGCGTGCTTGAGCGCGTGGAACCCGTCCAACAGCACCGTGTCCGGCGCCGCCGCGCCCGCCCGCCACTCCCGCACCCGCTCGTCGTCCATGACGCCCACTCTGCCACCCCCGCCCCACCGCCCCCGCCGGGGCGGCCGACCGCCGGCCGAGGCCCGCAGGTGCCCGGCCCGCCACGCCGCTCCGACCGGCGGCTCCGAACGGCGGCTCCACGACGTGCCCGCAGCGTGCCCGCCGGCCCGCCGGACGGCCACCGCCCGACCGCCCGCGGCTACCGCGGCTACCGCGCCGTGGACTCCTGCGCGCGCTGCGCCGGGGTGGCCGAGGCGCCCCCGCGCAGCGCGCGCTCCAGGTCCTTCAGCGCCTGGAGCAGCAGCCGGCTGCTGGTCCGGACGACATCGCGCTGGACGCTCGCCGGCGCCTGCGCCAGCCGGTCCTCCAGCCCGCGCTGCGCCTCCCGCACGGCGTCGAACTCCACCGGGCGGTCGGTGAGCAGCGCGGCCGCCGCGAGCGCGGTGGCCAGCCGCAGTTCCTCGGCGAACTCGGCGGCGCCCGGCACCGGGTCGGCGTCGGCGGTGGGCAGGTGGGCCTCCAGCAGCACGGCGACCCGGCCCAGGTGGCCGACCGCCGCCCGGGCCCGGTCCAGCTGGCGGCGGCTCACCCCGGGCAGCCCGGAGGCGTGCCGGCCGGGCTCGGCGTCGGCCCGCTGCATCGCCTGGAGCAGCTCGGACCGGGCCTCCCGGGAGTCCAGCAGCGCCGAGCGGACCTCCCGCCCGCGCGGGGCGCCCGGGTCCTCGTAGACGGCGAGCACCGCGGCCGCGTAGCGCCCGGCGGCGGCCAGCCACTCGGCCAGCCGCTCGCCGAGCCGGGCGGTCTGCCAGGTGGGGAAGAGCGCGTAGGCGAGCAGCGCGACGGAGCCGCCGAGGAAGGTCAGTCCGACCCGCTCGAAGGCGGTGACCAGCGGGTTCCCCTCCTGGAGGCCGAGCAGGAAGACGACGTACGAGGAGATGCAGACCGTCATCAGCGCGTAGCCGGTGCGCAGTGTGAGGTACGCGCCGCCGATGCAGAGCACCGCGAGCGCGGCCAGCACCCACTCGCCGGGGTGGGCCAGCTGCACCACCAGGGTGGAGACCGCGACGCCGACCATCGTCCCGGCCAGCCGGGCCACGCCCCGGCTGTAGGTCTGCGCGAAGTCGGGCCGCATCACCATGGCGGCGGTCATCGGGGCCCAGTAGCCGTGCTCGAAGCCGAGCAGCCGGGCGAGCAGGTAGGCGAGCACCACGACCGCGGTGATCCGGACGGCGTGCTGGAACACCGCCGAGTGCGGCTGGAGCTGGCGCCGCACCGCTCGCAGGGCGACCGGCAGCATCCGGGAGAGCGGCGGTTTGAGCAGCGCCCCGCCGGCGCCGACCACCGGCGTGCTGATGGTGTCCTCGTCGCCGCGCTCCAGGGCGTCCGCGGCCTTGCGCAGCAGCCCGGCCAGCCGGCGGGCGGCCCGTCGGCTGGCGCCCTGCAGCTCCGGCCCGTCGGCCGGGGCGGCCAGCGTGAGCGCCGGTGCGGAGCGGGGCAGCTGCAGCGGATCACCGGTGCGGACGGCCCGCGCCAGCGCGTCCATCGCCTCGGCGGCGGCGGCCAGCACGGCCCGGGCCCGGTCCCGCTCGGGCCCCTCCTCGGGGGCGCCGACCTTGGGGTCGGCGATCGCGGCCAGGGTCGGGCGGACCCGCTCGGCGATGCCGCGCAGCCCGCGCAGCTCGGGCGGCCGGCGGCGGTCCTGCCAGGGCGTCAGCGCGGCCGCGTGCCGGGCCGTCATGAACGGCGCCGGGTCGACGTGCGCGGTCGGGTCCTGGCGCAGCCGGCGGGCGTAGTCGGCGAGTTCGGCGTAGGTGTCGGCGAGCGCCTCGCGCTGGGCGGTCCAGCTGCCGATCGGCCAGAACGTGATGACGGCCGCCTGGACGACGCCGCCGAGGGCGCAGACCAGCCCGTGGCCGAGCGCGGCGGGCACGCTGACCGGGAGCTGGACCACGACCAGCATGACCGAGAGGGTGTTGGCGGCGACCACCCCGGCGGTCGGCCCGATCGCCCAGGCGAGGCCCGCCCCGAAGGACCAGACCGCGAGCAGCACCGGGAACGCCCCGTACACCCCGGCCGCCAGGTACCCGAGGAAGGTACTGGTGCCGAGACCGATCCCGGCCGCGACGGCGAGCGTGGGCCGGGGGCGGAAGCTGCGCTGGAAGGTGGCCGTCCCCGCGATGAACGCGCCCATCGCGGCCGAGGTGGCGAGCCGGGGCCCGCCCAGGGCCAGGGTCGGGAAGAGCACCAGGGCGACGGCGACGGCCCCGCGGGCCGCGCGTTTGGGGTCGGTGAGCGCCCGGTCCAGGGTCAGTCCGGTCCGCGCGGTGTCTCGGAGTGCGGCAAACCAGGACATAGCGGTCAGCTTAGGGGAGCGGCTCCGTCCGGGAGCGGAGGCTCCCGGCACGCGCCACCAGGCTCCGGGACCGTACCGCCAGGCCGCCGACGCGCGCGGCGGCCCAGCGCAGCACCCCGGTCGGCAGGAAGACCGCGTCCGCCGCGACCATCGCCAGCGAGAACACCGGCAGCCCCAGCAGCACCGCGATCCCCAGGTGTTCGGCCATCATCACCGCCAGCAGCACGTTCTTGATCCGCCGGTCGACCAGCGTGAACGGGAACGCCACCTGGAGCAGCACCGTCCCGTAGGAGACCAGGAAGACCGGCAGCAGGGCCGAGCCGACCAGCCCGGACAGCGCCGGCCAGGGCGTGAAGTAGTCCAGGTGCAAGGGGTAGTAGAGCGCGGTGCCGTCCTGCCAGCGCGAGCCCTGCACCTTGTACCAGCCGGCCGTGGCGTAGATCAGCACCACCTCGGCGGCGATCACCAGCATCGCGCAGTTGTGCACCATGTTCGCCAGCGCGTCCAGCACCGCGCGCGGCTCGCCGTCCGGCCGCAGCCGCCCGAGCAGCCACCAGAGCCCGGCCACCGCCCACAGGCCCCAGAACACCGGCGCCCAGCCGACGTGCGGGAAGGTCGCGGCCGTCCAGGTCAGGCTGTCCCCGGAGAAGTCGCCGAGCTGGCAGACCAGCAGCACCGCCCCCAGCACCGCCCAGAGCAGCACCCCGCTCCGCCCGGGGGCCGGCCGCCGGGCGTCCAGCGACCAGACCCGCGCGCAGCGGGTGAAGACCAGGTAGACGGCCATCAGGTGGACGACGTTGTCGCCGCCGTCGCCGAGGAAGACGTTGCGGTTCTGCAGCGACAGCACGGTGACCAGGAACAGCACGGTGCTCGCCCTGGTCCGCCAGCCCAGCAGGACGGCGAGGGCGGCCAGCACCGCCAGGTGGTAGACCAGCTCGAACCAGAGCCGCCCGCCGAACCACGGCAGCACCGTCAGCGCGCCGTTGTCCGCCAGCAGCCGCTCGGCCAGGTCGAGCGACCACGGCGAGGTGTCGCCGTAGAGCACCCGCCGGTGGGGCCACTCGCGCAGCAGGAAGGCCAGCCAGACCAGGCCGAAGCCGATCCGCACCGCGGCCGCCTGGTGGCGCCCGAGCGCCTGGCCGGTGAAGGCCGCGAGGGCCCGCCCGAGGGCGGCGCGGGGGCCCGCACCAGGCCGTCCGGGGGCCGGGAGCGCCGGCGCCTCCGGCCGCGGCTGCCGGGGGATCCCGTCGAGCAGCTCCGGCCCGACCGTCGGGGGCACGTCGCTCACCCGAGCCCCCGGAAGTCCTCGTCGCCCACCGGCCACCACGGCAGCTCGCGGACCTTCGGCGCGGGCGGCGCGGCCTCCCCGCTCCAGTCCGGCGGCGGGACGGTGGCGGCCGTCACCCGGAACTCGATCTGCAGGATCCGCTCGCCGTCGACGCTCCGGCCGATCCGCTGCAGCGCGATCCGCTTCAGGTACTGCTCGGCCAGCTTGCCGCGCGGGTTGGTCAGCGAGTCGTCCTGCGCGCTGTGCGAGCCCTCGTAGAAGTCCCAGGCCCGGCGGAGCAGGTTCTGGTCGGCGTGGCTGGGCGCGGGGTTGCCGCGGATCGCCGCGACGTCCCGGGCGGTCAGCCCGGTCCAGTCGTGGGTCCTGGTCGCACCGCCGTCCGCGACCGTGCGCACCCGGGCGTCCAGACTGACGTTCTGCTGGAGCGGGTTGGGGGCGAACAGCTTCCAGTTCTGCTCGAACTCCGGGTACACCAGGCCGTCGACCTGCTCCCGGTACTCCCGGGAGGCCGAGTTGGCCGGGGCCACGTGCAGGAACACCGCGGCGAGGAAGAGCCCGGTGCCCGCGACCAGCACCGCGCCGGCCACCCCGAGCACGGCCAGCGCCGGCCCCGACCAGGGCCGCCCGGCGGGCGGCGCCCCGGTGTCCTCGGTCCCGGCCATGGCATCGTCTCCCCAGCCTCCGGCCGGGAGGGGTCCCACCCTGCCGGACGTACGCCGCCGGTCCCGTCCCGGCTCGGTCGAGCGCCCATCCTGCCCTACCCGGGCGCCGGCGGTCCCGGCGGCGGCGGGGGAGGCGGCCGCACCGCGCCCCCGGAGGACGGACTAGAGGACGAAGGCGTCCCGGCCGTCGCTGCTCACCATCGGGCGCCCGGCCGACTCCCACGCGTACATCCCGCCGTCCACGTTGACCGCGTCCCGGCCGTTCTGCACCAGGTACTGGACGACCTGCGCGGAGCGCCCGCCGACCCGGCAGAGCACGTAGAGCCGCTCGTCCGGCAGCTCGGCGAGGCGGGCGATCACCTGGCCCATCGGGATGTGCAGCGCGCCGTCCACGTGGCCGGCGTCCCACTCGTCCTGCTCGCGGACGTCCAGCAGGGCGGCCTCGGCGGGGACGGCGGCGGCTTCGGCGGTGGGGATCTGCGGGAACATCGTCTGACTCTCCTGGGGCTCGGTCCGGTGGGCCCCATTGTCTCCCACCGGCTGTCCGCCGAGCAGCCGTTCCAGCTCGGCCTGCTGGGCCGCGGCCTTGGCCAGCAGCTGGTCGGCGAGCTCCTCCAGCAGCCCGTCCGGGTCCTGCGGGGCGAGCGCGAGCAGCTGGCCCATCGCGGTGTTCTCCAGCCTGACCTGCTCGGTGGCGGTCTCGGCGATCTTGGCGGTGAGCCACTCCAGCCGCCGGCGCAGCCAGCCGAGCCGGTCCGGGGCGTCCACCGCGGGCGCCGCCTCGGGGGCGGTGGACCACTCGGCGGCCAGGCCCTCCAGGGCCTCGGTGTCGCCGTACGCGTAGGCCTCGTTGACCCGGGCGATGAAGGCCGCCCGGCGCAGCTGCTCGGCCGGGTCGGTGGTCAGGTCGGGGTGGGCGCGACGGACGAGCTCGCGGTAGACCCGCTGGGCGTCCCGGCCGGGCCGCACCCGGGCCGGCGCGGCCGGCGGCGCGGTGGCCGCGTCCTGCTCCTGCACGCTGTCGAACAGCGCGTCCAGGTCGGGGAGTTCGTCCACCCGCAGGCGCGCCTCGGCGGCCCGCCGGAGGTCCTCGGGGTGCCCGGTCCGGGTGGCCACCGTCTCGGCGATCAGCGCGTCCAGCTCGTCCAGCCGGGCGTAGAGCGGGCCGAGCAGCTGATGGTGGATCAGCGCGAAGTTGTCGATCTCGACCCGCAGCGTCTGCGTGTCGACGTCCATGGTCAGCCAGGCGAGTTCGGCGGCGGCGACCCGCTCCTCCAGCTCCTGCTGCTCCGGATCCGTCCAACGGGCGGGGCTCTGCGCGGTCACGTCTCGCCTCTGTCTCGTCCTGCCGGCTCGTCCTGCTGCCGTGCCCTCCGCCGTACCGGGAGCGGCACGCCCGCCCCGCGGGGCGGCCCGGCCTGCCACCCTACCTCCGTGCGCGCTGCTCCTCCCGGGTGGACGGGGAGCGCGGCCGGCGGCGCACCCCCGTGCCGCTCAACTGATACTGATGAATCTCCCCGTTTCGCTATCGAGCCCGGCCCGGTCCGTGCTTCGCTGGTACGCACAGCGTGCCTCCTCCAGAGAGACGGCCACCTCCAGGCGTGGCGGCCAGGCGGGAGCAGACCGAATCCATGGTGGACGAGCCCAACTCAACACCGCGTCCGGCGGCCGGCACGGCCGGGTCCGGGGCCTTACCGGGCGACCAGCCCTCAGGGGTGGTCGCGGTGGTCCGGCTCGCCCTCGTCCTGGTCGACCGGACGGGCCGGATCGCGCAGTGGAGCAGGTCCGCCGAGGAGTTGTTCGGGCACCGCGCCGACGTCACCCACGACCGCCCCGCCTCCGGCCTGCTGCCGGCCGTCGAGCCGCGCAGCGTCCCCGGCCCGGCCGCCGCCCCCGCCGTCCGGCACCGACGCGACGCGCTGGACACCCTGGCCGAGCTGACCTCCGGCGGCCGTCCGTGGGCCGGGCAGATGCCGGTCGTCGACCGCGAGGAGCACCTGCGCGACGTGCTCTGGTGGGCCTATCCGCTGGCCGGCCGGACCGGCGGGCTGCTGGCCCTGGCCGCCGACGCCCGCCCGCTGCGCTCCACCGGGCCGCGGCTCGCGCTCGGCGAGCGCCTGCTGCCGTTCGCCGCCACCCCCGCCGCCCGGGGCGGCTTCCACCGGCTCACCGCCGCCCTCACCGCGCCCGGCCGCCCGGTGCCCGAGCCGCTCGCCCGGCTGCTGCCGGCCGGCTCCGGCGACCGCCCGGCCGCACTGCTCGACGCGCTCGCCCGGGCCGGTCTGCCCGCCCTGCGGCTGGACGCCGGCACCGTGCTCCCCGTCCTGCCGGCCGATCCGCAGGCCGGCACCGCGCACGCGGCCGCGGGCATCGGCCGCCGCTACCCGACCGCCCAGCAGCGGGCCGCCCGGCTCGGCCCGCCCCCGCAGCCCGAGCAGCCCGCCCCCGGCCGGCGGCCGGCCGGTCCACTGCCCGTCCAGCGCGAGGCCGCCGACCGGCCCGCCACCCCGGCCGCCCGGCCCGCCGGCGCGGCCTCGGCGGCCGCCCCGGCCGTCCCCGCCCCGCCCCGAGGAGGCGCCACCATCGAGCAGGCCGCCGTCGAGTCGTCCGCCCCCGGGCATCTGGTCCACCGCGGTGACCAGGCCCCGCCCGGGGCCGTCCCCTCCCCCGCCGAGGCACCGTGCGGCACGGGCGCCGCGTCGGGCGCCACCGGCTCCGGCGGCCGGCTCTCCCCGTTCCTGACCAACGGCCAGGCCGGGGAACAACTGGCCCTGCTGGGCGAGGTCGGTGGCAAGGTCGGCACCACCCTGGACCTCGGCTTCACCGCGCGCGAGCTCTGCCAGGTGCTCGTCCCCCGGGTCGCCGACTTCGCCTGCGTCGACCTGGTGGACGGCCTGATCTCCGACTCCGAGCTGCCCGAGGCCCGGCCGGACGACGACACCATGCTGCGCCGGGTCGCCCTGGCCAACAACGACTCGACCGGCCAGTGGGACCACGTCCTCGCCGAGGGTTCGCTGGTCGCGATGCCCCGGCACACCCCGCCCGGGATGGCCCTCCAGCTGAACCAGCCGGTCCTGGTCCCGGTAATCAGCGAGGACGTCGCGGTCGACTACGCCGCCGCGCTGGGCGGTGTCCGGCTCGCCCCGGTGGTCTCCGGCCGCTCGATGCTGGTCGTGCCGCTCTCCGCCCGGGGCACCGTGCTCGGCATCCTCAAGCTGCTCCGGCTGCCCGACCGCGCCCCCTTCGACGAGGGCGACGCCGCCACCCTCAAGGAGCTGGCCGCCCGCGCCGCGCTCTCGCTGGACAACGCCCGCCTGCACCGCGCCGAGTCCAAGGTCGCCACCGTCCTGCAGCGCTCGATGATCCCGACCCGCCCGCCGCAGATCCCCGGCGTGCAGATCGCCCACCGCTACCTGCCGGGCGACTCCAAGGCCGAGGTCGGCGGGGACTGGTTCGACGCGATCCAGCTGCCCGGCAGCCGGGTCGCCCTGGTGGTCGGCGACGTGATGGGCCACGGCCTGCACTCGGCCGCCGCGATGGGCCGCTTCCGCACCGCGATGCAGACCCTCGCCGCCCTGGACCTGCCGCCCGGCCAGCTGCTGCGCCACCTGGACAACCTGGCCCAGAAGCTCGGCGACGACCATCTGGCCACCTGCCTGTACGCGGTCTACGACCCGATCAACCGGACCTGCGAGCTGGCCAGCGCCGGCCACGTCCCGCCGGTGCTGGTGCACCCGGACGGCACCGGCGAGCTGCTGGAGATCCCGGCCGGCGCGCCGATCGGCGTCGGCGGGGTCCCGTTCGTCGCCAAGACCATCGACGTCTCGGACGGCTCGATGCTGGTGCTCTGCACCGACGGCCTGGTCGAGGTCAGGGGCGGCGACATAGGTACCGGGCTGGCCGCGCTCTGCGGCAATCTGATCGACCCGCAGCGCAGCCCCGAGGAGGCCTGCGACGTCGTCCTGGACCGGCTGCACTCGGACGACCGCAAGGACGACGTCGCCCTGCTGGTGGCCCGCTTCGACGGCGTCGCGCCGACCGAGGTGGCCACCTGGGACCTCACCGTGGACCACCGCGAGGTCAGCCGGGCCCGCGCGCTGGTGCGCGAGCAGCTGACCGGCTGGCACCTGGAGGGGCTCCGCGACACCACCGAGCTGCTGGTCAGCGAACTGGTGACGAACGCCGTCCGGGTCGCCCGGGACCGCGTCCAGCTCCAGCTGATCCGGGTGGACAAGCTGCTGGTCGAGGTCAGCGACGACAACCACAACCTGCCGTCGCTGGAGCCCGCCGAACAGCTCGGCGAGACCGGCCGCGGCCTGACGCTGGTCACCAAGCTCGCCGAGCGCTGGGGCACCGCCCGCAAGGCGGTCGGCAAGGTGGTCTGGTTCGAACTGCCGCTACCGCCCACCGGCTGAGCGCCGGGGGCGGGCCCCCGCCCGCGCCCGGCCGACCGGCCCCGCCGGACAGCTCCCTCACGCCCCGCACCGGCCCCCGGCGTCCCCTAGGGGATCGCCGCGCCCGCCGACCGCCGGCGCCGGGCCTCCGTGGCCACCTCGATCGAGGCGGCCGCGGCCACCGAGGCCGCCGCGCCGACCCCGGCCAGCACCCGCGGCCAGAAGTCCCCGAACACCTCCACCGAGACGGCGATCAGCAGCGCGGTGATCACCGCGACGACGTGCTCCAGGCCCGCCAGGTTCGGCAGCACGACCGCCTCACCGACCATCAGCGCGACCACCACACCGGCCGTGAACCAGGCCCGGCAGCGGAACGCGATGCAGATCGCCAGCGCCACCACCGCCGCCGAGGGACCGGTGTCCCGGACGTACGCCACCCACTTCGGGAAGCCGAACATGTGGTCCGGACCGATCGCCACACCGACCCGGGCGAACAGCGTCCCGGCCAGCGTGCAGGCGTAGGCCACCACCAGGGTGAGCCGCCGCCCGAGCACGATCTCGGCGATCCCGAAGACCACGAACACCTGGGCCAGCGCCCCCCAGACCGGCAGGTCCAGCGCCGGCACGTACAGCGAGAGCGGTGTGCGCAGCAGCGAGACGTCCAGCGGCAGCGCCGCCTTCACCACCCCGATCCGGGTGACGAACCGCTCGCCGCCCGGCAGGTGCTGCACGATGCTGAACAGCAGGATCAGCGCGGTCGCCGCCGTCGACAGCGGAACGGCGGCGAACTTCTTCGCCACCAGCCGGTCCCGGACCGTCCCGAACAACGTCCCCCACTCGGCGACAGCGGCCGCACCGGCAATAGCCAGCGGCCCCTTTCGCACGCCCCCCGCGTGGGTCCTGTAAATCACAACCGTCTCTCCAAATCCCCGAAGCCGCGAACGCCTTCTCGACCACTCCAACATTAGAAGCCGGTTAATCAATCCACATCGGCATAAAAGTGGAGCGGCCTCATCCTCTGGGGGGAGAGAAACCCCGATGGCTCCCCCCATCCGGACGACCGGCCCCCTCCGCCCCCCGGCGGAGGGGTTACCCCTTCCCGTCCCGCGCGGCCGCCGGCGGGCGGGGCGCCGTGCCGGCGCTCCCCGCGTGCCGGCGACGGAACAGGGCGGGCAGGCTCGGCGCGGTGATGAAGCCCTCGGCGCGCGCGCTGGCGATGCCGATGCGCGGAATCTCGCTGCTCTTCTCGAACAGCAGATAGCGCGGTTCCCAGATCGGCCGGTACTTGGCGTTGGCCCGGTACAGCGATTCGATCTGCCACCAGCGCGAGAAGAAGCCCAGCACCGAGCGCCAGAGCCGGAGCACCGGCCCCGCGCCGAGGCGCGATCCCCGCTCGAAAACGGAACGGAACATTGCGAAGTTCAACGACACCCGGGCCAGCTGGACCTCCTCGGCGCGCTGCAGGAGTTCGATCACCATGAACTCCATCAGGCCGTTCTCGGTGTCCCGGGCCCGGCGCATCAGGTCCAGCGAGAGCCCGTCCGCGCCCCACGGCACGAAGCTCAGCAGCGCCTTCAGCTCGCCGTCCCCGTCGTGGCACTCCAGCATCACGCAGCGCCCGTCGCCCGGGTCGCCGAGGCGGCCGAGGGCCATCGAGAAGCCGCGCTCGGTCGCGCCGTCGCGCCACTGGTCGGCCTTGGCCACCAGCTGGGCCATCTCGCACTCGGGGATGGACTCGTGGCGGCGGATCCGCACGGTGTACCCGGCCCGCTTGACCCGGTTGTAGGCCTGGCGGACCACCCGCATCGCCCGGCCGTCCAGCGAGAACTCGTCCAGCTCGACGATCGCCTCGTCACCGAGCTCCAGCGCGTCCAGCCCGTGCCGGGCGTAGATCACCCCGGCCTCCTCGGAGGCGCCCATCACGGCCGGCGCCCAGGCGTGCTCGCGGGCCTCGGCCAGCCAGGCGTCGATCGCGCCGGGCCAGGCCTCCGGGTCCCCGATCGGGTCGCCCGAGGCCAGCGAGACCCCGCCGACCACCCGGTAGGTCACCGCCGCCTTGCCGCTGGGGGAGAAGACCACCGCCTTGTCCCGGCGCAGCGCGAAGTAGCCCAGCGAGTCCCGGTCGCCCTGCTTCTCCAGCAGGCCGCGCAGCCGCTCCTCGTCCTCCGGGGTCAGCAGCTCCTTGTCCTTGGGGCTGCGGAACGCCACGTAGAGCACCAGCAGGAAGAGCACCCCGCCCATCGCGTTGATGACGGCGTTGACCCAGGTGGGCGCGGAGATCACGGAGCGCAGGTGCTCGGAGGGCGTGATGGTGATCATCCGGCCGACCGAGTAGCGGAAGAGGTCCCAGAATCCGGCGCCCTGGGCGCCGTTGTTCGCCCAGACCAGCAGCGCGCCGACCACCCCGCCGAAGGCCAGGCCGCCGACGAAGGTGGCCGCCGCGGTCTTCGGGTTGGAGCTGTCGCCCTTGGAGGTGAACTCCTTCCGCCCGACCAGCAGCGCCAGCACGAACGCACAGGTCAGCACGGTGGAGATGTAGTTGAGCGGGTGCCGGTTGAAGCGCTCGTCGGGCAGCGCCATGGCGGCCAGGTAGAGGAACGCGAACAGCCCCGCCAGCGCGATGTTGAAGATCCACGCGGCCCGCTTGCGCCGACGCATCGCGATCGCCAGGAAGACCGACAGCACCGCGGTGCTCAGCCCGGCCGTCATCAGGTAGGGGGTGAAGTACTCGCCCTCGTTGTGCGTCTCGACCTGGTCCCGGAACGGCACCAGCAGCACCGTCACGAGGTTCAGCAGGGCGATCAGCCGCAGGTACCAGACGGTGGCCGCGGCGGCCCTCGGGCGCCAGCGCTCCAGCAGGCCGGCGGGCCGGGGCCCGGTGGACGCGGCGGACGGCTCCGGCTTCACAGTGGACGACACAGCTCAATTCCAAACGATCAGATGGTGGGGCGCATCCGCACACAGGCCGGCGCCGGGCATCCGTGCGCCCGACGGACTGACCGGCGACCCTGGCCATGACCGGAAACCGGTGAGGGGCAGCCGACTCCATCGTTCCGCACCCCGGGTGAGGATGACGTGAACCCGGTAGCCGATTCCGCCCCCCGCCGAACGGCGGGGGTGTCCACCCAGCGGCGGCGTTCGGCACCCCGCCCCCGCTGGCCCTAGTCTCGAAATGCTCAAGCACACCGCAGCGAGCGGACCGGCCGGTCCCGGCCGCCCGAACCGAGGAGGGACCATCACCACCACCCGCGTGCTGATCGTGGACGACGAGATCCTGGTCCGCTCCGGCCTCGGCCTCATCGTCGGCTCCGCCCCCGACCTGGAGGTGGTCGGCGACTGCTCCGGCGGCCGGGCCGAGGACTTCGTCCAGCGCCTGCGCCCGCACGTGGTGCTGCTCGACATCCGGATGCCCGACCTCGACGGCATCTCGGTGCTGCGCCGGCTGCGCGCCCTGCCCGACCCGCCGGCGGTGGCGATGCTCACCACCTTCGACACCGACGAGTACATCGGCACCGCGCTGCGCGCCGGCGCGGCCGGCTTCCTGCTCAAGGACACCGCCCCGGACCAGCTGGTCCACGCCGTCCGGGTGATCGCGGCCGGCGGCAGCATCCTCTCCCCGACCGTCACCCGCACCGTGATCGGCGGCTACGTGGACGGCGGCGGCCCGGACGCCGAGGCCACCTCGCTGGCCCGCACCCTCACCAGCCGCGAGCTCGACGTCCTGGCGCTGCTCGGCGAGGGGCTGTCCAACGCCGAGATCGCCGACCGGCTCTTCCTGGGCACCGGCACGGTGAAGGACCACATCAGCGCGATCCTCGGCAAGCTCGGCGCCGCCAACCGGGTGCAGGCGGCGGTCGTCGCCCACCGGGCCGGCCTGGTCCGGCCGAAACCCGGCGACGGGGCATGACCACGAGCGAGCTGCCCCCCGCCAGACGCCTGCCGGCCTGGCTGACCGCGCCCTGGTTGATGCTGCTGCTGCCGGCCCTCTACTCGCTGATGGACGCCGCCCTGGTGGCCCGCGGCTCGGCCTGGTGGCAGGTGCTGCTCTCGCTGCTCGCCGCCGCGGTGCTGCCCTGGCGCCGGCGATTCCCGGTCACCGTGCTGCTGCTCACCATGCCGGGCAGCTACCTCGCCGACATCTGGCTCGCCCCGATCACCGCCGTGTACACGGTGGCCGCCGAGCGGCCGGTGCCCCGGGTGGTGGTCCCCTGCGCGACCCTCTTCGCCCTGGTGGAGTTCTTCCACTGGCCGCTCTCCGAGCAGTCCCTCGAACCGAGCCGGGAGACCGCGCTCTACGCCATCCAGTCGGTGATGCTGGCCGCCGGCCCGGCCGCCACCGGTCTGCTCTCGCGCACCCGCCGGGAGCTGGCGGCCCGGCTGGACGAACTGACCCGGGGCCGGGCCCGGGAGAACCGGCTGCTCGCCGAGCGGGTCCTGGTCAGCGAGCGGGCCCGGCTCGCCCGGGAGATGCACGACGTGGTCTCGCACCAGGTCAGCCTGATCAGCATCCAGGCCGGCGCGCTGCAGGTCAGCACCGCGGACCCGGCCGCCGCGGCCACCGCCCGGACGATCCGCGAACTCTCCGTGCGCACCTTGGAGGAGCTGCGGCAGATGGTCGGCGTGCTGCGGGCCGCCGGCTCCCGCCCGGACACCCCGCTCGCCCCGCAGCCGCGGCTGGCCGACCTCCCCCGGCTGATCGAGGAGAGCGGCCTGGCGGCCGTGGCCGAGCTGTCCCCGGGGGACCACCCCTGGCCCGAGGCGGTGGAGCGGGCCGCCTACCGGACGGTCCAGGAGGCGCTCACCAACATCACCAAGTACGCCCCGCAGGCCACCGTCCACGTCTACGTGCGGGCGGCGGGCCGCCGGCTCCGGGTCGAGGTCCGCAACGACGCCCCGCCGGTCCGCCCGGCCGAGACCCTGCCGGGCGGCGGCCACGGCCTGGTCGGGCTGCGGGAGCGGGCCCAGCTGCTCGGCGGCACGCTCACCGCCGGCACCACCCCCGACGGCGGCTTCGCGGTACGGGCCGACCTGCCCGCCGGCCGGGAGTGAACCCGCCCGCGCCGGCTCCGCGGCCCCGGGCACGCCCCGAACACGAGAAAGCCCCGCAGATCCGAAGATCTGCGGGGCTTCGCTGTGCGCGAGGGGGGAGTTGAACCCCCACGCCCTTTCGGGCACTGGAACCTGAATCCAGCGCGTCTGCCTATTCCGCCACCCGCGCATGGGTGTTTGTCGTGGTTGCCAGCCGACCAGCCGATCCGCTCGGTACCATGTGGTCTTCGCGGCTCTTCGGTCCGGCTCCCTTGCGGGCGCCCCTTCCGACGTGGAAAACAGTAGCACGACCTGCGGGCCGCCTCCGAATCCGTTTCCCGGGACGGCCGAGCGCATCCGAACGGATGCCCGGACGAACAGCCGAGCGAGGGATGAGGGCACGTTTCGACGGGTAGCCCTGGCATGCTGCCGCCGCCATGCGTCACCCTGTGTGTCCGAGCCCACCCCCGGTCACCACGCGGTCCGGGAACCGTATGGATGGCCCCGGCGTGGATACGATCAGTACGGAAGTACCGCAAGTAGGCGCGACCGGCTCCCCGGGATCCGGTCGCGGGCAGGCGAACGAACCCTGGAAGGGGGTGCCCCAATGGGAGTGCTGAAGAAGTTCGAGCAGCGACTTGAGGGTCTCGTCAACGGCACCTTCGCCAAGGTGTTCAAATCCGAGGTCCAGCCCGTCGAGATCGCCGGTGCGCTGCAGCGCGAGTGCGACAACAACGCGAGCATCTGGAACCGCGACCGGACCGTCGTGCCCAACGACTTCATCGTCGAGCTCAGCCCGCACGACTTCGAGCGGCTCAGCCCCTACTCCGGTCAGCTGGGCACCGAGCTGGCCGGGATGGTCCGCGAGTACGCCGAGGCCCAGCGGTACTCCTTCATGGGCCCGCTCCAGGTGAACCTGGAGAAGGCCGACGACCTGGACACCGGGCTCTACCGGGTGCGCAGCCGCACGCTGGCCGCCGAGGAGCAGCCGCAGCAGCAGGCCCCGGCGCACCCCACCCAGGGGGGCGGTTACGGCCGGCCGCCGGCCGCCCCGGCCCCCGGCGCACCGTGGCAGCAGCAGGGCGCCGCTCCCTACAGCGCGCCCCCGCCGCCGGCCGCGCCCCCCGCCATGCCCGCCGGCCCGCCCGCGGGCGGGAACGTCCGCCCGTTCCCCGGTGCCGGCCACGGCACCGCCGTCCGGCGCTGGATCGAGGTCAACGGCTCCCGCCACCAGATCACCGGGAACGCCTGCGTGCTCGGCCGCTCCACCGAGGCCGACGTGCGGATCGACGACCCCGGGGTCTCCCGCAAGCACGCCGAGATCCGGCCCGGCACGCCCTCGATGGTGCTCGACCTCGGGTCCACCAACGGCATCGTGGTGGACGGACAGCACACCCAGCGCGCTACGCTCCGCGACGGCTCGCGAATCGTCGTGGGTTCCACCACCATCGTCTACCGACAGGTCGAAGGGTAGTGTCCGATTTGTTCGCTCGCTTCGCTCACTCACGGGCGGGCCGGCCATGTCAGAACTGACCCTGACGGTCATGCGGCTGGGTTTCCTCGCCGTGCTGTGGCTCTTCGTCATCGTCGCGGTCCAGGTGATCCGCAGTGACCTCTTCGGCACGAAGGTGAACCCGCGTTCCTCCCGCCGGGGCGGTGCCGCGACCGCGACCGCCGCCACGGCGGCCCCCGCCGCGGCCGCGCCCGGGCGGGCCCCGCAGGGCCAGCCCGCCCAGGCCGCCCAGACCCAGGGCGGAGGCGGCGGCCGGCGCCGCGGCGCCCCGACCCAGCTGGTCGTGGTGCAGGGCTCGCTGGCCGGTACGACCGTGGCGCTGCAGGGCCAGACCATCACGCTGGGCCGCGCGCACGACTCCACCATCGTGCTGGACGACGACTACGCGTCCTCCCGGCATGCCAGGATCTATCCGGATCAGACTGGGCAGTGGACGGTCGAGGATCTAGGCTCCACCAACGGCACCTATCTGGACCGGCAGCGCCTGACCGCGCCGACCCCGCTCCAGCCGGGCATGCCGATCCGTATCGGCAGGACCGTCATCGAACTGCGGAAGTAGTAGCGCATGAGGGACAGCATCCCGTCCATGACCCAGAGGGGGGCTCAGGTCGCATGACCCTGGTGCTGCGCTTCGCCGCCGGCTCCCACAAGGGGCTGATCCGGGAGGGGAACGAGGACTCCGGCTATGCCGGGCCGCGGCTGCTCGCCGTGGCCGACGGCATGGGCGGGGCCGCGGCCGGCGAGGTCGCTTCCTCCGAGGTGCTCGGCTCGATCGTCCGGCTGGACGAGGACGTGCCCGGCGCCGACCTGCTGACCCTGCTCGGTGACGCCGTCCAGGGCGCCAACGACCGCCTCCGGCAGATGGTCGAGGAGGACCCGCAGCTGGAAGGCATGGGCTGCACCCTCACCGCGATGCTCTGGACGGGCCAGCGGATGGGTCTGGTGCACGTCGGCGACTCCCGCGCCTACCTGCTGCGTGACGGCGCGCTGGTGCAGATCACCCAGGACCACACCTGGGTGCAGCGCCTGGTCGACGAGGGCCGGATCACGCCCGAGGAGGCCGAGACCCACCCGCAGCGCTCGCTGCTGATGCGGGCGCTGGACGGCCGCGGCCAGGTCGAGCCCGACCTGTCGATCCGCGAGGTCCGGGCCGGCGACCGCTACCTGATCTGCTCCGACGGCCTCTCCGGCCCGGTCAGCCACCAGACCCTCCAGGACACCCTCGGGAGCTTCTACTCCCCCGAGCAGACCGTGCAGGAGCTGATCCAGCTCGCCCTGCGCGGCGGCGGTCCGGACAACATCACCTGCATCGTGGCGGACGTCCTCGACGTCGGTGCCACGGACACCCTGAGCGGTCAGTTCAACGACGTCCCGGTGGTCGTCGGCGCGGTCGCCGAGACCCCGCCGTCCTCGACCGTCGCCGACCAGTCGATCCGGGACACCCCGGCCGGCCGGGCGGCCGGTCTCGGCCGCTCCCCGCAGGGCGCCTTCGGCCCCGCCGAGGGCTACGACGGCGGCTACGGCGCCGCCCCGGCCGGCTTCGGCCCGGCCGAGGGCTACGAGGGCTACGCGGCCGGCGAGCCCCCGGTGTACGGCACCGAGGACTTCGACGACGAGGCGCTGCCGAAGCGCAAGGGCAAGGCGCTCAAGCTCTCGCTGGCGGCCCTGGTCGCCCTGGGCGTGCTGGGCGGCGTCGGCTTCTTCGGCTACCAGTGGACCCAGGACCAGTACTACGTCGGCGTCGACGGCGACCACGTCGCGGTCTACCAGGGCGTCAACCAGAGCCTCGCCGGGCTGAGCCTGTCCTCGGTGCACACCACGTACAAGGACATCGAGCTCAAGTACCTGCCGCAGGACCAGCGCACCCACGTCACCAACACCATCTCGGCCAGCAGCCTCGGCGACGCCGACGACAAGGTGAAGAAGCTGGGCGAGCAGGCGACGTTCTGCCACAAGGTCTCCGACGCCCGGGCGGCCGCCGCGGCCAACCCGGCGCTGCCGGGCACCGCGCCGGCCGGTCAGCCGGGCACCACGCCCGCCGTGGCGCACATCGGGTTCCGGACGGCCACCGCGCCCGTGCCGTCGCCCTCCGTGCCCGGCCGGGCGGCTCCGGCCACCCCCACGGCCTCGGCCACCCCGACCCCCACCCCGACCACGGCCGCCCCGAGCCAGAGCGCCGCCGCCCCGGCCACCGGGTCGCAGGGCGACCTGCCCGGTCTGACGGACGAGGAGCGGCAGAAGGCCGACTCCTGCCCGAAGCCGTGACGGCCGCGACCCGACATAGGCCCGCCCCGAGCGGGCCTGCCGGCCGTCAGGGAGCGGTCACCACGTGAGCACCTTCGACCTCAGCAACGGCGCCGACAACCGCTCCGGCGACCGCCGGACCGGCGGCGTACCGGCCGACCGCGCCTCCTCCCGGCGCCGGGGCAACACCACCATCTCCCCGCAGGGCGCGCCCAACCGACGCAACACCGAGCTGGCCATGCTGGCGTTCGCGGTGCTGCTGCCGGTCCTCGCGTACGCCAACGTGGGCCTCGCGATGGACGACTCGCTACCGGCCGGCATGCTCGGCTACGGCCTCGGCATGGGGGCGCTGGCACTGGTCGCGCACCTGCTGATGCGCCGCTTCGCGCCCTACGCGGACCCACTGATGCTGCCGATCGCCACCCTGCTCAACGGGCTCGGCGTGGTGATGATCTGGCGGCTCGACAAGGCCGGGAAGCTGCTGCACAACAACTACCCCGCGGCGGCCAACCAGCTGATGTGGTCGGGCCTCGGGGTGGCGTTCTTCATCTTCGTGATGATCTTCCTGAAGGACCACCGGGTCCTCCAGCGCTACACCTACATCTCGATGGCGGCGGCCCTGGTGCTGCTCGCGGCGCCGGCCTTCTTCCCGGCCCGCAAGGAGGACTTCGGCGCCAAGATCTGGATCCGGATGGGCGCCTTCTCGATCCAGCCCGGTGAGTTCGCCAAGATCATCCTGACCGTGTTCTTCGCCGGCTACCTGATGGTCAAGCGGGACGCCCTGGCCCTGGCCAGCCGCCGCTTCATGGGCCTCTACCTGCCGCGCGGCCGCGACCTCGGCCCGATCATCGTGATCTGGCTGCTCAGCCTGCTGATCCTGATCTTCGAGAACGACCTGGGCTCGTCCTTCCTGTACTTCGGCCTCTTCGTGGTGATGCTGTACGTCGCCACCGAGCGCACCAGCTGGATCGTCTTCGGCCTGCTGATGTCCGTCGGCGGCGCCGTCGCGGTCGCCTCCACCGCCAGCCACGTGAAGACCCGGATCGACGCCTGGCTCGACCCGATGGCCGCCTTCACGCCCAAACCGCCCCAGGGCTCGACGGAACAGATCGGCCAGTCGCTGATGGCGCTGGGCTCCGGCGGGGTGACCGGCTCGGGCCTCGGCCAGGGCCGCTCCTGGCTGATCGACTTCGCCGCCAAGAGCGACTTCATCCTCGGCTCGTTCGGCGAGGAACTCGGGCTCACCGGCATCATGGCGATCTTCATGCTCTACGCCCTGCTGGTGCAGCGCGGTCTGCGCACCGCCATCGCGGCCCGGGACCCGTTCGGCAAGCTGTTCGCCGTCGGCCTCTCCTCGGCCATGGCGCTCCAGGTCTTCGTGGTCGCCGGCGGCGTCACCGGCCTGATCCCGCTGACCGGTATGACCATGCCGTTCCTCGCCCAGGGCGGGTCCTCGGTGGTCGCCAACTGGGCCCTGATCGCGATCCTGCTGAAGATCAGCGACAGCGCCCGCCGCCCCGGGGTGGAACCGGCCCCGGCCACCGAGCTCCAGGGGGGAGCAGCCTCGTGAACAAGCCGATCCGCCGGGTCTCGATCTTCTGCCTGGTCCTGATCCTGGCCCTGATGGTGCGCACCAACTGGGTGCAGGGCGTCCAGGCCGAGGCCTGGGCCACCAACAAGAACAACAAGCGGCAGGTGTACGACCGGTACGCCCACCCGCGGGGCAACATCATCGTCGACGGCAAGCCGGTCACCCAGTCCGACTTCGTCAACGGCCTGCGCTACAAGTACAAGCGCTCCTGGGTCGACGGCGCGATGTACGCGCCGGTGACCGGGTACTCCTCGCAGTCCTTCGGCGCCAGCCAGCTGGAGCAGCTGGAGGACGGCATCCTCTCCGGCAGCGACGACCGGCTGTTCTTCCGGAACACCCTGGACATGCTGACCGGGGAGCCGAAGAAGGGCGGGGACGTCGTCACGACGATCAACTCCAAGGCCCAGAAGGCCGCCTTCGACGGCCTCGGCAACAAGAAGGGCGCGGTGGTCGCGCTCGACCCGCGCACCGGCGCGATCCTGGCGCTGGTCTCCACCCCGTCCTACGACCCGGGCGCCTTCGCGGGCAGCGAGTCCGGCGACTCCAAGGCCTGGGTGGACCTCAACGCGGACCCGAACAAGCCGATGCTCAACCGCGCGCTGCGCGAGACGTACCCGCCCGGTTCGACGTTCAAGCTGGTCACCGCGGCGGCGGCGTTCGAGAACGGCGTGTTCCAGAGCGTCGACGACCAGACCCAGACGCCGAAGCCGTACATCCTGCCGGGCACCAAGACCGAGCTGAGGAACGAGAGCGACGACGAGCCCTGCGAGAACGCCACGGTCAAGGTCGCCATGGACTGGTCCTGCAACACCGTCTACGGCAAGATCGGCACCGAGCTCGGCAAGGAGAAGATGCGGGCGCAGGCCGAGAAGTTCGGCTTCAACAGCACCGTGGACACCCCGGTCCGGTCCGAGAAGAGCGTCTTCCCGACCAACTCCACCCCGGACGGCGTGGCACTGGACTCCATCGGCCAGCACGACACCCGGGCCACCCCGCTCCAGATGGCCATGGTCTCGGCCGCGATCGCCAACAACGGCTCGCTGATGCAGCCGTACCTGGTCGACCAGGAGCGCTCGGCCTCGCTGACCACCATCTCCAAGCACACCGAGAAGCAGTACTCCCAGGCGATGAGCCCGGAGACCGCGCAGAAGCTCCAGAACCTGATGGTCTCGGTGGTCGACAACGGCACCGGCAAGAACGCCAGGATCCCGGGCCTGACGGTCGGCGGCAAGACCGGCACCGCGCAGCACGGCGAGGACAACGCCGGGCTGCCGTTCGCCTGGTTCACCTCCTACGCCAAGACCCCCGACGGCCAGTCCGTCGCGGTCGCGGTGGTGGTCGAGGACGGCTCCAACAACCGTGACGGGATCAGCGGCGGCCGGCTCGCCGCACCCATCGCCAAGGCGGTGATGCAGGCCGCCCTCGGCAAGTAGGGAGCGGCCGTCACGGGTGCGTCGAATGTCACGATCGGCCCCGCCGAACGGATACCGGTCTGGTATCGGCCCACGGCCGACTCCGGTCCGGCGCGGTGCGACCGGTAGCGTATCCGCAGCAGCGGGTGTGCCCGTTGCCGCCCGCGAAGCGTCGAAGGGTCCTGATCGCAGAACCACCCGGGCCCGCGCCGGCGTCACTCGGAGCGTGCGGGGACACCTACGTCACAACCTCACCGGCGGGTGAGGGAGAGGGTCGGAACTATGGAAGAGCCTCGTCGCCTAGGCGGCAGGTACGAGCTCGGCGGCGTCCTCGGACGCGGCGGCATGGCCGAGGTGTACCTCGCCCATGACACCCGGCTCGGCCGTTCCGTCGCTGTGAAGACGCTCCGGGCCGACATGGCCCGTGATCCGTCCTTCCAGGCCCGCTTCCGCCGTGAGGCGCAGTCCGCGGCATCACTGAACCACCCCGCGATCGTCGCCGTGTACGACACCGGCGAGGACTACATCGACGGCATCTCCATCCCGTACATCGTGATGGAGTACGTCGAGGGGTCCACGCTGCGGGAGCTGCTGCACTCCGGCCGCCGGCTGCTGCCGGAGCGCTCGCTGGAGATGACCATCGGCATCCTCCAGGCCCTGGAGTACTCGCACCGGGCCGGCATCGTGCACCGCGACATCAAGCCCGCCAACGTGATGCTGACGCGGCAGGGCAACGTCAAGGTCATGGACTTCGGCATCGCCCGGGCCATGGGCGACGCCGGGATGACCATGACGCAGACCTCCGCCGTCATCGGGACCGCCCAGTACCTCTCCCCCGAGCAGGCCAAGGGCGAGCAGGTCGACGCCCGCTCGGACCTCTACTCCACCGGCTGCCTGCTGTACGAGCTGCTGACCGTGCGGCCGCCGTTCGTCGGCGACTCGCCGGTCGCGGTGGCCTACCAGCACGTCCGGGAGGAGGCGCAGCCGCCGTCGGTGTTCGATCCCGAGGTGCGCCCCGAGATCGACGCGATCGTGCTGAAGGCGCTCGCCAAGGACCGCGACTACCGGTACCAGAGCGCCGACGAGATGCGCGACGACATCGAGCGCTTCCTCGACGGCCTCCCGGTGGCCGCCGCCCAGCAGGCCGCCGCCTACGGGATGGGCGGCGCGGCCGGGTACGGCTACGACCAGAACGGCTACCCGCAGCAGCACGACCCGTACGGCCAGACCAACGTGCTGCCCCAGCAGCCCGGCGGCGGGCCGACCACGATGCTCCCGCAGGCCGGCTACGGCCAGCAGCCCGGCTACCAGGACGACGGCTACGGGCAGACCTACGCCGGTGCCCCGGGCGGCGGCGGGAACGACGGCTACGACGACGGCTACGGCCGCGGCGGGGGCCGACGCGGCGAGCAGCCGCCGAAGAAGAGCAACACCTCCTGGATCGTGCTGGCGGTCGCCGCCGTGCTGGTCCTGGTCGGCACCTTCTTCGTCGCCCAGGCGATGTTCGGCAACAAGGGCGGCGACAAGAAGGAGTCCGTCAAGGTCGTCGCGCCGAGCCTGGTGGGCAAGACGCTGGCCGAGGCCAAGACCCTCGCCGCGCAGAGCGGCCCCAAGCTGGTGGTGACCGAGGGTGAGAAGGTGGCCTGCCCGGACACCAACGTGAAGAAGGACCAGGTCTGCACCCAGACCCCGGCGGCCGGCGGCCAGGTCGCGGAGGCCGCCACGATCAC
Organism: Kitasatospora sp. NPDC005748; assembly: GCF_040630735.1. Lineage (NCBI taxonomy): Bacteria > Bacillati > Actinomycetota > Actinomycetes > Kitasatosporales > Streptomycetaceae > Kitasatospora > Kitasatospora sp. NPDC005748. Next base: position 81,911 of record NZ_JBEXYD010000029.1, read on the forward strand.
GGTGCAGCTCTCCTCCGGTCCGGCCAAGGCGACCGTGCCCAAGGTGGTCGGCCTGACGAAGGACCAGGCGGTCAAGGCGCTCAACGACGCCGGCTTCACCAACATCGCGCAGCCCGAGTACAAGGACGACGACACCGCTCCGACGGAGACGGTCATCGCCCAGGACCCGGCGGCCAACGCGGCCGGCGACCCGACCGCGCAGATCAAGCTCACCGTCTCGCAGGGCAAGGCCAAGGTCTCCGTCCCCGGTGTGGTCGGTCAGCAGAAGGAGGCCGCGCAGGCCGCCCTGGAGGGCGCGGGCTTCCAGGTCGATGCCTCGAAGACGACGCCGACCAACGACCCGACCAAGGTCAACACCGTCGCGTCGCAGTCGCTCCAGCCGAACACCAAGGCCGCGGCCAACTCGAAGATCACCCTGACGATCTTCAAGGCGCCGGACAAGGCCACCGTCCCGCCGCTGCAGAACGTCCCGGTCAAGGACGCCATCGCGCAGCTGCAGAAGCAGGGCCTGGGCTACACCCTGCTCGGCTCGCAGGACCCGAACGGCACGGTCACCAACTCGATGCCGGGCGCCGGGACCCAGCTGGACCCGGGGCAGTCGGTCACCCTGATGGTGAAGCCGCCCGAGCCGACCAAAGGGGGCGACCCCGCCAACCCGTCACCCTCCAACACCAAAGGGGGCAACCCCTAACCCCTGGTTCCCCTGGCTCTGACGCCGGGAACGCCCGAGGGCCCGTCGCAGGTGCTGCGACGGGCCCTCGGGCTTTCCGGTCCGGCCCGGTAGCTGGGCCGTGCCCGGGTCAGGACCTCAGCTCGGTCGGCGGGGTGCGCGCGGCGTCCATGTCGTCCACCCGCACCAGGCTGCCCCAGACGGCCATCCGGTAGCGCGAGGTGTAGACCGGCGTACAGGTCGTCAGGGTGATGTACCGTCCGGGCGCCTGGTAGCCCGAGCCCTTGGGGACGGGGGCGACGATGCCGGTGTCGTACTTGGAGGTCTCCGCCAGGGTGCTGTCGACCCGGTAGACGTACCACTTGTCCCTGGTCTCGACGACGATCGCGGCGCCCCGGTGGACGGCGTCGAGGTCGTGGAACTTCGCCCCGTGGCCGTCCCGGTGGGCGGCCAGCGCGAAGTTCCCGGTGGCGTCCCAGGGCATCGCGGCCCGGTAGGGCTGCTCGTACACCCCGGCGACGCCCTCGGCGAGGGTGTCGGCGTCGGTGCCCATCCGGATCAGCACCTGGTAGCCCCGGCCCATCGCGGGCACGTGCAGGAAGCCGATCCCGTCGCCCGCCACGGGGGCCGGGCCGGTGCCGGTGCCGGGCGCGGCGGTGGGGCTCGGGGCGCCGGGGGCGGCCGGGGGGGCGTTGGTCGGCCCCGCCGCCCAGGCGCCGCGCAGCCGGTCGCCCGCCTGCGCGGCGGCGGCGTCGGCCTCCACGTTGGTCCACCAGAGCGAGTAGGAGACGAAGAGACCGAGCACCAGCCCCAGGGTGATCAGCAGTTCGCCGAGGACGCCGAGCGCGGCCAGCGCCCGGCCCCGTCGCCGACGGGCGGGCGCGGGCGGCGGGCCTGCCTGCGCCGTCTCGTCCTGGGTCACTCGTACTCCCCTTCGCGTGCTGTCCATCCGGTGCGGCGGCCGTCCGCCGCGGCCCGCCGGGGTTTGTCCGGCAGGCCCTAGCCGACCGTGAGGCCGGGCGGCTTGCCCTGGCTCCGCGGCCGCTCCTCGATCATCTTGCCAAAGAGGATCAGACGGGCCTTGGAACTGAACTCCGGTGTGCAGGTGGTCAGGGTGATGTAGCGGCCCGCCTGGGTGTACCCGGAGCCGTTGGGCACCGGCTTGATCACGCTCACGTTGGACGGCGGGGTCTCCGGGATGCCGCCGGTGATCTCGTACGTGTAGTACGCGGTGGCGGTCTCCACCACGATCTTGTCGCCCTTGCCGAGCTGGTTGATGTGCCGGAACGGCTCGCCGTGGGTGTTGCGGTGCGCGGCCAGCGCGAAGTTGCCCGCCTTGTCGGCCGGCATGCCCGTCCCGGCGTAGTGCCCGACCAGGCCCTTGTCGAGCACCGCCGACTTGGACGTGCCCTCGGCGATCGGGAACTTGAGACCCAGCTTCGGCAGGTGAATGATCGCGAAGCCCTTGCCGGGCTCGAAGGTCTCCGGCTTCGCCGGGTCCGGCGCGGGCTGCCCGGCCGCGCCGGGTGCCGGCTGGGCCGCGTCGAACTGCTGCTCCAGCTGGTTGCGGGCACCGTCGGCGGCCGCGTCGGCCTGCACGTTGGTCCACCAGAGCTGGTAGGAGACGAAGAGCAGCATCACCAGGCCGAGCGTGATGCACAGCTCGCCGACGAGGCGGGCGACCACGACGGCGGGCGACTCCTTGGGCCGCGCCCGGCCCGTGGCCGCGCCGTCGGCCGCCCGGCGGCGCCCGCCGCCCGAGCGCACCGAGATCCGGCCCTGCGCGGCACGACGGCGTTCGGCCCGGCCGCCGAGCGGCGGGGGAGTGCCGTCGGCGGCGAGGGCCGGGAGCCGCAGCTGGAGGGTCTGGTCGGCCAGCCAGGGGTACTCGGGCTGCCCCGGGTGGGCCGGGTCGCCCGGAGCGGCCTGTCCGGCCTGCTCGTAGACGCTCCAGCCGTCCTCGGCACCACCGTGCTCCGGGTCGCCCGGTCCGAGCGGCTGCGCACCGTAGGGGTCGTACTGCTGGTACTGGCTCTCCGGCGGGTGCTGGCCCCGGCCGCCGTACTGCGGGGTCGGCTGCCGGTGCCGGCCGCCCGGGCCGGGCGCCCCGGCCCCGTGCGGATCCGCGCCCGCCTGGTATCGCCCCTCCGGACGCACCGCGGTCATGCCGCTCAGCCCCGGCCGATCACCGGGGCGAGCCCGGCCGAACGGCCGACGGCCTGCGGATCGCCGCACTCGGCCAGCCAGTTGGCGAGCATCCGGTGCCCGCCCTCGGTGAGGACCGACTCCGGGTGGAACTGGACGCCTTCGACCAGCAGCTCGCGGTGGCGCAGCCCCATGATCACGCCGCTCTCGGTCCGGGCGGTCACCACCAGCTCGTCCGGCACGGTGGCCGGCTCGACCGCCAGCGAGTGGTAGCGGGTCGCGGTGAGCGGCGAGGGCAGTCCCTCGAAGACGCCGCCGTCCTCGTGCTCCACCAGCGAGGTCTTGCCGTGCAGCAGCTCGGGCGCCCGGCCGACCACCGCGCCGTACGCGACCGCGATCGACTGCAGGCCCAGGCAGACACCGAAGACCGGCAGCCCGGTCCGCGCGCAGTGGTGGACCATCTCGACGCAGACCCCGGCCTCCTCGGGCGCACCGGGGCCGGGGGAGAGCAGCACCCCGTCGAAGCCCTCCGCGCCCGCGCGGCGCACCGCGTGCTCGACCGTCACCTCGTCGTTGCGCACCACCTCGCAGGTGGCGCCGAGCTGGTAGAGGTACTGGACCAGGTTGAAGACGAAGCTGTCGTAGTTGTCGACGACCAGGATGCGGGGCGAGGTCAGCTGGGGGGTCATTCGCGCGCTATCTCCGTGGGCTGCGGGGACTGGGAGGAGGAGCAGGGCCGCCGGGCTCAGCCGGCGGCGCCGCCGTCGCCGTCCACTGTGACGTCGCCGAAGGGGAGCAGCGGTTCCGCCCACGGGAAGACGTAGGTGAACAGGAGGTAGACCACCCCCAGGACGAGGAGCAGCGAGATGAGGGCCCGGACCAGGGGGTGCCCCGGAAGGTGTCGCCAGATCCAGCCGTACATGGTGCTCCCTCGACGCAACAGACTGGGGTCAAGAGTAGACCCGTGATCCGGGCGCGTGAGGCGCCCTTCCCCGGCAGCGCCCGCCCGTTGTGCTCCGGCGGCCCGCCCGGCGGGTCGCGGCGGCGGTCCGGAGCGGCGCCCGGACCGGTGGTCACCGGCCGGCCGTCACTGCCCCCCGGCCGAACCCAGGTCGACCGTGCCGGAGTAGCCGGGCACGCTGAGTTCGCCGCTCTCCTGCACCTTCCAGCCCAGCCCGTACGCCTGCACGTACTGCAGGTAGTTGCGGATCGTCGGGTCGGCGTCCACCGCGGACCGCAGCGCGTCCGTGCGCCCCACCGCCTTGACCACGTACGGCGGGGAGTAGACCCGGCCCTGGAGCAGCAGGGTGTTGCCCACGCAGCGGACCGCGCTGGTGGCGATCAGCCGCTGGTCCATCACCTGGACGCCCTCGGCGCCGCCCCGCCAGAGCGCGTTGACCACCGCCTGGATGTCCTGCTGGTGGATGACGAGGTCGTTGACGCCGGGCTCGGGCACCCCGGGGATGCGCGCGGTGGCGTTCGGCGGCGCGTCGTTGAGGGTGACGGTCAGTCCGGGCCCCTGCAGCGGTTCCAGGGCGGCGGCCTGCTGGAGGGCGGTCAGCCGGGCGGCGTCCGCGGGGCTGCGCCCCTGCTGGCCGGTGAGCGCCTGGGAACGCGCCTGGAGGTCGGCGAGCTGCTCCTGGGACTGCTGGTTCTGCGAGCTGCGCTGGCGTATCACGTCGCCGAGGCTCAACAGCGAATTGTCGGTCCGCAGATCGGTCCCGCGGGCGGTCTGCGCGCTGATGTAGAAGAGCAGGCCGGCGAGCGCGAAGACGGCGCAGGTCAGGGCACGGCCGACAATTCGGATGCCGGCGGCGCGAGAGCGGGCAGGCCGAGGAGGAATCGACAAATTAGGCACCGTACCCTTATCTCCTTCAGACCCGCCGAGCCACTACGCTAACGGACGCCGGTGGCATGTGCGGGACCGGTTCCCCTAACGTTCTCCACAGCCGCCACCCACAGCCGCCCCACCCGCTGAACCCCTGCGCGGTCTCACAGCGCATCGACAGGAGAGCTCCTCGTGCCGAAGTCTCGACTCCGCAAGAAGTCCGATTACACCCCGCCGACGGTGGCAACGGTGAAAATCAGCTCGGGCCGAAGCTGGGTAGCCCCTCTGATGCTGGCACTGTTCCTGGTCGGTCTGGTCTGGATCGTCACCTATTACGTGACCAGTGGCACCTGGCCGGTCGAGAGCTGGGCCAACTGGAACATCCTGGTGGGCTTCGGCTTCATCGCGGCGGGATTCGGCGTCTCCACCCAGTGGAAGTGACGCCGGGGCCCAGGCCCTGAGCGTCCGCTCCGCCGCCCCGGCAGCGTCGTGCGGGGCGGCGCTGCGGTGTGTCCGGACACCGGACGGCGGTTATCCCGCTTATCGCGCTTATCCACATGGTTATCCACACTGGGGAAAAGTCTCCCCGGCCTGTGGATAACTCGCGTCCGGCGCGCTGTCCACACCCGTGCGCGCGCTCCCCCGAATGCCGAATACGCACAGCGGGACACGCGTAGAACAACAGTCCACAGCCCGGCTGGCGCACCGGCTGTGCACAACCCCCCACGCGCTGTGGACAAACGTCCGGGACGGTCACCCGCCGTAGCGGGCCGTCCCGACGAGGACCATCAGCAGCACCAGCCCGGCCACCCCCGCCACCGTCAGTGTCTGGACGACCGTCCGGCGCTCCCGCGGGGCGTACATCAGCCCGATCGCGGTCAGCGTGCCGGCGACCAGCCCGCCGATGTGCGCCCGCCAGTCGATGCCGGACACCGAGAAGGTGACGATCAGGTTGAAGACCAGCAGCGCGATCACCGGTCCCAGCGGCGTCCTGGTCTGCTTGTACATCACCACGGTCGCGCCGAGCAGGCCGAAGATGGCGCCGGACGCCCCCAGCGAGTTCATGAAGCCGCCGGCCAGCAGGAAGGCGAACGCACTGCCGGCCAGGCCGGACAGCAGGTAGACGGCCAGGAAGCGGATCCGGCCGAGCGCCGCCTCCAGCGAGGGACCGATCACCCAGAGCATCACCATGTTGGTGGCGATGTGCCACGGCGCGACGTGCAAGAAGGTCGCGGTCAGCAGCCGGTACCACTGGTCCGGCCCGGCCGCCACGCCGTACGGGAAGCCGGTGATCTGCGGGCCGACGCTGAACAGCGAGAGGTCCTCGGCCAGCCACGGCTCCAGGACGTAGGCGGCCAGCAGGAAGACCGCCAGGTTGAGTCCGAGCAGGACCTTGGTGACCAGCGCGCCGTCGGCGGCCGGCTTGCCGCCGAACCGCGTGGTCGCCTGCCGCACCTGCCGGTTGTCCCCGGTGACGCACTCCGGACAGTGGAAGCCCACCGAGGCGTTCACCATGCATTTCGGGCAGATCGGCCGGCCGCACCGGGAGCAGCCGATACCGGTCTCCTGCTCCGGGTGCCGGTAGCAGCGGGACGCCCCGGACCTGCCGCCCGGCCGCGGGTCCTCGTCCGTCGGCGGCCTGGACTCGTCCGGGAGCATCAGCGGTAACCCCTTCTCGTACGTCGGCGGCGCGGTCCCGCCGGCACCCGCCGTACGGGTGGCACCGGGATCGTCAGCGTACTGCGGCGGGTCGGCGCCGAGCGATCTCCACCGGCCGGATCCGGTCCCCGGACGCCGGGCCGGGCGACCCGCCGCACCCCGCGTACGGCCCACTCCGGAGTGCTCTCAGACAAATCAACATGCATGATCAGCATTGAGGTGGATAAGTGCATATAGGACGCCACCAGGAGGAGAGACTCGTGACCCGTTTGGACTCAGCACGTGAGACGGCCGGCAAGACCCGGGAAACTCTCGCGCCCTACGCCGCCACCGCCAAGGAAACCGCGGCGCACCTCGCGGACGGCGCGAAGCAGCGGCTGGGGCCCGCTGTGGACGCCGTCGGGCCGAAGGCCTCCCAGGCGGCGCACAGCGCCCGTGTCCAGTACGCCAAGCACATCGCCCCGCAGTTCGAGCATGCCTTCGCCAGCCTTCCCCCGGAAGCCCAGAAGAACACCCTCAAGGCCCTCCACCGGGCTCAGGAGACCGCCCTGGCGGCCCGGCTCTCCGCGATGCGCGCCGCCGACCAGGCCCGCTCCACCGTGGTCCCCAAGGTCGCCCACGCGGTCGAGGAGGCCCGCGCCACCGTCACGCCCGTCGCGCTGGAGGCGCAGACCCGCGGCGCCGCCGCGCTGACCGCGCTGCAGGGCCACGTCACCTCGGCCGAGATCAGCGACCTGGCCGCCCGCAACGCCAGGAAGGAGCACCGCAACGGCTGGGCCACCGGCCTCGCCGTGGCGGGCGCCGTCGCCATCGGCAGCGGCATCCTGGTCTGGCAGTGGTGGCGGCACCAGGGCGACCCGGAGTGGCTCGTCGAGCCCACGACCGGGGCTCCCACCCCGGCGCCCGGCCCGGCCGAGGCCGCGGCCGCCCCGCGCCCCGGCGGCTCGCACGCCACGAGCGCCGGCACCGCGGACGGCACCGTGGACGCGGCCACCACCAGCCCGGTGAACGGCTCCACGGCCGAGACCGCGGCCGCGCCGGACGTCCCGACCGGGTCCGGCGCCGCCGAACCCGGCTCGTCCACCCCCGACGGGCCCGACCACGACGAGGACCGGCCCAAGCCGCACGACCCGCGCAAGCCGCACTGACCGGCCCGCACCCCCGCAGAACGCCGATCGGCCGCTGACCCGGATTCAGGTCAGCGGCCGATCGGCGTTCGTCTGTGGAGCTTAGGAGACTCGAACTCCTGACATCTGCCTTGCAAAGGCAGCGCTCTACCAACTGAGCTAAAGCCCCTCGACGGCACCGCGTGTACCGCCGGGCACTAGCGTACCGGGTCCCGGCGCGAATCCCACGCCCCGTCCCCGCACTGGTGCCCGGCCGGTGCCGGAAGAGCCGGTCGGCCCGGTCGTCCGACCGGACCGACCGACCGGGGAGACGCGCTGCGGCGTCTCCGAAGATCGTCGATCGTCAGATCGTCCGGGCCCTCAGCGACCGGCCGGGACCGGGTCGGTGGCCTCGGTCCACAGGTCCTGCTCGGCGCGGTCCGCCTGGACCTGACGGTAGACAAAGAAGCCGCCGAGGGCGACCAGGGCGACCAGGAGAAGCTTCTTCACCGCGGGACCTCGTCCTTCTTGCGTATCGGACTCAACAGCCGTGCGCCGACCGGATTGGCCGGGCCGACGAGTCCATGGGTTCTTACGAGCACGAACGGGCTGCCGGGTGCCAGACTGCCCTTGCGGCCGATGATACACACCGGTGTCCCAATCGTGACCAGCCACCGCTGCCGCCAACCGACCCGTCCGGCCGGAGGATTGACGCCACACCTCCTGTCGTACGGTCGGCCTGCCGGTGAGCGGCCCCAGGACGCCCTCCGGACCGACCCGGACCGGTCACCGGCGGGGCGGCGTGACCACCACGGCGGTACCGGAGGCGAGGTCCACCCTGGTCCGCGGCGGAGCCCCCTCCCCCTCCTCGTCGCGCAGCATCAGCGTGCTGCGCCGCTCGTCCAGCTCGTGCTGCTTGCCCGCCGCGAACTGGGCGTGCAGCTGCTCGAAGCCGGTCGACGAGATCTGCCCCTCACGGCCCGTCCCCCGCCAGGGGATCCAGCGGGCCCGGCGCGCCCGCAGCGCCAGTTGATCGACGAAGGCGAGCACGACCAGCGCGCAGACCAGTCCGGGAATGCTCATCGCCCAGAACAGCGCCATACCGCCACCATCCCTCCACCCGCCCTCCCCCGGACAACCCCCGGGACGGGCCCGTGGTTCCCCGGTCCGGGCACGAAAACGCCGAAGGGCCCGGAGCGAGATCGCTCCGGGCCCTTCGCGGTGGTGGGCCTAACAGGACTTGAACCTGTGGCCTCTTCCTTATCAGGGAAGCGCTCTAACCGTCTGAGCTATAGGCCCTTGCCGCACTGAAAGATTAGCGGACCGACGGCCGATCTCCCAAATCCTGATCGGCACCGGCCCCGGCGGCAGTCCGCTGGTGGGAAGCGGTGGGGCGGCGGAGCAGCCACTCCTCACGGGTGGCCGGGAGGTGGGCCGCCCCCTCGGGACCGGTGCGCACGGCGAGGATCTGGTTGATCCCGATCCGGTTCTCCTCGAAGGCGAGCGCCGAGGCCGCCATGTACAGCCGCCAGACCCGGGCCCGGCCGCGGCCGACCAGGCGGACCGCCTCCGTCCAGTGCGCCTCCAGGTTGGCCACCCACTCGCGCAGCGTCAGCCCGTAGTGCTCGCGCAGCGACTCCACGTCGCGGACCTCGAAGCCGGCCTCCTCCAGCCGGGCCACGGTGGAACCGACCGGGGAGAGCTCGCCGTCCGGGAAGACATAGCGGTCGATGAACGGGCTGGGGCGGTGCGGCTCGCCCGGGTGGTCCGGGCGGCGGGCGATCTGGTGGTTGAGCAGCCGGCCACCGGGCACCAGCAGGCCGTACAGGTTGTCGGCGTAGACCCGGTACTGCTCGGAGCCGACGTGCTCGGCCATGCCGACGCTGGAGATGGCGTCGAACGGGCCGTCCGGGATCTCCCGGTAGTCCTGCAGCCGGATCTCGATCCGGTCGGCCAGGCCGGCCTCCTCGACCCGCCGGCGGGCGAGCGCGACCTGCTCCTCGGAGATGGAGACGCCGACCGCGGTGACGCCGTAGTGCCGCGCGGCGTGCAGCACCAGTGAGCCCCAGCCGCAGCCGACGTCCAGCAGGCGCATCCCCGGCCGCAGGCCGAGCTTGCGGCAGATCAGGTCGAGCTTGGCCTCCTGGGCGGCCTCCAGGCTCTTGGCGGCCGGCTCCCAGTAGGCGCAGGAGTACACCATCGAGGAGCCCAGGACGAGCCCGTAGAAGTCGTTGCCGACGTCGTAGTGGTGGCTGATCGCCGCGCGGTCCCGGCTGCGGCTGTGCACCCGGCCCCGGACGGACCCGGCCTCCTCCGGCGGCGGGGCGGGCTGCGGGCCGAGCGCACCCGCCCGGAGCAGCGCCCCCAGCACCCGGCGGCCCCGGGGGCCGACCACGTCGCCGGGGCCCAGCGCCAGCTGCCGGATCTCGGGGCGCTCGGCGAGGTGCGCGACGACCGTCAGCACCTCGTAGAGGTCGGCGCCCGGGGCGAGCTCCAGGTCCCCCGACACGTAGGCCCGGGCCAGGCCCAGCTCACCCGGCTGCCAGAGCAGCCGGCGCAGCGCCCGCCGGTTGCGCAGCACCACCGTGGGCGCCCCCGGCGGCCCGGCGGCACTGCCGTCCCACACCTGCACCCGCAGCGGTACCGGGACCCCCAGCAGCCCTTCCAGGGCCTCGACCAGTTGCCTTGCGAGCTGAGCCATCGCGCGCCTCCGTCCAGCCGTACCTGCACAGCCGTACCCGCCCCGGCCGGTCGGACCGGGGGGCGGGCCTGCGGCACTCGGTGACTCGGCACGAGCGCGCCCAGCTAATCCCACCGCGGCGGACGCCCGACGGGGCGGCACGCCGCGGGGACCGGCTGTCACCCGAAATGCCGACGGGCCCCGAAGGCTGCAACAGCCGTCGGGGCCCGCACATTCCGTCCGCGGACGACGATGTGACCGGGGGTCAGACCCGGTCCGGCGCGGCCGGGGTCAGTCCTCCTCGGCCAGGGTCAGCTCGATGCCACCGGTGAAGCCGGCGGCCGCGTTGTAGATGAACGCCGAGAGCGTGGAGAGCGCGGTCAGCAGCACGACGTCGACCACCGCGATCAGCGAGGTGAAGGTCATCACCTTGCCGAACCCGACGTAGTCCATCAGGTTGATGCCGCTGTTGGGCGCCTCGCCGGCGGTGACCTCCTTGAGGGTCTTGCCGAGCGAGTCGAACACCCCGAGCGAGTCCAGCGTCATCCACAGGACGGCCGCCGCCACGATGATGATGATCCCGACCGCCAGCGACAGCAGGAAGCTCACCTTCATCACCGACCACGGGTCGGCCTTGGTGATCCGCAGCCGGGCCTTGCGGGTCCGGCCGAGGCCGGCGCCCCCGACGGCCGGCGCCGCGCCGGGCCGGCGCGGGGCGCCGCCCGGGACGGGCGTCCCGCCGGGCGGGGTGTTGCCGCCCACCCGGGTGCCCCGGGGCGGTGTCGGCTGCCCCTTGGCGTACGTGGTCGGCTGCGAGAACCCGCTACCGCCCGGCGCCGGCGCTCCCGGCGGCGGAGGGGTCGGCTGCCCGCCGTACGTCGCCCCGCCCTGACCCGCCGCACCGACCGGTGGCATCAGCGAGGTGGACGCGGCGGGGTGCTCGGCCGGCGGCTGCGGCACCCCGTAGCCCCCGCCGCCCTGTGCTGCGCCCGGACGGCCGCCGGTGGCTCCTCCCGCAGCACCCGTGGCTCCACTCACTGGTCCTCCCGCACTTCCCACCAGGGCGGCGGCGCCGCCCTGCGTCGTCACTCGTCATCCAGCACCCGGCGGGATTGCCCGGAACTGGTCGGCGGCCGGCGCCGCCGCGCCCGTGTTCGGACGCAACGGCACCAGCCTGCGCGGTAGGGGTCAGGCCTGGGCTTCCTCGCCGCCCGCCACCGTCTCCGTACCCTCGGCCACCTCGGTGGACTCGGCGTCGGACGCCTCGTCCTCCAACAGCTCCTCGCCCTCGGCCTCCGCGTTGCGGGCCATGCCCACCACCGCGTCGCGCTTTCCGAGGTTGATCAGTTGGACGCCCATGGTGTCACGTCCGGTTTCACGAACCTCGGAAACCCTCGTGCGGATCACCCCGCCCGACAGGGTGATCGCCATGATCTCGTCGCTGTCGTCCACCACCAGGGCGCCGACCAGCGATCCGCGGCCCTCGACGATCTTCGCCGCCTTGGTGCCGAAACCGCCGCGCCCCTGGACACGGTACTCGTCCACCCCGGTGCGCTTGGCGTAGCCACCGTCGGTGGCGGTGAAGACGTACGTCCCCGGCCGGACCACGTTCATCGACAGCAGTTCGTCGTCCTCGCGGAAGGACATGCCCTTGACGCCGGAGGTGGCGCGGCCGGTGGGCCGCAGCGCGTCGTCGGTCGCGGTGAAGCGGATCGACTGGGCCTTGCGGGAGACCAGCAGCAGGTCGTCCTCGGCGGAGACCAGCTCGGCGCCGATCAGCTCGTCGTCCCGGCCCTCCTCGTCCTGGCGCAGGTTGATCGCGATCAGGCCGCCGGAGCGGGGCGAGTCGTAGTCCTTGAGCGCGGACTTCTTCACCAGACCGGCCCGGGTGGCGAGCACGAGGTACGGCTTGTCCTCGTAGGTGCGCACCGCCATCACCTGGGTGATGTGCTCCTCCGGCTGGAAGGCCAGCAGGTTGGCCACGTGCTGGCCGCGGGCGTCCCGGCCGGCGTCCGGCAGCTCGTAGCCCTTGGCCCGGTAGACCCGGCCCTTGTTGGTGAAGAACAGGATCCAGTTGTGGGTCGTCGTCACGAAGAAGTGGTCGACGATGTCGTCCTGCTTGAGCTGCGCACCGCGCACGCCCTTGCCGCCGCGCTTCTGCGAGCGGTAGAGGTCGGAGCGGGTCCGCTTGACGTAGCCGCCACGGGTGATCGTGACGACGATGTCCTCCTCGGCGATGAGGTCCTCGATGGAGAGGTCGCCGTCGGAGGGGATGAGGGTGGAGCGCCGCTCGTCGCCGTACTTCTCGACGATCGCGGTCAGCTCCTCGGAGATGATCTCGCGCTGACGGCCCGGGGAGGCCAGGATCGCGTTGTACTCGTCGATCTTGCGCTGCAGCTCGTCGTGCTCGTCCATGATCCGCTGGCGCTCCAGGGCGGCCAGGCGGCGCAGCTGCATCTCCAGGATCGCGTTGGCCTGGAGCTCGTCGATGGCGAGCAGCTCCATCAGGCCGCTGCGGGCGGCGTCGGCGCTGGCCGAGGCCCGGATCAGCGCGATGACCTCGTCGATCATGTCCAGGGCGCGCAGCAGGGCGCGCAGGATGTGCGCCCGCTCCTCGGCCTTGCGCAGCCGGAAGGTGGTGCGCCGGACGATGACGTCGACCTGGTGGTTGACCCAGTGCCGGATGAAGGCGTCGAGCGAGAGCGTGCGCGGCACGCCGTCGACCAGCGCCAGCATGTTGGCGCCGAAGTTGGTCTGCAGGTCGGTGTGCTTGTAGAGGTTGTTCAGCACGACCTTGGCGACGGCGTCCCGCTTGAGCACGATGACCAGGCGCTGGCCGGTGCGCGAGGAGGACTCGTCGCGGACGTCGGCGATGCCGGCGACCTTGCCGTCCTTGACCAGGTCGGCGATCTTCAGCGCGAGGTTGTCCGGGTTGACCTGGTAGGGCAGCTCGGTGATCACCAGGCACTGGCGGCCCTGGATCTCCTCCACCTCGACCACCGCGCGCATGGTGATCGAGCCGCGCCCGGTGCGGTACGCCTCCTCGATCCCGCGGCGGCCGACGATCAGCGCGCCGGTCGGGAAGTCCGGGCCCTTGATCCGCTCGATCAGGGCCTCCAGCAGCTCCTCGTTGGAGGCCTCCGGGTGCTCCAGCGCCCAGAGCGCGCCGGAGGCGACCTCGCGCAGGTTGTGCGGCGGGATGTTGGTGGCCATGCCGACCGCGATGCCGGTGGCACCGTTGACCAGCAGGTTGGGGATGCGCGCGGGCAGGACGGTGGGCTCCTGCGAGCGGCCGTCGTAGTTGGCGGCGAAGTCGACGGTCTCCTCGTCGATGTCGCGCATCATCTCCATGGCCAGCGGCATCAGCTTGCACTCGGTGTAGCGCATGGCCGCGGCCGGGTCGTTGCCCGGCGAGCCGAAGTTGCCGTTGCCGTCCACCAGCGGCATCCGCAGCGACCACGGCTGGGCCAGGCGGACCACGGTGTCGTAGATCGAGGTGTCACCGTGCGGGTGGTAGTTGCCCATGACGTCGCCGACGACGCGGGCGCACTTGTAGTAGCCCTTCTCGGGGCGGTACCCGCCGTCGTACATGGCGTAGAGCACGCGCCGGTGCACCGGCTTGAGGCCGTCGCGGACCTCGGGCAGCGCACGGCTGACGATCACGCTCATCGCGTAGTCGAGGTACGAGCGCTGCATCTCGGTCTCGAGCTCGATCGGCTCGACCCGGGACACGAAGGTGTCGGTGGCGGTGCTGGCGTCCGGCTGCTCGCCGTCGGGACGGTTGTCGTCGACCACTGGTGGTCAGTTTCCTTTCACGCGTGACTGGACTGTGCTGGCAGGGGCGGGCCCCGTCACACGTCCAGGAAGCGGACGTCCTTGGCGTTGCGCTGGATGAAGGAGCGGCGGGCCTCGACGTCCTCGCCCATCAGGACGGAGAAGAGGTCGTCGGCGCGGGCCGCGTCCTCCAGGGTGATCTGCTGGAGCAGGCGGTGGGCCTGGTCCATGGTGGTCACCCGCAGTTCCTCGGCGTTCATCTCGCCGAGACCCTTGAAGCGCTGGATCGCGTCGTCCTTGGGCAGCCGGCGACCGGCCGCGACGCCCGCCGCGATGGTGGCGTCGCGCTCGCGGTCGGAGTACACGTAGTCGAAGTCGTCCTTGCTCCACTTGATCTTGTACAGCGGGGGCATCGCGAGGTAGACGTAGCCGGACTCGACCAGCGGCCGCATGAAGCGGAACAGCAGGGTGAGCAGCAGGGTGCGGATGTGCTGCCCGTCGA
>NZ_JBEXYD010000030.1:0-96205 GCF_040630735.1 Kitasatospora sp. NPDC005748
TACCGCACCGCACTGCGCAACGTGCTGGCCCACAAGGGCCGACTCCTGATGACGGCCCTCGCCGTCATGCTCGGCACCGCCTTCGTCGCCGGCACGCTCGTCTTCACCGACACCCTCGGCAACGCGCTGCGCTCCCAGAGCGCCAAGAGCTACACCGACATAGCCGTCACCATCAGTGACCGCAGCGCCGTCGACCGGGGGTACGACCTCAGCGGCGGGAGCACCACCGACCCCACCCTGACCGAGTCCACCCGCAAGGCGGTCGCCCTGCTGCCCGGCGCCGCCGAGGCCCGCGGCGTGGTCACCGGCTTCGCCGGCATCGCCGACCGCACGGGCGCGCTGATCGGCGACGGCTTCTCGACCACCGGCACCAACTACGTGCCGGGCGCCGACGGCACCGACCCGCGCTACCCGCTCGTCGACGGCCGCGGCCCGCGCGGCTCCGGCGAGGTGGCGCTGGACGTGAAGACCGCCGACAAGGGCGGCTACAAGGTCGGCGACACCGTCCGGGTGGCCGTCAACGGCCCGGTCATGGAGCTGAAGCTCACCGGCACCCTGCACACCAACGACCCGCGCGTCGTCTCCGGCGGCTCGCTCGCCGCCTTCGACACCGCCACCGCCCAGCAGCTCTACCTCAGCCCGGGCCGCTTCGCCGAGATCGACGTCAAGGGCCGGCCCGGCGCCGACGACCGCGCGCTGCTCACCGCCGTCCGGCAGGCCGTCCCGCAGGACGACTCGATCGAGGCGAAGACCGGCCGCGAGCTGGCCGACGAGCAGGACCGGATGATCCAGGAGGGCACCAAGGGCATGAGCGGCGTGCTGCTCGGCTTCGCCGCGATCGCGCTGTTCGTCGGCATCTTCATCATCGCCAACACCTTCACCATGCTGGTCGCCCAACGCACCAAGGAGCTCGCCCTGCTGCGCGCCGTCGGCGCCAACCGCAGGCAGGTCACCCTCTCCGTGCTGGTCGAGGCGCTGCTGGTCGGCCTGACCGCCTCGGTGGCCGGACTGCTCGCCGGCATCGGCATCGCCACCGGCCTGCGCTCGCTGCTGAACGGACCGATGGAGGCCAACCTGCCGGACGGCCCGCTGGTGGTCGCCCCGTCCACGGTGCTCGTCTCGGTCGCCATCGGAGTGCTGGTGACGGTGCTCGCCGCCTGGCTGCCCGCCCTCCGCGCCTCCCGGATCGCCCCGGTCGCCGCGATGAGCTCGGTCGAGCAGCCGGCCACCCAGAAGAGCCTGCGGGTGCGCAACACGATCGGCCTGCTGTTCGCCGCGGCCGGCGTCGGCGGCCTGCTGGCCGGCGCCGCCGGCAAGGAGGGCAAGCTGGTCGGCGCCGGCGCGGGCGCGCTGCTGATCGGCGTGTTCGTGCTGACCCCGCTGCTGGCCCGGCCGCTGATCGCGCTGTTCGCCCCGCTGCTGCGCAGGCTGTACGGGACGCCGGGCAAGCTGGCCCGCGAGAACGCCGTGCGCAACCCGCGCCGCACCGCCGCCACCGCCTCGGCCCTCACCATCGGCGTCACCCTGATCACCGCGCTGACCGTGATCGGTGCCTCGGTGAACAAGGCCGTGGACGAGGAGACCGAGAACGACACCAAGGCCGACTACACCGTCGCCATGCAGAACTCCTCGATGCTGTCCCCCGAGGTCGCGACGCAGGTCGCCCGGACTCCGGGCGTGAGCGCGATGAGCGTGGTGCGCACCGTCCTGGTCGGGACCGGCGCCGGCGACGCGGCCGGCACCGGCGACCGCGACGACCGCGAGGTGGTCACCTCGGTGGACGCCGCGACCATCGACCAGCTGGCCACCATCACGGTGAAGGCCGGTAGCGCGGACGCGCTGAAGCGGGGCGGGCTACTGGTCGGCTCCGGCACCGCCGACCGCCTGCGCCTGAAGCCCGGTGACCCGCTGGCCTTCACCTACCCGGACGGCACCAAGGGCTCGCTGACCGTCGGCGGCGTGCTGGAGGCCGGCACCGCGCTGGCCGGTCTGGTCGCCCCGGACTCCGTGGTCGGCCCGCACGCCGCACCCGGCACCGGGCCGCAGAAGGTCCTGGTCAAGGGCGTGAACGGCGCCGACGCCAAGCTGAAGCAGGCCCTGCGCGACGCCACCGGCGGCAACCCGCTGATCGCCGTCAAGGGCGAGAAGGACATCAAGGCGGAGAACCGCCAGCTGGTCACCGCGGTGCTGAACATCATGTACGGCCTGCTGGGGATGTCCGTGGTGATCGCCGTCCTGGGCGTCGTCAACACCATGGCGATGTCGGTGTTCGAGCGCCGCCGGGAGATCGGCATGCTGCGGGCGATCGGCCTGGACCGGCGCGGCATCGGCCGGATGGTCCGGCTGGAGTCGCTGATGATCGCGCTCTTCGGCGGCGTGGTCGGCGTGCTGCTCGGCATCGTGACCGCCTGGGCGGGCACCCGCACGATGGCGGACACCTTCAAGGGCATCACCACGGTGGTGCCGCCGGTCCAGATCCTGGGCTTCCTGGTCGCCGCCGCCGTGATCGGCCTGCTCGCCGCCCTCTGGCCGGCCCGCCGGGCCGCCCGGATGGACATCCTGGGGGCGATCAAGAGCGAGTAGCGCCCCGGGCAGGCCACCGACACCGAAGAGCTCCGCCCGCCGGGAAGGACACCGGCGGGCGGAGCTCTGTGCATGAACGATTCGTCAGCAGTGGGTCCGGTCAGCAGCCGTTGAGGATCGAGGAGAGGGTGCTCTTCTCGGCAGTGTCCACGGAGAGGCCGTAGAAGTACTTCACCTGCACCCAGGCGCGGGCGTAGGTGCAGCGGTAGGAGGTCTGCGGCAACCAGTGGGCCGGGTCCTGGTCGCCCTTGGAGCGGTTGGAGCTCGCGGAGACGGCCAGCAGCTGCGGGCGGGTCAGGTCGTTGGCGAAGGCCTTGCGCTGGTCCGTCGTCCACGCCCAGGCACCGGAGCGCCAGGCCTCGGCCAGCGGCACCAGGTGGTCGATGTCGAAGGAGGAGGCGTTGGTGGTGGTCGCGTTGTCGTAGACCGAGGACCAGGTGCCGCTGACGGAGGCACAGGCGGAGTCGGTGACCACGCCGCTGCCGTCGCGCTTGAGGACGGTCTCCCGAGTGTTGCAGGTGCCGGCGATGGTGATCCAGTGCGGGAACAGCGTCCGGTCGTAGGTGTCGTCGTGGGTCTCGGCGCCCGTCGCGATGGAGGCCAGGTAGGTGCGGGCCGTCGCGGCCGAGACCGGGGTGGGCAGGGCGGCCTGGGCGGTGCCGGCGCCGGCCAGCAGCGCGGTGAGGGCGAGCAGCAGGGCGCCGAGGGCGGCCGGCAGGGCGCGGTGCAGCGTGCGTATCGCAGGCATACGGGGACTCCAGAGTCGGTCTGAGGGCAGGCAAAAGCCCCCGGGCGGAAGCGGCCCGGGCTGGCAACCAGCATGGCGCGTCGGGGGTTTACGCGGGTAGACCCTGGGATGAACTTTTTGACCGGTGGTCAGCTCGGCGCGGGGTACCACGCGGGCGCCGTGCGGCGCGGGGCGCGGCCGCACGGCGCTGGGCGGTGCCGTACGCGGTGGGAGCACCGGGCGGCCGGCACGCCGGGCGGCGCCCCCGGGGGTGATGACGGGGATCGGTCCCACCGCCCTCGCGGTCCTCCTCCTGGCGTACGGGCCGCCGCGGTAGCGCGGCAGTCCGCGGCACCGTGGCCGGACGAGACCCCGGACATGCCGAACCGCCCCGTCCGGCGGGGCCGGGCGGGGCGGTTCGGGTGCTGTGCGGTTGCTGTGCGGGTGGCGGCCGGTGGGCCGTCAGGCGGCGGTCTTCGCCGGGCCGGCGTTCGCGAGCGGCTTGGCCGGGCGGCCGCCGAAGAGACCGAAGAAGATCGCCAGGGTCGGGATCAGGTAGGCCGCCCAGACGACCAGCTGGAGGACGGTCGGGTCGGGCTGGAAGTTGAAGACGCCCTTCAGCAGGGTGCCGTACCAGCTGTCCTTGGGGATGGTGCTGCTGATGTCGAAGGCCTGGCTGTGCAGGCCGCCGAGCCAGCCGGCCTCCTGGAGGTCGTGCACGCCGTAGGCGAGCACGCCGGCCGCGACGACGACCAGCATGGCGCCGGTCCAGGTGAAGAACTTCGCCAGGTTGATCCTCAGCGCGCCCCGGTAGAACAGCCAGCCGAGCACCACCGCGGTGGCCAGGCCCAGGGCCGCGCCGATCACGGGGTTGTAGCCGTCGTCGGTGGCCTGCACCGCCGACCAGATGAACAGCGCGGTCTCCAGCCCCTCCCGGCCCACGGCCAGGAAGGAGGTGACCACCAGCGCGAAGGTGCCCATCGCCATCGCCGCGTCCAGCTTGCCGTGCAGCTCGGTCTTCAGGTGGCGGGCGGTGCGCCGCATCCAGAACACCATCCAGGTGACCAGACCGACCGAGATGATCGACAGCGAGCCGCCGAGCGCCTCCTGCGCCTCGAAGCTCAGCTGCGAGGAGCCGAACTGCAGGACGGCGCCGAAGGCCATGCTGAGGACGACGGCCGCCACCACGCCCGACCAGACCGGCAGGAGCTTGTCCTTGCGGCCGGTCTTGACCAGATAGGCGATCAGGATGCAGACGACGAGGCTCGCTTCGAGGCCCTCGCGCAGGCCGATCAGGTAGTTGCCGAACACGCTGGCTCCTGGGGGTGAAGAGGTGGTACGGGTAGGCGGGAGCGCCAGGTCAGCCGAAGAGGGCCTGGCCCCACCACTCGCCGGGCTTGCGGACGCCCGCCGGGCAGGCGAAGTGGGCGGAGCCGACGTGCTGGATGTACTCGTTGAGCTTGTCGCTGGAGGCGAGGCGCTGCTGGAGGGGGACGAACGCCTTGCGGCTGTCCCGCTGGTAGGCGAGGAAGAACAGGCCGGCGTCCAGGCGGCCGAGGCCGTCGGTGCCGTCGGTGAAGGAGAAGCCGCGGCGCAGGATCATCAGGCCGCTGTTGCTGTCCGGGTGGGCCAGGCGCACGTGGGAGTCCTCGGGCATCGCCTTGAGGTCCGGCGCGTCGTGCTCCTTGGGCTTGCCGTACGGCGCGCCCTCGCCCTTGGTGCGGCCGAAGACGTCCTCCTGCTCCTTGAGCGAGGTACGGTCCCAGGTCTCGATGTGCATCCGGATCCGGCGGGCGACCAGGTAGGAGCCGCCGGTCATCCAGTCCGGGCCCTCGCCGGGGGCGACCCAGACGTGCTCGGCGAGCTTCGCCGTGTCGCTGCCGGCGATGTTGTGGGTGCCGTCCTTGAACCCCATCATGTTGCGCGGGGTCTGCGCGTCCGGGGTGGTCGAGGACGTCTTGCCGAAACCGAGCTGCGACCAGCGGATGTTGACCGTGCCCATGCCGATCCGGGCCAGGTTGCGGATCGCGTGCACGGCGACCTGCGGGTCGTCGGCGCAGGCCTGGACGCAGAGGTCGCCGCCGCTGCGCTGCGGGTCGAGCTTGTCGCCCTTGAAGTTCGGCAGGTCGATCAGGGCCTCGGGGCGCCGGGCCTTGAGGCCGAACCGGTCCACGCCGTCCTTCTCGAACAGGCCGGGGCCGAAGCCGATGGTGAGGGTGAGCCGGGAGGCGGGCAGGCCCAGGGCCTCGCCGGTGTCGTCCGGCGGTGCCTCGGGCAGGCCGCTGGCGGCGCCGGTGCCGACCTCGCGGCCGCCCGTCATCGCGGCGGCCGCCTTGGACCACTCCTTGAGCATCTTGACCAGCGACTCGCGGGTGGCGGTCGCCGAGACGTCGAACGCGGCGAAGTGCAGCCGGTCCTGGACGGGCGTGGCGATGCCCGACTGGTGCTCGCCATAGAAGGGGATGTTCGCGGGGGTGGCCGCCGGCGCGGGGGTGTCGTCGTCCTGCCGGGTGGCGGCGGCCACCGAGCCGACCCCGGCGGCCCCGATCGCGACGCCCGCGCCCGCCCAGCCGATCACGGCCCGGCGGCTGATCGGGCCGCGGTCGGCGCCGCCCCGCCCACTCGCGGCGGCGTCGGCGTCGGTGCCGGCCGGCGTCCCGCTCTGCTGCTGGTTCTCGGCGTCCATCGACGGGCGGCCCTTCTCTGCGCTGACTCACGGATGCCGTGGCGGCCACGGGGGCCGCCACGGCGATGTGGTGGAGGCTAACCCGGCTACGGGAGCCGACACCTCCTGGGGTCCTGCTTGTCGACCGGTACTGCGTGTCGACCGTTACTTGACGACGACCGCGGCGGCCAGCTTCGACAGCGGCTCGCCCAGCGAGTTCACCGCGTCGGAGAAGGTCTTGCGCTCGGCCTCGGTGACCTTGTCGTAGGAGGTGTAACCGCCGTCGGCCTGCTTGTACTTGGCCAGCAGCGCCTGGATCGCGGTGAACTCCGCGTCCAGGGTCTTGGCCAGCTCGGCGTCCTTCTCCGAGGCGACCGGCTTGAGCAGCTCGTAGGCCTTCTGCGCACCCTCGACGTTGGCGGCGAAGTCCGCCAGGTCGGTGTGGCTGTAGCGGTCCTCCTCACCGGTGATCTTGCCGGTGGCGACCTCGTCCAGCAGCTCCTTGGCGCCGTTGGCCATGCTGGTCGCGGTGATCTCGGCCGTCGGGATCTTCGTCTGCCAGTCCTTCAGGTCCGTCACCAGCTGGTCGGCGAGCTTCTTCTCGTCGTCGCCGATCCTGGCGTCGGCCCAGAGCGACTTCTCCAGCTTGTGCCAGCCGGTCCACTCCTGGCCGGGCTCCAGGCCGTCCTCGCGGGTGTCGGTCTTCGGGTCGATGTCGCCGAAGCTCTCGGCGACCGGCTCGGTGCGCTCCCAGCCGGTGCGCGACGGCGCGAAGAGCGACTTGGCCTTCTCCAGGTCCCCGGCCTTGATCGCGTCGGCGAACTGCGTGACCACCGGGATGGTGGCGTCGGCCTGCTCCTGGGCGTACGTGCGGTACGCGTCCACGGCGGCGGTCAGCCGCGGGTCGGTCGAGGCGCCGGAGGCGGCGGCGTCACCGGTGACGGTGATCTTCTGGCGGATGCCGTCGCCGACCATACCCGGCTTGCAGGCGATCTCGTACGAGCCGGCCTTGATCTCGGCGGTGATCGACGCCTTGGTGCCGGGGCCGATGTTCTCGCGCTCGGTGATGATCTTGTCAGCGTCGCCGTAGACGTAGACCTCGGTGGTCTTCGAGCCCTTGTTCGCGATGTCGATCACGACGTGGCCGGCCGGGAAGCTGGTCTTGGAGACCTCGCAGGCGCTGTCGGTGGCGTTCACCTTGACGGCGTCGGCAGAGGCCTTGTCGTCCTTCTTCTGCGAGCAACCGGCCAGCGCGGCGGTCGCCACAGCGAGGGTGAGCAGCGCGGCTGCGGTGGAACGACGGGCGGACATGAGGGCTCCAGCGGGGAGGACAGGCGGTTCGGGCATGGCTGAGCGTGGGTACGGGAACCGGGGCCACCGGCGCCCCCACCCACTTAGCTAAGGCATACCTTAGGGATATCTGATTTTGCCGTCTACACCGGGGCCGCCTTCGATCCGCGCAGGTGGGGGGTGGGCCAGGCGGCCACGGTGCCGTCAGCCCACCGCCCAATTCCGGCCACCGCCGGTGGCCTGTCCCACGCCCCGCCCTGCCCGGGAGCCGCCCGGCCCGCGGGCTCAGCGACCGGGCGCCCGCGGCGCCGAGGTGCTCAGCGGCCGGGGGCCCGAGGTGCTCAGCGGCCGGGGGTCCGAGGTGCTCAGCGCCCGCGGCGCCGAGGTGCTCAGCGCCCGCGGCGCCGAGGTGCTCAGCGCCCGCGGCGCCGAGGTGCTCAGCGGCCGGGGGCCCGGCGGGCGGCCGCGCGGGCGCTCCAGCGGCCCTCGTGCCGGCTGATCCGGATCGGGTGGCCGAAGCAGGCGCTCACCAGCTCGGTGGTCATCACCTCGTCCACCGGCCCGGCCCCGACGCACTCGCCGTCACGCAGCAGCAGCGCGTGCGTGGTGCTCTCCGGCAGCTCCTCCAGGTGGTGCGTGACCAGCACGCTGGCCAGCTCGGGGTGCTGATGGCGCAGCAGGTCCAGGCTGTCGAGCAGCAGCTCGCGGGCCGTGAGGTCGAGCCCGGTGGCGGGCTCGTCGAGCAGCAGCAGCCGGGGGCTGGGCATCAGGGCGCGGGCAATCAGGGCCCGGCCGCGCTCCCCCTGGGAGAGGGTGGGCCACGGGGCTTCCGCCATGGCCGTCATGCCGAGGGTCTCGATCAGTCGCTCACAGCGGTCGAGCTCCTCGGGGGACGGCTTGCGGTGCAGGTCCGGTTCGATGGTGTTGGTGAGGCCGGTCAGCACCACCTCGCGGACGGAGAGCGGCGAACGCAGCGGGTGGCGCGGGTTGACGTGACCGAGGTGGGCGCGCAGCTCGCGGATGTCGACCCGGCCGAGCCGGCGGCCCAGCACGTCCACCGTGCCCCGGGTGGGGTGGGAGACCGCGCCGAGCAGCGCCAGCAGCGTGGACTTGCCGGCGCCGTTGGCCCCGAGCAGCGCCCAGTGTTCGCCGGGCTCGATGGTGAGGTCGATCCCGCGCAGCAGGTAGCGGCCGTCCCGGACGACGTCGACGTCCCGGGTGCGCAGCAGCGGGCCGGCGGGCAGCGGTTCGGACGTGCTCATGGCGGGCGGGCCTCCGTGGGATCGGCGCCGGACAGGGTGCGGGCGCGGCGCCGCACCGGGCGGGCTGGCACCGGCCGTCCGCGTGCAGAGTACAACCGTCGGAGTGGCGGCGGCCCGGGGTGTCCGAGGTGTGGACCGGCTCCGGCGGTCGCCCCGCTCCGGGGCGCGCGGGGGCGGGCCGGGGCGCGGACCGACCGGCCGGTCCGCACGCCCCTGTTCGTGGCGGGCGGTTGGCGGGAGGATCGGAGCGGAGCACGATGCGAAGGGGGCTGGACGGATGGGGTGGGACGCGGAACCGGCGGGGCGTGCCGGAACGCTGCACGGGCGGTTCGAGGAGCAGGCGCGGCAGACGCCCGACGCGGTCGCCGTCCGCTGCGGCGCGCGGGAACTGACCTACGGTGAGCTGGACGCGCGGGCGGACCGGCTGGCCCGCCACCTGGCGGCGGCCGGGCTGGAGCCCGGCGGCCGGGCCGCGGTGGCGCTGGGCCGGGGCACCGAGGTGTTCGTCGCCCTGCTCGCCGTGCTGAAGGCCGGTGGCGCGTACGTACCGCTGGAGCCGGGGGCGCCCGACCCGCTGCTGCGCCATGTGCTCGCGGAGGCCGATCCGGCCGTAGTGGTGACCGAGGAGAGCCACCGGGTGCGGCTGACGGACGCCGGCGGGCGGGCCGTCGTCTGCGTGGACGCGCCGGCCGGGACGGGCGAGGCGGGCGAGGCGGCGACGGTCGGAGCGGGCGAGAAGGGCGGAGCCGTCGGAGCCGTAGGGGCGATCGGGGCCGTCGCCGCAACCGAGGCGGTCACCGCGCTGCCCACCGGTCCGCCGGTGGTGGCCACCGGCCCGGACGACCTCGCGTGCGTCTTCTTCACCTCCGGCTCGACCGGGCTGCCCCGGGGCGTGCTGATCGAGCACCGCAACCTGCTGGCCGCCTACCGCGGCTGGCGCTCGGTCTACGGGCTCCGCGCCTCCGACCGGATCCTGCAGACGGCGAGCCTGGAGTTCGACGTCTTCACCGCGGACTGGGTGCGCGCGCTCTGCACCGGCGCCACCCTGGTGGTCGCACCGCGCAACCTCACCCTGGACCGCAGCGCCGACATCGCCGACCTGCCGGCCCTGGTCGCCGCCGAGGGCATCACCGTGCTGGAGCTCAACGTCCGCACGGCGCGCCGCCTGCGGGTGCACCTCGCGGCCTCGGGCGGGGCGCTGACCGGTGTGCGGCTGCTCACCGTGGGCGCCGAGAAGTGGTACCTGGACGAGCAGTTGGGCCTGCAGGGGCTGCTCGGCGCGGGCGTCCGGGTGCTGAACGTGTACGGCCTCGCCGAGGCCTCCGTGGACAGCAGCTACTTCGACGCGGCCGGGGCGACCGGCGGCGAGGGCAGCGAGCGGGTCTCGCTGGTCGGCCGGCCGTTCCCCGGCGCCCGGGTCCACGTGCTCGGCCCGGACGGCGAGCCCGCCCCGAGCGGGACGGTCGGCGAGATCGCGGTCGCCGGCGCGGGCCTGGGCCGGGGCTACCTCAACCGGCCCGAGGAGACGGACCGCCGGTTCCGGCCCGCGGCCTTCGACCCGGACGGCCGGGTCCTGCTGACCGGCGACCTCGGGCGGATCCGCGCGGACGGCGTACTGGAGTTCACGGCCCGCGCCGAGGCCGTGGTGGGGCCGGTCGCCTCCGCCCGGGCCGCCGCCGTGGTCGAGCGGGTCACCACGGCCGCGGCCGCCGAGGGCGTACTGCGCTCGCACCCGGCGGTCCGGGAGGCCGCCGTCGCCGAGGTGGAGCCGGAGCCCGGGCGGCGGGCGCTGGTCGGGTACGCGGTGACCGACCCGGAAGCCGAAGGGGCGGACGCGTGGTCGCTCTCCGCCTACCTGACGAAGCGCCTGCCCGCCGGCGACCTGCCCACCGCGGTGGTGCCGCTGTCGGCGCTCCCCCGCACCAGGGCCGGCAAGCTCGACCGCGGCTCCCTGCCGCTGCCGGCGCCGCGCGACTCCACCGGCCCCCGGGCCGGTAAGGCCGGCGCGGGCGGCTCGGCCGGTCACAAGGGCGCCGGCTTCAAGGGCGCGGGCGGGGGGACCGGCTCCGGCCGGGCGGCCGGCGCCGGCGGGCCCGGCCTGTCCGGCTGCGGCTGGCTCCTCATCGCCCTGCCCTTCGCCTTCGCGGCCTGGCTGCTCACCGACTCCCTCTGGCCGGGCTCCACCGACCTGTCCCGGGTGCCGGACCCCTTCGCCTCCTACTTCCACGCCCTGTACATCGCCGAGTGGCTCTCGTTCGGGCTGGGCGCGGCGTTCCTGCTGGCCGGATGGCCGATGCTCACCGCGCACGGCAGGCCGCGGGGACTCACGCTCGCCACCCACCTGTCGGTGTTCTGGCTGCTGGCCTCCTGGTGGCCGCAGGACAACCTGTACCGGACCAGCTCACCGGTGGACTGGTCGCGGCAGTCGCTCCTGGTCTACGTCTTCAACGTCGCGCTGATGATCGCGGCCGTGGTCGTGGTCCGCTTCCTCGCCTGGCACCCGCCGTCCGCGCGGAGGTGAGGCGGCGGCGGGTCGAGGCACGCGGGCCCGGCCGGTCCGGCACCGCTCAGCGCAGGGCCTCGAACATCCGGCCCAGCGCGTGGTTCCCGGCTCCGATCAGCGCCTGCGCGGCCTCCAGCGCCTCGGCCTCGCGCGCGGCGAGGGCCAGTCCGACGGCGGGCTCCCGCTCGTAGCCCGCCGTCGCGACCAGCGGCAGGACGGTCACGCCGAGGCGGGCGCAGCGCGGGCGCAGCCGGTCCAGGTGGTCGTGGAGCGCCTCCTGGGAGATCCGGGCGCCGAGCGGCAGCGCGTCCAGGGTGCGGACCAGGTGGCCGGGGCCGCGGACCAGGTCCAGCCGGGCCCGCAGCACGAAGGCGATCGCCGGGCCGGTGAGCCGCAGGTTGATCTCGGTGGGGGCGAGCCGGCGGTCCCGGTCGGTGACGAAGTCGACGTCGTACCAGCCCCGGTGGCCCTCGGCGGCGAGCCGCTCGCCGACCGCGAGGCCGAACCGTTCGGCGATCGCCGCCGCGCCGGCCGGCACCACCCCCGGGCCGACCGTCACCCCCTGGTAGCGGGTGCCGTGCACCGCCATCTCGCCGACGCCGACCGGGTGGACGCGGCCGTCGTCGCCGACCACCGCGTCGAAGGTGAGGTCGCGCAGCCGGTCGGCACGGCCGCCGTCGATGTACTCCTCCAGCAGCACGTCCCCACCGGGCGCCGGCAGTTCGGCCCCGGTCAGCCGGCGCAGCAGGGCCCGGCCGCCGCCGGCCGCGAACACGTCCTGCGGGGTCACCACGACCGTCCCGTAGCCGCCGACGCCGTGCGGGCTCTTCAGCACGGTGGTGAGGCCGCGGCTCGCGCGGGCGGTCAGCCGGCGGGCGGCGCGGCGCCGGGAGCCCGGCTGCTCCTGCTGGGGGACGACGATCCCGTGGTGTTCCGGGGCCAGTTCGGTGAACAGGACGTGCGCGGCGGCCTTGGACTCGTAGCGCCGCACGGCCGCCAGCTCCGCGCCCTCGCCCTGGGCCGCCGTCCGTCCCCACGGCAGCACGGGGAGACCGGCGGTGGCGATCCGCTCCGCCAGGGCCGGCCGGTCGGCGAGGGCCTGGGCGAGCGTCCGATCCGGCGCGATCCCGCTGTACAGCTCGACCGGCCCCCACTCCAACTCCCGGGCGAGCCAGTCGATCCAGGCCCGCTCGACCTCCCCTGGCAGGACCAGCAGCGCGGGCTCGGGGCTGTAGCAGCTCGCCATCCCGGCGTAGTGGTGTGCCTGCCGCAGGCGCCGGGACCGCTGGTCGGGGTCCGTCCCCGGCGCGAGGAACTGTTCGTTGAAGTCGGCGACGTTCCCGAGGTGCACCGCCCGCCGCCCGCCCGTCCAGGCGCCCAGCCATCCGTCCATCCCGCGAGCGTACGGGCCGGCGGGACCGCCCGCAGGGGATCGGCGACACCGGGCGACGGCGCTCGCGCCCGGTCCCGCGCGGAGGAGCGGTCGGAGGGGCGGGCCAGGGGCACTGGCCGGAGGTACCGGTCAGCGGCACCGGTCAGCGGCGCCGGTCAGCAGCGCGGGAGGCCGGTGCCGGCGGGGGGCCGAACCCCTCCGCATGCAGAGCGGCCAGTTCACCGTTGGTGAAGGCGCGGCGCCAGAGGTACCGGGTCGTCACGGTGGGCTCCCGCGGCATTTGTTCACTACCTATCAAGTTCGATCAGGACAGAACACGGAATGGTCAAGGTCTCTTGAAATATCTAGCCAACGTTGTCAGTTCACCGTCAAACTCTGACCCAGCTCGTATCCCTGCAGCTACCCCCGACTGGAGTCAGAGTGAGCCCCATCTCCTCTCACCGCCGCAACCTCGCGGCCGGAGCCATAGCGGTCACCGCCGCACTCGTGGCCGCCACCTTCCAGACCGCCACGGCGTCGGCCGCCCCCACCGACCACGCCGCCGCGATCGCCCAGGCCCGGGCCAACGTCACCCACAACGCAGGGGTGTTCGGCTTCGGCGACGGCCAGGACCTCCAGGTCAAGGACGTCATCATCGACGCCGACGGCACCCAGCACGTCCGCTTCGACCGCACCTTCCAGGGCCTGCCCGTGGTCGGCGGTGACCTGGTCGTGCACCAGGACGCGCGCGGCCGGCTCAAGGACTCCTCCCGCGCCGCCGCGCACGAGGCCGCGGTGGCGTCCATCGTCCCGAAGGTCCCGGCGCAGACCTCCGCGAGCCGCGCCCTCCAGTCCGCGCCGTCCATCGGCTCCGCGACCAGCTCCCCCGAACTGGTCGTCTGGGCCGCCGACGGCACGCCCCGCCTCGCCTGGAAGACCACCGTCGCCGGTGTCGGCGACCACGGCCAGCCCGCCGGGAAGGTCGTCGTCACCGACGCCTCCACCGGCGAGCAGATCGAGAGCTACGACTCCGAGCACCAGGCCAGCGGCACCGGCCACTCCGAGTACACCGGCGACATCACCATCGACACCACCGCGCAGTCCGGCGGCTTCGCGCTGATCGACCCGGTGCGCAAGCACGCCACCAGGGACGCGCACAACGTCTCCGCGGGCTCGCTCAAGGCGAGCTCCGGCACGCTGTTCACCGACACGGACAACACCTGGGGCGACGGGAAGAAGTTCTCCACCGACCGCGCCACCGCCGCCGTCGACGCCCACGCCAACACCGCCTGGACGTACGACTACTACAAGAACACCTTCGGCCGCAGCGGCATCAAGAACGACGGCAAGGGCGCCACCGTCTTCGTGCACGTCGGCACCGACTGGGACAACGCCCAGTGGTCCGACAGCTGCTTCTGCATGATGACCGGTGACGGCGACGGCTCCAAGGACCCGGAGCAGGTCGACCTCGACACCATGGGCCACGAGATGACCCACGGCGTCACCAGCGCGACCGCCAACCTGCGCTACAGCGGCGAGTCCGGCGGCCTCAACGAGTCCACCAGTGACATCTTCGGCACCATGGTCGAGTGGTACGCCAACAGCAAGGTGGACACCCCCGACTACCTGTTCAGCGACCAGTCCACCCCGCCGTGGCTGCGCCGGATGGACAAGCCCTCGCTGGACGGCGGGTCCGCCGACTGCTGGACCAGCAAGGTCGGGCAGCTCGACGTGCACAACTCCTCGGGCGTCGGCAACCACTTCTTCTACCTCGCCAGCGAGGGCAGCGGCAGCAAGACCATCAACGGGTTCACCTACAACAGCCCCACCTGCAACCAGTCCACGGTGACCGGCATCGGCAACCAGAAGGTCGCCAAGATCTGGTACCGCGCGCTGACCGTCTACATGACCTCCACCACCAACTACAAGGCCGCCCGCACCGCGACCCTGAGTGCGGCGAAGGACCTGTACGGCGCGACCAGCACCGAGTACAAGGCCGTCGCGGCCGCCTGGAGCGCCGTCTCGGTCAGCTGACGACCCGCTCCGCGCACCAACGGCGGCCCGTCGCCCCGGGGTTTCCCGGGGCGACGGGCCGCCCCGGCGTGCCCGGCACGGCGTTCCGGACGCGCCGGCGTCTCAGCCCAGGACGCGGACCGGGGAGCCGGCCAGGAACGCCGCGATGTCCTCCACCGCCTGGCCGTAGAACGTCCGGTAGGTGTCGCCCGACACATAGCCGAGGTGCGGGGTCGCCAGCAGCCGCGGCGCGGTGCGCAACGGGTGGTCGGCTGGCAGCGGTTCGACGTCGAAGACGTCCACCGCCGCACCCGCGATCCGGCCCTCGGCCAGGGCGGCGAGCAGCGCGTCCTGGTCGACGATCGCCGCCCGCGAGGTGTTCACCAGGTACGCCCGCGGCTTCATCGACGCGAACTCGGCCTTGCCCAGCAGGCCCCGGCTGCGGTCGCCCAGCACCAGGTGGACGGAGACGAAGTCGCTCTCCCGCAGCAGCTCCTCCTTGCTGGCGGCGCGCCGGACGCCGACCTCGGCGGCCCGCTCCTCGGTGAGGTTCGGGCTCCAGGCGACCACGTCCATGCCGAACGCGAGACCGACCCGGGCCACCAGCGCCCCGATCTTGCCCAGCCCGAGCAATCCCAGCCGCCGCCCGGCCAGATCCGCGCCGAGGGTGCTCTGCCACGGGCCGCCCGTGCGCAGCGCGTCGTTCTCGGTGACGATCCCCCGGGCGAGCCCGAGCAGCAGCGCCCAGGTCAGCTCCACCGGCGGCGTGGACGAACTCGCCGTCCCGCAGACCGTCACCCCGTGCGCGCGGGCGGCCGCGTAGTCGATCACCGTGTTCCGCATCCCGGAGGCCACCAGCAGCCGCAGCCGGGGCAGCCGGGCGAACACGGCCGCCGGGAACGCCACCCGTTCGCGCAAGGTCACGATGATGTCGAAGTCGGCGACGGCGTCGACCAGTTCGTCCTCCGAGCCGAAGTGCCGCGGGAAGGAGATCAGTTCCACCCGGTCGGTGACCGGTGACCAGTCGACGATGCTCGTCGCGACACCCTGGTAGTCGTCGAGTACGGCACAGCGAAGTTTCATACCGGCACTCTCGCAGACCCGTTGGGCCGGGGGGGACAGGGGCCGGGCCGTCCACCCGACCGGCGCCCGCGTCAGACCTCCCCCAGCACCGTCCGGATCACGTGCCGGGCGTTGCGTGCCATCGCCGGGTTGGTCCTCCGGTAGTACGGCAGCGCGATCAGCGCCTGCGAGAGGGTCCGCCCGCGGCCGCGGATCCAGGTCGCGTCGTCCACGCCCAGCGCCTCGCGGAAGACCTCCCGCGCCCGGGCGGGCAGGAGATTCCACGCCGGGAACAGGTCGCAGGCGGGATCACCTGTCCCCAGGCAGCCGAAATCGATGACCGAGGTCAGCCTGCCGGCTTCCACCAGCAGGTTGCCCGGCATGAGATCGGCATGCAGCCACACCGGCGGCCCGTCCCAACCCGGGGTCCGCAACGCCTCCTCCCACACGGCCGTGGCGGCATCGCAGTCGACACCCTCCTGCGGAATCCCGCGCAGCTCCTCGATCGCCGCCCTGGTCTCCACGTCGAGCGAGGCGACCGGTCCGCCGCGGTGGGCCGCTGGCGCACCGGGCAGGGTGATGCTCCGCATCGCCGCCACGAACCCGGCCAGGTCCTCGGCCAGCAGCACCGGTTCGCTCAGGGCCTCCACCTCCGGGTTCTCCCCCGCCAGCCACCGGTAGACCGACCACGGCCAGGGGAAGCCCTCGGCGGGCACCCCGTCACCGAGCGCCTCGGGGACGGGCCAGGGCAGCTGGGGCGCGAGCCGGGGCAGCCAGGCCCGCTCGAGCAGCACGTCGCCGGCCCCGCCCCGCGTCAGCGGCAGCCGGACGACCATGTCGTCGCCCAGCCGGTACATCGCGTTGACCGTCCCGCCGGACGGGAACCGCTCGACCGCCAGCCCCGCCCACTGCGGGAACTGCCCGGCGATCAGCCGCCGTACGAGGTCGACGTCCGTGGGGTAGGTGCCGGGATGCATCTGCCCTGCGCTCATGTTCATGGCAGGTAATCGAACGGCCTGACGCCGGCGAACGTCAACCGCTTTCCGGCGACCGTGGCTGCGCGGCACACCCAGCGGGGGTCCGCTCCACTGTCGGCCTCGCCGCTCCCAGCCGCCGCTCCCCGCCGCCACTGCCCGCCGCCGCACGGCCGGTCGCGCCGGCGTCCCTGCCGACCTGCCCGGGCGGCGGGGCCTCGGGGTGTACTGCGGCTCAGCCCCGTTCGAGGGCCGTGGCGTCGGCGACGATCAGCCGAGCGCGGTCGCCCGGGACGGACCGGCCACGGGCGCGGCGTCGGGGTGGGGAGCGTCGGGGTGGGGGCGTCGGGGTGGGGGGCGTCGGAATGGGGGCGTCGGAATGGGGAGCGACTGCCCGGTCGACATCCGTTTCGGCCTGGTGCTGGTGACTGTGTGTCATGCCCGACAGGCTAGGAACGCAGCCGGACCGGAAGCCACGGATCCGTCAATCGACCACGACCATGGGGCGTGCGATCGCCACCCATGGTGGATTCCTTGCGCGCGATGGTTGGTTCGCCTCCGCACGGCACCGGTTCACATGGCGGCGGGGTACGCGACCCCGAGGGCGCCCGGGCCCCGGTCCCTGGTGCTCGGTGCCCGGTCCCTGGTGCCCGGTGCTCAACAGGGCGTCAATGGCCGACCTCCCGATGAACCGGTCACCCGGGTCGAAGGTCGACAGGAATATACAGACCGGTCTACTGTTTCCACATGGGAGTCAAAGGAGAAGAGACCCGCGCCCGGCTGATCGCCGGCACGCGCAACCTGATCGAGGCACAGGGCTACTTCGGTACCGGCCTCAACCAGATCGTGGCGGAGAGCGGCGCACCGCGCGGCTCGCTCTACTTCCACTTCCCCGAGGGCAAGGACCAACTGGTCGCCGCCGCCCTCGTCCAGGCCGGGCAGGAGGTCGAGGAACTCCTCCGGACGCCCGTCGGCCGCAGCCCGGAAGCGACGGCACTGGTCGACCGGCTCGTCGAGGTCTTCATCGCCCGCCTGGAGGAGTCCGACTACAGCAAGGGCTGCCCCGTCGCGACCGTGGGCCTGGAGGTGGCGGGAAGCAACGAGCCCCTGCGCCGCGTCTGCGCCGAGGTGTACGCGAGCTGGCAGCTCGTGCTCACCGAACGCCTCACCGCCCAGGGGTTCGGCCCCGCCGAGGCGGAGACCGCTTCCGGCCAGGCGCTCGCCGTACTGGAGGGCGCCGTACTGCTCGCCCGGGTGCGTCGCGACCGCCGCCCCCTGGAGGACGCCCGGCACGCCGTCCGCCACCTGCTCGGCGCGAAGAAGAAGTGACCGACCGGCCGCGCCCGTCCTGACCTCACGTGCGCGGCCCACCGGTCCCCCGACCCCGCAGTCGGCCGAGCTCCGATCGGCTCCGCTCGATGGTCGCCTGAAAATATACCGACCGGTCTACCGAATCTCAGCTGACGCACTGACTTCCACCAGGCCACCGAGGAAATCAACCGACCGGTCTACCGAATCTAAGTCCCTCGAACTCCCGTCACCGTTAGGCCGCGTCTAGAAATCTGCCGACCGGTCTACATACTCATCTGCCCTCCCCGCCTCCTCACTCTCACCCAGGCATCTCCCAAAAATATGCAGACCGGTCTACAGAAAAGGACCTCCAGATGAACTCCACCACCCCGCCGCAGCACCGGCTACCCCAGCCCCTGCCGCGCACCCTGGTCCTCGGCGCGACCGGTTTCCTGGGCCGCTGGCTGGTTCTCGAACTCCTCGACCGCGGCGAGCCGGTGGCCGCCGGCATCCGGGGCGGGCGCGGATCCGCACGGGACGGTCAACTGCGCCACTGGCTCCGCGAGCACGGCGCCGACGACACCGCACTGACCACCGTCGCCGCCGACCTCACCCGCCCCGGCCTCGGCCTCGGCACGACGGACGAAGCCCGGCTGACGGACATCCGCGACATCCACAACCTCGCCGCCCTCTACCGGTTCGGCCTGGAGCGCACCGAGGCGGACGCCGCCAACGTCGACGGCGCGCTGCACGTGCTGCACTGGGCCGCCACCCGTCCGGGGCTCCGGCGGCTCGTCCACCTCTCGGGCTACCGGGTCGGCCGGGACGCCACGCCGCGCTACCCACTCCCGGCCGCCGAGACCGACGCGCTCTACACCCGCCTCGGCGCCTACGAGGCCTCCAAACTGGTGGGCGACGCCGCCGTCCGCGTCACGGCCGCCCGCCTCGGCGTACCGCTCACCACGGTCAACCCGAGCAGCGTGGTCGGTCATTCGGTCACCGGCGAGGCCGGACAGTACCTCGGCCTGGCCGAGCTGGTCCGCCAACTCGCCCATCGGCGCCTGCCGTTGCTCCCGGGTTCGGCGCGGACCTTCCTGCCGGTGGTCGCGGTCGACCACCTGGCCCGGTTCCTCGCCGCCGTACCGGAGTTCGACGACGGTCCGGTGCACTCCCACACTGTGCTCGACCCCGCGACGCCCCCGCTGCCCGAGCTGATCGGTCTGCTGGCCGACCACCTCGGAGTGCCCGCGCCCCGCGCCCTCGTCCCGGTCGGCCTGGTCCGCCGACTGCCCCGCGCGCTGACCGGCGCCGACCCCGAGACGCTCAGCTTCCTCTCGGAGGACGGCTACGACACCACGTCCGCCGACCGCCTGGCCCGCGCCGCCGGTCTTCACCACCCACCCGTCGCCGACGTCCTGCGCCGCTGGGCGACCCGCCTGGTCGCCGACGGCTTCGGCACCACTGCCACCGGCACGGACCCCCTCACACCAGGCCCACACGCACCCGGCCGACGCGCACCCGGCCGACCGAACCCGGATCGCGCCCCTTCCCGAACCGGCCGGTTCGCCGGGTTCGGCCGCTTCGCCCGGTTCGCCGGGTTCGGCGACCGGCGCCGCTGACCGGGGCGGCAGCACGGTTCACCCCCGGCTCGGGCCGCATCGGGGGGTGAACCGTGCTGCCGCCGTCCGAGCAGCGGACGCCCGGCGCCCTCAGCCCTCCCCGGCGCCTGTCCGTTCGAAGGCGAGCAGGGTCCAGGTCACGCCCGGGCGGGCGTGGAGGTCGGGACGGATGGCGTGGGTCAGCAGGGTCAGGCCGTGCCGGTCGGCGAGCGCGACGGTCTCGTCGGCCGGGACGTCGAACATCCGGCGGCCGGGTGGGACGGGGCCGTGGCGGAGGGAGAGCATCACCCGACCGGCGGGCGTGAGCAGGCGGGCGAGCGCTGCCATCGCCAACACACGCTCCTGGTCGGCCAGATGCATCCAGACGGCGGTCAGCAGGACCAGGTCGAAGCGCTCCTCCGAGGCGGTGACGGCAGCCGCTTCGGGCAGCGCGTCGTCCACCCAGCGGATGTCGCTGTCGGCGTGGATCCGCTGCCCGATCCGGCGCAGCTCCTCGGTGGGCTCGGCGGCGACGACCCGGTGGCCGAGGGCCGCGAGGGCGGCCGCGTCCCGGCCGGTGCCGGCACCGAAGTCCAGGACGGTGCTCGGCGCCCCGGGGAAGAGGTGGAGCAGTTCGCGGTGGACCTGTTCGAAGGTCACCTCCTCGTACTGCACGGCGAGTTCCGCCGCCGCCTCGGCGTAACCTGCGGTGCCGGCCGGTCGGTTCACGTGCCCCCCTGGTGTGTCGGACGGCTCCGGTCAGGCCGGACCGCCCGCCACCGCCGGGACGATCTTCCCCCGATTGCCGCAGCGTTCCAAACCGCGCTTCTTCGCTTCGGCGGCCACCACCGGCGCGAACGCCCGGCAGGCCCGAAACAGGTGCGGCCCGCATGCCCTCACGCCCCAGCGCCGGTCACCCGGAGCACCCCACACCTGGAGCACCCCACACCTGGAGCACCCCCAGCCGGTGCACCCCCCAACCGGAGCACCTCCTCCACCGCGGCGTCCTCCGAATGGACGGCTGATCCGACGACAGCGCGCGCCCCTCCCCCACCGCTCACTCCGCCCTGCTGCCGCCTCCGCACCGCCGACCCCGCCGCCGGCCGCCCGCCGCCCCGGGGCCCGGCGACGCCCGTTCCTCAGGCCTCGCCGGCGTGCCAGGCCGGCCACTGCCAGGGCCGGTCCACCCAGTGCACACGGGACTCGTCGCGTGGATCGAGGTCGGGGAAGAGCTGGTGGATCCGTGGCTCGAACTCCTCCGGGGCCAGCGGCTCCCAGCCGTGGCCCTCGAAGTGGACCAGGCGGTAGCGGCTGTCGGTACGGAACTCGGCGACCTCGACCAGGGGCTTTGACGTGCTGTTCGTTTCCATGCCCCCAGCATGTGGCGGACCTCCGCCGCCCGCACCCGGGGTACGGCCGGCAGCGTACAGCCGGGAACGGAGTGCGGAGCGAAGTGCGGAACGGACGGCGCGACAGAACCCTCTTCCGAGTCATGTCCCGCCGTCGGCGCGCTCGTTGAGTACGGCGAACGGGTCGCCGGACGAGGCGCACGGACTGCACCGGGATCGAGGTCGACTCGGGCGGTGGACCCGGCAGTGGCGCAGCGGCGATTCGGCGGCGGCGAATTCGGCAGCAGGAGGACGACGGCATGAGCGGGCAACCCGGCGATGGACAGTGGCAGTGGCCGACGCAGGCGTGGGAGCCACCACCGGTACCCGCCGCGCCCCCGGTCGCGTCGCCCGCCGCACCCCCGCCCGCCGCACCCGTGCCGCCCCCGGCCAGGCCGCAGCCCCGCCGGGCATGGGCGGCAGCGGCCGCCGGGATCGTCGCCGTGCTGGCGTCCGTCCTGGTGATGTGCGGGCCCGAATCGGGCGAGGAGTCGTCCGGCGTGGTGGCTTTCCCCGGTACGTCCCCGTCGCCCTCACCCTCGCCGTCGATTCCCGCGGTCCCCGACCTGCTGCCGGTACCGGCGCCGCCGACCACCACCGCCCCGGCCCCGGCGGACGCGGCCCCGGGCGGCGCCGCGGGCCCGACAACCGGCCCCGGCACGGCGTCCGAGGCCTCGCCGGGGGCGGAGCGGTCGGGCGTGGACGGCGCGCCGGGCGCGGCACGCTCCGCCGCCGCCCGGGCGAGGCAGAGCCGGACGCCCCGCCCGGCCCCGGCCCGGAGCCCGGAGGCCCCGGGGACCGGCGTGTCGGCGCCCGCGGGGCCGTCGGCCGCCGCGGGGACCCCGGGCGCGACGGGCGGCGGACCGGCCACGACCGGCGGCGGCTCGATCTGCGACCAGGCCGAGCGCTTCGGCCGCTGGCCCGCCGGCTCGGAGCAGGCCAGGCTCTGCCACAACATCTACGGCTGACCGGCCGCCCCGACGATCTGTCCCCGACAGCCCGGCCCGCCACCACCCCCGGGGCCGGGCCGGGTGCCTCACCCCGCCGGTAGCAGCCCCTTGTCCAACCGGGGCGCCAGCACCTTCGCCAGCGTGTCGGTGATGTGCCCCGCGTCCCGGTAGAGCACCACCCCCTCCAGGACCGCCGGGCAGTCCGGACCGGTCCCGGGGCAGAGCAGCGGCCCGAGGTCCAGCACCCGGACGCGGTAGCGCTCGGCGAGCCCGCCGGCGAGCAGCGGGTCCTGCTCGAAGGCCGTCTCCCGGGGGAAGAAGCAGGCGTCCGAGCGGCCGTCCGAGGCTGCCAGGCAGGTCGGGATGTCCTTGCCGGGCATCGGCGTGTCGCCGAGGTAGGCGAGCGGCGCGCCAATGGCCGAGAGGCGGTCCAGCGTGCGGCTCCAGCCCTCGGCCCGCTCCGGCCCGCTGCCGTACCGGTTGAGGCCGGCCATCACGATCAACCGTGGCCTGGGACCGGTGGCCAGCCGGGCGAAGGTGTTCTCGCGCCAGCGGTCGCACTCGTCGAAGGTCCGGCCGAGGACGTTGTTGCGCACGGTCAGGGTGGCCAGCGGGCAGCCCGGCTTGACCAGCACCTCCAGGGCCCAGTTCCGCTGCTCGGCCAGGGCGAGCGCGCCCGAGATCCACTGGCCCGCGTGCGAGTCGCCGATCAGCACGATCCGGTCGGGGCTGTCCTCGGCGCCGAACAGGCAGCGCGGGCTGTTCTCGGCGCCGAGCGGGATCTCGCAGCCGTGCCCCGGGGGGAAGTCCTCGCGGGCCCGGGCCAGCGAGGGCGTCAGGCTCAGGACCCGGCTGCCGGGGGCGAGCAGGGCGGGGCCGTCGACCGCGCCGGCCGGGACGGCGATCGGCCCGGTGGTGTCGCCGAGGGCCCGGACGGTCCCGCCGCCCAGGGTCAGCCCGGCGATCAGCGGGATCACCAGCGCGCTGGCGCCGACCGCCAGGCCCCGGCGAGGGGCCGGGCTGCTGCCGTAGCGCAGCGGCTGTTCGACCAGCCGCATGGTCAGCCAGGCCGGGACGGCGCTCGCCGCCGTGAGCGCGACCAGGGTGGTCCAGGGCAGCGCGCCGTAGCGGGCCTGGGCGATGGTCAGCACCGGCCAGTGCCAGAGGTACCAGACGTAGGAGAGCCGGCCGGCGGCTCGCAGCGGACGGGCCGCGAGCAGCCGGCCGACGTCGGTGGCGCCGAGCGCGCGGTGCGCGGGTCCGGCGAGCAGTACGGCGGCGGTGCCGAGGACGGGCAGCAGGGCGGCGCTGCCGGGGAAGGGGGTGTTGCGGTCGTACCGGAGGACGGCGACCACGACCGCCGCCGCACCGGCCCAGCCGAGCAGACGCTGGGCCCGGCCGACCGGCCGTCCGGAGCGGCCGGCCCGGGGCAGCCACCCGGCGAGGGCCGAGCCGAGCATGGCGGCGCAGGCACCGGCGGCGAACTCCCAGAGCCGGCTGGCGGTCGAGAAGTAGCCGAGCGGCGCCGAACCGGCCGTCCAGCGGATGCAGAGGAGCAGCGAGACGCCACCGATCGCGGTGGTCGCGACGGCGATCGCGGCGGTGCGCCGGCGGCCCCTCAGGTAACGGGCGAGGCCGAGCAGCAGCACGCCCCAGAGCAGGTAGAACTGGTTCTCCACGCCGAGCGACCAGAAGTGCTGGAGCGGGCTCGGGTCGCGCTCGGCGCCGAGGTAGTCGGTCTGCTGGCCGACGAACCGCCAGTTGGCGAACTGGCCGGCCGAGGCGATCAGGTCCCGGGCCAGGTCGGTGCCGCGCAGCGGGTCGAGCAGCGCGCCGCCGGCCAGTGCGGTGGCGACCAGGACGACCGCGGCGGCGGGCAGGATCCGGCGGGCGCGGCGGGCGGCGAAGTCCCGGAGGCCGATCGGTCGGGCCAGCAGCAGGCCGGTGATCAGGAATCCGGAGATGACGAAGAAGATGTCGACGCCGACGTAGCCGCCGGTGAAGGCCGGCACGGCGGCGTGGAAGGCGAGGACGGCGAGCACGGCGACGCCGCGCAGTCCTTCGATGTCGGGGCGGAAGGCCGCCCGCTTCCGGGGCTCCTCGGCTGGCTGCGCCTGCGCCGCCACGGCGGTGCCGGCTGCCGTCAGCAGCACGAGGTCGGCCGCAGGGTCGGGGTCGGCGGCCGCACCGCCGGCACTCGGCGCGGCGGCGGTGGCGGTGGCGAACACCGTAACCGCACCCGGCTCACGAACACGATCCGGGACAACAACAGGAACGGGAACAGCAACAGGAACGGGAACGGCGCGCGGCGGTTCGGCGTTCGGTGGTACGGCCGTTGACACGGCGGGGCTCCTTGCAGGGCTGGCAGCGGCGGTTCGGGGGCCGCGCGGCCGAGTGGGGCGGCCTGGCGGGTGAGGTCGTTCCGCGCCGGTGGGGCGACGCGCAAGGGTAGTAAAGGGAAATCAACTAACAGACGGACTCAGCTCATTGATGGAACATCAGAAGAGCAGCGGGTCCGCCCAGCCGGAGGCCAGCAGGCCGCAGAGCAGCAGGACGGCGGTGACGGCGACGGCCTCGGCGCGCCCGAAGCGCAGATCGGCGGCCGCCCGCTCGGCGGCGGTTCCCCGGACGGTGCCCCCGTCCGCGCCGGTGGCGCGCCGAACGGGCGCGGCGACGTCGCCGCCCTTGCCGCCGCGCAGCAGCGGCCAGAGCGACCGGACGAGCGGGATCATCGTGTGGGCGGTGAGCCCGAGCAGCCCCACCAGCGCCCAGTACGGCTGCCAGCCGTGCAGCGCGACGGCCCGGCCGAGACCCACGGCCCCGGCGACCACGACCAGGCCGAGCCAGCCGACCCCGATCCGGGCGACCGTGCGGGCCAGCGAGCTGCCGCCGGAGACGGCACCGGTGGGCACCCAGTCGGCGCTGCGGCGGCGCAGCGCGTGCGCGATGGCGACCACGTGGCAGAGCCCGCCGAGGAGTTGGACCCGGGTGACCTCGAAGCGCCAGCGGGTACGGGACATCGCGGGCAGCAGGACGAGGGCGACCCAGATCGGCGGCAGGAACGGCAGGACCTGCCAGGGCTCGATCTCGTCGGGCGCGAAGAACAGCATGATCAGGGCCGGCAGCGGGATGGCGAAGACGTTCACCGCGCTGGTCAGGTAGCCGAGGATGCCGTTCCAGAAGCAGAGCCGGGCCGAGCGGCTGAGCGGCCCGCTGCGGAAGCCGGGATCGCCGACCAGGGCGAGCGAGCCGAGGCACCAGCGGTACTGCTGGCTGATGAAGGCGGGCAGGCCGGTGGGCGACATGCCCTTGGCGACCAGCGCGGGGACGTAGCGGGTGGTCCACCCGGCGCGCGCCAGCGAGAGGCCGGTGTAGAGGTCCTCGCTGTGGTCGATCTCGGCGAAGCCGCCGACCCGCTCCAGCGCGGCGCGCCGGTAGAGCGCGTTGGTGCCGCAGCAGACGGTGCCGTCCTGGGCGTCGCGGGAGGGCTGGATCCAGCGGTAGAAGATCTCCTGGGTCGCGCCGGCGGCCCGCTCCAGCCACGACATGTCCGGGTCGGTGTCGAAGCACTGGGGGCTCTGCACGATGCCGACCTCGGGGGTGTCGAGGTAGGGCACCAGGTGGTGCAGGAAGTCGGGGCGCGGGCAGAAGTCAGCGTCGAGGACGGCGATGATGTCGCCGTTGCCCTCGGCCAGGCCGTGGTTGAGGTTGCCGGCCTTCTTGAACCGGCCCCGGTCGGGCCGGGCCCGGTACTGGAAGCCGTAGGACTCGGCGAGTTCGCGCACCTCGGGACGGGCGGCGTCGTCCAGGACGAGGACGGTCAGCGCGCCCGGCCAGCGGACGGCGGCGGTGTGGCGGTAGGCGTTGTCCAGCACGGCCAGCGGCTCGCCGGCGGTGGGCAGCAGCAGGTCGACGCCGGGGTGGCGGGCGGGCTGCCAGGCGCGCAGCAGCAGGTCGTGCGAGTCACGGGTGAACCGGCGCGCCCGCTGGCCGTCGGCCAGGGAGAGCACCCAGGTCACGGCGTTGAGGACGGTCAGTACCAGGAAGGGCCAGAGCAGCGGCCGGCTGAGTGCGAAGAGGCCGAGCGTGACGGTCGCGCCGGTGTAGGAGAGGGTGGCGCAGAGCAGCACCCAGCGGCGCTGCGGGCCGAAGTACCAGTAGAGCTCCTGATCGTCGGGTGGGCTGGGCAGTCGCAGCGAGTCGTCCGCGACGGCGAGGCGCGGACCGGTGTCGGATGCGGGCATGGCGGTGCCATGGAGTACGGGCATGCGGAGATGGCCCCCCTGGGCTCGGACGGAACGTGGCCGTTCGTTCCGCCAGCCTCTCACATTGGCCTAGACCAATAATGAACGAGGTGTGACATCTCCACATCGCCGCAGGTCAGGACTTTGACATTGCGTCACCGCACTGATGGAGCGTCATCATTACTGCTCGGTAAGGTCCTTCACCAGCTTCTCGAACCGCAGGTCGGGGCGGCGCGGGACGCCGAAACGCTCGTCGCCGTAGGGGAACGGCGAGTAGACGCCGGTGCGGTGGAAGCCCCGGCGCTCGTACCAGGCGATCAGGTCGGCACGCTGCTCGATCACCGTCATCTCCAGCTCGACGGCACCCCACTCCCGCGCGACGAACCGCGCGGCCTCCTCCAGCACGGCCCGCCCGACGCCGCCGCCCTGCCGGCCGGGGCTCACCGAGAACATGCCGAAGTAGGCGGTCGGGCCCCGGTGTTCGAGCTGGCAGCAGGCGACCAGCTCGCCGGCCCGCTCGACGAGCAGCACCACGCCGTCGGGGTGGGTGACGGCTGCGGTGACGCCCTCGGCATCGGTGCGCTGGCCGTCCAGCAGATCGGCCTCGGTGGTCCAGCCCGCCCGGCTGGCGTCGCCGCGGTAGGCGGACTCGACGAGGGCGAGCAGCGCGGGCACGTCGGCCACGGTCGCGGTACGGAAGTCGAGGCTGTCCGCCTCGGGCCGGGCGGTGTCCGGGGTGGTCGCGGGCACGGTGGTCCTCTTCTCATCGGTAGGGCGGCGGCCGTTCGGGTGCCGACTCAGGCATCGTGCCACAACGGCACCGCACCCCCTGGCGGCCGAGGCCACCGCCGCGCCCCGGCCCCGACGGAGGCGCCCCCGCCTCACCCGGGCCCACCGCGCGGCACGGCGCGCAGGGCGGCCCGGGCCGCGTTGGCACCGCACATGCCGTGCACCCCGGCGCCCGGCGGGGTCGCCGCCGAGCAGAGGTAGACGCCCGGTATGCCCGTGTCGTACGGGTGCGGCGCGGTTCTCGGACGCAGCACCGTCCGGACCGGGCCGTTGGCGCCGGTGCAGATGTCCCCGCCGACGTAGTTGGGGTTGCGGCGCTCCAGCTCACCGGGGCCGGTGGCGACGGAAGCGAGGATCCGGTGCCGGAAACCCGGTGCGAACCGCTCGATCCCGGCGACGAGCAGGCCCTCGACGTCACCGGGGTAGCCGTGCGGCACGTGCGCGTAGGCATGGACGGGGTGGACGTCGCCCGCCGAGCGGCCGGGGTCGGCGAGGTACTGCTGGGCCACCACCAGGAACGGGCGCTGCGGCATCCTCCCCCGGGCCACCTCCCCCTCGGCGAACGCCACCTCCTCCAGCGTGCCGCCCACGTGGACGGTGCCGGCCCGGCGGCAGTCCGCGTTGCGCCACGGGATGCCGCCCGCCACCGCGAAGTCCACCTTGAAGGCCGCCGGCCCGTGCCGGTATCGCAGGTACGCGCGCCGGACGGGGCGCGGCAGGGCGGGCCCGCAGATCGCCGCGGCCGCGCGGGGGGCCACGTCGAGCAGGACGACCGGGCACGGGCGCAGCTCGGCCA
This sequence comes from Kitasatospora sp. NPDC005748, assembly GCF_040630735.1. Lineage (NCBI taxonomy): Bacteria > Bacillati > Actinomycetota > Actinomycetes > Kitasatosporales > Streptomycetaceae > Kitasatospora > Kitasatospora sp. NPDC005748. The sequence goes on from NZ_JBEXYD010000030.1 coordinate 27,507, forward strand.
GCGAGGTCACCCGCACCCCGGTCTCGATCCGGCCGCCCAGCTCGCGCAGCCGCCCGGCCAGGGCTGCCGTGATCGCGCCCGAGCCGCCCTCGGCGACCGGCCAGCCGCGGTGGTGCGCGGCGGCGATCAGCAGCAGTCCGGCCGCGGAGGTCAGCGGCCGGTCCAGTGGCTGGAAGCTGTGCGCCGCGGCCCCGGCGAACAGGGCGCGGGCCCGTTCGGTGTGCCAGCGGCGGGCGAGGACGGTCGCCGGCAGGAGGGCCCGGCTGCCGAACCGGGCGAGCCGCACCGGGTGGGCGGGTACCCGGACGATCGGGCGCAGGGTGTCCTCGGCCAGCTCGTCGAAGCCTTCCGACAGGTCTCCGAACAGGCGCAGCCAGGCCGCGCCGTCCGGCCCCAGGGCGCGGGCGGTGGCGTGTACGGACCGTCCGGCGGTGACGGCGTCGCCGCCGTCCAGCGGGTGGGCCAGGTCGACCTCCGGCAGCCGCCAGCGCAGGCCGTGGCGGGCGAGGTCGGCGGAGCGCAGGAACGGCGAGGCGATCCCGAAGGGGTGCACGGCGGAGCAGTGGTCGTGCAGCACCCCGGGGAGGGTGGCCTCACCGCTCCGGGCGCCGCCGCCGATCTCCGCCGCCGCCTCCAGGACGGTGACGGCGAGGCCGCGTTCGGCCAGGGTGACGGCGGCGGCGAGGCTGTTGGGGCCGGAGCCGACCACGATCGCGTCGCTCATCACCGGGCCTCCCGTCGAGGTGCCGCCGCGCCCTCCGGGTCACGGGACGGCGGTTCGCGAACCCACGGTGCCAGCCTGGCGGACGGCCCGGTCCGGCGCACCCGCTGGCGTAACCGCCGGGCCGGGCCCGACGGTGCCACGGCCACCCGGGGGCCGCCCCCACGAGGTGGCCGGACCTCTGGCCACCCTGGCGGGTACATGGCTACTCTGCTCTCCGTCCGGGTCAACTCCCGGGCACCAGAGGCCTCATGGGCCCTCACCGGACCATGACCGGATCAGAGGAGTGTTCATGCTCAGCACGTCCCGCTCCGCAGGCCCCACCGGTACCGCCGCACCCTCGAAATCCCGCCGTCTACCCCTCCTGGGCGCACTCGCCGCGGCCGTCGCACTGGTCACCGGCGTGACCGCGCCGGCCTATGCGGCCGAGCCCGCGCCCGCCCCGAGCACCGGCGGGCAGGCGAACCGCCACCTGCCCGCCCTCCACCCCGAGCTCGACTTCGCCGGCTCCACCGTGGCCGCCCACGAAGGAAGAGCGAGCACCGCGGGCGTCGCCGCCCTCGCCGCCACCCAGACCCCCGGGCTGGACGTCTCCAGCTACCAGGGCAACGTCAACTGGGCTTCGGTGAAGGCGAACGGCGCCCGCTTCGGCTACGTCAAGGCCACCGAGGGCACCACCTACACCAATCCGTACTTCACCCAGCAGTACAACGGCTCCTACAACGCCGGCCTGATCCGCGGCGCCTACCACTTCGCCCTGCCGGACCGTTCCTCCGGCTCCGCCCAGGCCACCTGGTTCGTCAACCACGGCGGTGGCTGGTCCCGCGACGGCAGGACCCTGCCGCCCGCCCTCGACATCGAGTACAACCCCTACGGCGCCACCTGCTACGGCCTCGGCCAGAGCGCCATGGTCAGCTGGATCCGCTCCTTCAGCGACACCGTCCACGCCCGCACCGGCCGCTACCCGACGATCTACACCACCACCAACTGGTGGTCCCAGTGCACCGGAAACAACGGCGGCTTCGGCACCACCAACCCGCTCTGGCTCGCCCGCTACGGCTCCACCGTCGGCACCCTCCCGAACGGCTGGGGCTACCAGACCTTCTGGCAGTACGCCGACTCCGGCACGTTCCCCGGCGACCAGAACCTCTTCAACGGCGCCTACGACCGCCTCCAGGCCCTCGCCAACGGCTGACCCACCACTCCCCACCGCGGGCTCCCGCCACTTCACCGCGGCGGGAGCCCGCTGCCCCGGCGGGCGACGGTCGGGGATTCTCTCCGCCCGCGGGGCTATCCCTGGCACGCGATCTCCGACTCGGAGTCGATCCGCTCGCCGACTGCATCGCCGATATCCCTGGTCACGGCCGAGCCAGGGATATCGGCCCCTGGCCACTGCAAAGAGCACCGCCGCGCCCTCGACCACCAGCTCGCCGCGGGCCGACGGCCGCGCACCACGGAGACCACCCTGTCGGGCGTCGGGACGAGCAAGTTCGAGCAAGTTCATGGCACGGGTGGCGACCTGTACGGAAAGATCGTCCGAGGCAATCGGCTCCGACCTGCCAGGAGGCCCACCATGGCTTTGCACAAGCTCGGACAAGACCCCGACAGTCCCGAAGGCAAGTCCCCGACGGTCTACTTCGACGACGCGACGGGCAACTACGTCCTACAAGGCTGGAAGGTCCTCGACCCGGAACGTCTCGCTCTGATGGACATCCCCGGGCACGAGACCGTGATCGAATTCCCCAGGCGGATGATGCAGTTCTTCCCGGAGGTGAACGGTGGCAGCAGTTCCATCGCTTGAGGACCTGCTTCGGACCTGTACCCGCTCAGCTCTCCATCTGGAGATGCGCGACGGATACATGCGGGACGACCCCCTGTTCCTCCGCTGGCTCAGCGGCCGACGCGACGACCCCACCGACCGGCCGTCGTGGTGGAGCCCCTGGTTGCAGCTCATGGAGGAGACCACGAGCCGCGGCGTCGATGTGCTGCGTGCGCGGGTCGTCTCGGAGCCGGTGAGCGAGTACATCCGGTTCGAGCACGAGATCACGTTCCGGAACGTCGGCTCCGGCGAGCAGGTCCGGTGGCTTCCCCGTCGACAGACAACCGACCTGGCGCTTCCGGGCAACGACTTCTGGCTGATCGACGGACAGCTTCTCGTGGTTCACCACTTCAGCGGTGATGGTGACTTCGTGGACGACGAAGTCACAGCTGATCCGCAGGCCGTGAGGCTCTGCGCCTCCGCCTTCGAAGCCGTCTGGGAACGGGCGGTCCCGCACGAGGACTTCCGGTTGCGCTGACCGTGTCCGCGTCGTCCAGTATTCAGCAAGCCAAGCACGCCCTCGGCCAGCGTCTGCGCGACATCCGGAGAGACTCCGGACTCAGCGCGCGGGCGCTGGCCATAGCTGCGGGATGGCATGAATCGAAGTGTTCCAAGATCCAGAGCGGCCGGGTGACGCCGACCGAGTCCGACCTACGTGCCTGGACCGCCATCTGCGGCGTCCCGGATCAGGCCGCAGACCTCATCGCGACGACCCGGAACATCGAGGGAATGTACGTCGAATGGCGGCGCCTAGAGCGCGCCGGCCTCAAACGTACACAGGAGTCAGTGCGCCCTTTGTTCGAGCGCACACAGAGATTCCGGATGTACCAGTCATGGGTCGTCCCCGGACTGCTCCAGACGGCGGCCTACACGCACGCGGTGCTGAGCACGATCGTCTCACTGCGCGGTACTCCCGACGATGTCGACGCCGCTGTCACCGTGCGAATGGAGCGCCAGAAGGTGCTGCACACGGGAGATCACCGGTTCGCCGTTCTGATCGAGGAGTGGGTGCTGCGAACCGTCATCGGCACTCCGGACATCTTGGTCGGCCAACTCGGCCACCTCATCACCGTCGGCTCACTCCCGTCGGTCAGCCTTGGAGTGATTCCCCTCGGTTCGACCAGAAACGCCGGCTGGCCAGTCGAGTCCTTCACTGTCTACGACGACACCCAGGTGAACGTCGAACTCGTCTCCGCCCACCTCACCATCACCCAGCCGGCCGAGATTTCGGAGTACGGCCAGGCATTCTCCGATTTGGCCAGAATCGCTGTCTACGGTGCCGATGCAAGATCGCTCATTGCTGGAGCCATCAACGCGCTCGGGTGAATGCGAGCAAACTCAGGCAAGTTCGTCGACCGCACACCGCGCTTCTCCCTACCGTCTCTCAGTGTCACCAGACGTCCTGAGACGGAGGGAGCGCCGCCATGGCAATCAGTCCGGGGAGTCCTCGGGTCGCCCGCGCCCGCAACCCCCGGCGCCATGCCGCGCCCGACAAGCGGACTCCGCACCCATCGCCTCAGGCCGCTTCCAGCCGAGTCTCGCGCCCTCGGGCGCCCACTCGCTCCCGGCCCGCCGGAAAGGGTCTTCTGCCGGGCCGGGGCCGCACCACCCCGCACAGCTGTCCGCCCACCCCCGGGCGAGCGGAGGCCAACCCGATTGGAGAGGCACATGAGTATCGCCACCAAGCTTGGTGATCCGGAGGTCACCAACCTCACCCATCGTTCGGACCAGAGCGTCCCCGACGGCGACTTCGTCCCGCAGACGGTCGTCAACACCCTGACCCGCCGCCTGGACCACTCGGTCCCGGACGGCGACTTCGCCCCGGTCGCCACCGAGGTCTGACCTCAGCCTCCAACCGATTCAGGTTGGTTGACGACAAAGGCGGGTCGGCGAGAGGTGCTCTGCCCTCCCGGCCCGCCGATCCCAGCCGCACACACCCGATCAAGGAGAGTCCGCAGTGAAGCCCGCCATCACTGACCGTGTTCCTATCGGCTCCTTCTTCGACCTCGACCGCAAGGACCCGAACCTGATCCGGCTCCGTGAGCAGGGTGCGGAGATGGCGCTCCCGTTCGTACTGATGGAGTGTCTGGTCAAGTCGGGCACCCCCTACGCGGAGCACGCCCTCTCCCTACGCAGCGAACACGTAACCGTGGCCGGGACGTCGTTCGACTGGTACGACGCCGCACTCCCCGACGAGATCGCCAACGAGATCAACTTGGCGGACTACCAGATCGCCGAGCACACCGACGAGCGCCGCACGATGCTCACCCAGGCTCTGGACCACCTCTCCCTGGCCCACCCCGAGGACTTCGACCGCGTACGCGAGTTCGTCCGGGGCCTGCTGTGGGTGGTTCGTAAGCCCGGGGTCCGCGGCTCCTCGCTCACCAGCTCCAGCGATCCCGCGCTCCCGTACGTCATCGTGTTCTCCGACAAGGCGTCCCACCACATCCCTCCGAACACCGTCAGCGATCGGTCCTCTTACCTCTACCTGGCCGAGAACCTGCTGCACGAGGGCACCCACCAGTCGGTCAGCTTCCACATCCTCCAGCACCAGGTCTTCGCCACGGGGTACTCCTCCCAGACCTCCCCCAAGATCGAGATCAGATGGCGGGCCGGTCAGGGCGAGGACCGCAACCGGTACTGGGAGATCGACCGGGCCTTCCATGCGACCTGCGTCTACAACCAGCTGCTCCGGTTCCGCCAGGCCGAACTGCGCCGCGACGACCTCATGCCCGCCGAGCGCGCGACCTTCCAGAGCGCGTACAACGAGGGGCTGACAGCCGTGCGCTACCTCATGCGCGAACTCGAACTCCTCACCGAGCACTTCACCCCACACGGAATCGAACTACTGGCTGACCTTCGCCACCGCACCCACCACCTGTAGAGCCACGCTGAACGCAGCTGAGCGACGGACGGAGGTCACGTGCTGGATCACCTCATCACCCACGACGACAACCTGCGGATGGTACCCACCGACCGGAACGAGCTGACTGCGGCAGTCGGCCACCTCCAGGAGGAACTGCGGGCCCTGCCCGAAGGGAGCGACACGGCCCGTGCCCGGGTCCTGACCCGGTGGATCGGCATCGCTCAGCTGTGCCTGGGCCACCACGACGAGGCCCGGACATCCCTCCGGCAGTCGCTCGAACTCGCCGTGATAATCGGCAACAGCAGGGCCGTCGTCGCAACCGGGCTCAATCTCGGCGATGCGCACCGCTATGCCGGAGACGTCCGAGGCGCGGACGCGCTGTACCGCAGCGCCCTGAGTACCGCCCGCTACCATCACCCGGAACTGATGGATTTCGCGCTCCAGCACACCGGCAAGCACCTGATGGAGTGCGGCGACCCCGCAGGCGCGCGGGCCCACCTTCAAGAAGCGCTGCGGCTCCGGATCGCCAAGGGAGACGCCGAGCTCGTCAAGTCCACACAGGCTGCACTCGAAAGAGTGGAACTGCTGATCAGCCAAGCCGGCGCATCGGCGACCGGCCACGCCGTCCCCGGCCAATGGAGCCGCCAGTGGACCGCCTGGCTGCAGTCCCGCATCACGACCCGGACGCCGTCCCGGTGGGCACAGGATTTCCCGACAGTCCGGTACGCCGTGGCCGGGCTCACCGCGCACCAGCGTGTACACCCCTGCCATCTGCGCGACCAGTCGTTCCCCTCCGCGCTGCTCACCGCGATGGCGGAAGAGGCCGAGAAGGCCGTCGCCGCCGACGGCTACCTCCACAACGGGAAGTGGAACGCCGCCACCCTCGACGCCGTGAGCCTTTTCGTCGGGCAGGTGGATCTCGCCAACGTCGTGTCGCGCTCCAGCGGTCTGGCAGTCGAACCCCCACACACCGCCGTGTACATCGCCTACGCGGAGGGACAGCGACTCGACTTCCATCTGGACGAGTTCGGCTTCGGCGAGGCCAACCTGATTCTGTGCCTCAAGCACGAGCGGCCCACTGAGCTGCCCCGGGCCAGCACCACCGTGTTCCTCACCGCCGACAGCTACCTCGAATGCGACCTCGCCGCAGGTGACTGCGTCGTGTTCGACGGCGCGCTCACACCGCACGGCCGTACCCCCCTCAGCGCCGGGGAGAGCGTCACCCTCGTCTGCTTCGGCTTCCGCGCGCGCGAGCAGGCTTCGCGCACGGTCACGCACCTGCCGCCGGTCCCCTCCTGACGGGCGGCACTCGGCCGCCCCGAAAGCGCCCCCGCACCACGATGCGCCCCCCTGTGCGGCCACGCCGGCAACTGATGGTGGCCGACGCCGGCACACCGACCGACGAGCACCGCGGCTGCCCGGTGGACGGCCGTGCCGACCACATGTCCCGGGTCCAGGGTCGCGTCAGACTTCCCGCCCCGAGCCGCAGGCCATGCTCTCGGGGCTGTCCGAGTCGCCGGTCTCGCGGGGCCGCACCCAGAACTTCTCATCGTGATCAGCTTGACCCCGGCGCCACGCCTGCCGCGTCTTACACCAGCATTCGATGACCTCGGTCAGATGATCGAGCAGGCTCTTGACGGTCGAGGCACCGATCTCTCTGTGGGCCAGGGCGGCGGCTCCACCCTGCCCCCACCCCTCCCGGGCGGTTTCCTCTGATTTCTCCCCCACCCCGCATGAACCCGGCGAGGCGGGGCAGTCGGGGTGGCGAGCGCCGCCGGGGCATTCCCGGCGCAGCACACCGTGCGGAAGGGAGAGAGTCGTGAGCAACGACGTCAACATCTGGGAGTTCCGCTCCACCTCCGGCTACGTCACCGGGTCCGACCTCGTCGACTTCCGGGTGGAGGCCGTGGACGGCCACATCGGCAAGATCGACAAGCTGTCCGAGCAGGCCGACGCCCGGTACCTGGTGGTCGACACCGGGCCGTGGATCTTCGGCAAGCACGTCCTGCTGCCCGCCGGCACCGTGGTCCAGGTCGATTTCGAGGAGCGCAAGGCGTACGTCGACCGGACGAAGGACGAGATCAAGAACGGGCCGGAGTTCGACCGGGACCGACACGACCACGACGACACCGACTACCAGGAGAAGTACGCCGGGTACTACGGTCCCTTCTACGGCGGACCGGCGATCTGACCCGCCCACCCGTACCCGCGGGTTGACCCGGCCGCGAAGCCCGGCCGGCACGGACGAGCCCGGGCGGCCGCCCCCGACACCAGGGGGCGGCCGCCCGGCTGTACAAGGGGAGGCAGGAATGGCGGAGATCCTCGGGGCGGACGGGCACACCGTGGACCTGACGGGCTACCGGGTCGAGGGGCCCGACGGGAAGATCGGCCGGGTGGACCGGCACTCGGACTACGTCGACGAGCGGCACCTGGTCGTCGACACCGGCTTCTGGGTGTTCGGCCGGGAGGTGATGGTCCCGATGAGCGCGGTCACCGCCGTCGACGAGGACCGCCACACCGTGCTGCTCTCCCTCTCGCACGCCGAGATCGACCGCCTCTACCGCACCGAGACCTCCGGCTGACCAAGGCCGGCGGGCCCGGGGCCCAGGGCGGGCGGCGGCGCTCCCCCGAACAGGGGCGGCCCGAGCGGGGGATCTCCGGGTGGCACGGCGGCGCAGCAGGGGGGCGGACCACCGGGCGTGCTCTGCTGGCGGCAGGACCGCGAGGTCCGTCCCCGCCGCACTCCCGAACCTTCGAGGAGAACCCCATGCCCCGCCGCCTCGCCGGACTGCTCGGCACGGCCACGGCCGCCTCCGCCGCCCTCGCCCTGCTGGCCGCCACCCCGGCCGTCGCCGTGGCGCCGCCGCTCACCGCGCCCCGGATCATCGCCCACTTCGACCTGGCCCAGGGCCTCCAGCCGGAGAACATCGCCCTCGAACCGGACGGCTCCGCCGACCTCACCTTCTCCTTCGCCCGCGCGATCGGCCGCGTCGACCCCGACGGGAACCTCACCCTCCTCGCCACCCTGCCCGCCCCCGCGGACCCGAACACCCCGGTGCTCGGCGCCGCCGTCGTCAGCGGTATCGCCCGCGCCCACGACGGCACCCTCTACTTCGGGTACGCGACCGGCACCGCCGATCTGACCGGGATCTGGCGGCTCTGCCCCGGCGGCGCACCCGAGCGGATCTCCGCCTTCCCGGCGGACAGCCTCCCCAACGGCCTCGCCCTCGACGAGCGCGCGGGCCTCCTCTACTCGGCCGACTCGGCGCTCGGCGTGATCCGCACCGTCTCCGTGGCAGGCGGCGACCCGACGGTCTGGTCCGACGACGCGCGGCTCAGGCCCACCGCGGCCTTCGGCGCCAACGGCCTCAAGCTCCACCACCACGCCGTCTGGGTCGGCAACACCGACACCGGCACCCTTCTGCGCATCCCGCTCGGCCGGAACGGGACCGCGGGCCCGGCCGAGGTCCGCGCGACCGGTCTCCCCGGGCTGGACGACTTCGACTTCGCGGGGCACGGCGACGACGTGATCGCGGCCCTCAACAGCGGCAGTGAGGCCGCCTACATCGCGGCGGACGGGACTCATCACACCGTCCTCAACGGTGCGGACGGCCTCTCCAACCCCACCTCGGTGGCCGTCCGCGGGGACACCGTCTACGTCCCGAGCGCGGCGTACTTCACCCGGACCGACCCGAACCTGCTGCTCGCCACGGTGGAACGGTAGCGGTCGGCCGGCGGCCCGGACAGGCCCGGGCACGCCCCTAACGGACCCCGCACAGCACCGCCGGAAGACGGCTCAGCCGGGAGACGGCTCACCCGGAAGTAGCTCGCGCGGGGGATGCCGATCGTCTCCGGGGAGGACGCCTCCTCGCGCCGGCCGCGCCACGGTGGAGCCATGACGATCAAGCACTGCGGGCCCGGCCCGACCCGGCCGGACCTGCGTGGGACGCCCCTACCGACCCCGAGCGGGAGGCCGGCCCCGGGCCGGCGGCCCACCCCGGACGGGTGGCCCGGGGCGGTCGCCGCGGCATGGGGGCTGCTGTTCGCGGTACCCAGCTTCGTCTGGGCTGCGGGCAGCACCCTCGGTGCCCGGTCGACGGTGTCGCCGTCGCTGCTGAAGCTGGCCGAAGACCGGGCCACCTGGTTCGTGGCCGTCCTGTGGGTGACCGGATTCCTGAAGCTCTTCGGGGCACTGCTGGGCGTCGGCCTGACCCGCCGGCGCGGCGGGCGGACCAGCCGCCCCCTGGTGCTCTGCGGCGGCGGAGCGGCGGTGCTGCTCCTCTGGCACGGCGCTCTGTTCGTGGCCCACGGCGTGCTGGTGGAGGCCGGGGCGCTCGCCCCCGCACCCGACCTGGTCGGGCTGACCCGCTGGTACCTCTACCTGTGGGGGCCGTGGTTCGTCGGCGGAGGCCTGGCCTTCGCCGCCGCCACCACCCGGTACGTCCGCCGCCACGAGGACCGGCGCGGGCTGCGGCGCTACGGCGCCGCGGGGGCGCTGGGCGCGTTGCTCCTGTCGTTGGCGTCGACCGTCACCGGGATCGGATGACGACCGTCGCGCGGCCACCGGCCACGCGACGGTCCACGACGGCTCGGCGGGGGCGAGCCCCCGCCGAGCCGGTCACAGCAGGCGCTTGATGTCGCCGCGCGCCCGGTAGAACCCGCCGTTGCCCGACTCCAGCACCTCCGCCACCACGTAGCGGGCCCCTGGCACCCGGATGTCCTTGGGGAACTGCACCCGGCGGTTCCGGTCGAACCCGGCCGACACCACCCGCACCCGCACCCGGGTGCCCTCCTGGACGCACTCCACCTCGATGCCCCCGGCCGCACCGGCCGAGCCGGCCACCACCACCTCCAGCTCGGCGCCCGCCACCGCCGCCTGCCACCCGCTGCCGTCCACCTCGGCGGCCTGCGGCACCTGGCCGCCCTCGGCCGCCCGGACCGCCTGCTCGCTCGCGTCCAGGCAGGCCAGCGAGCCGTCGGTGGTCACGATGTAGAGCCGGCCGTCGCGGTACTGCATGCTGTAGGCCGAACCGCAGCCCGTGCCGAGCTTCCACAGGCGGGTGCCGTCCGCGGCGAAGCAGTAGACCGAGGAGTGGTTGTCCCCGGCGAAGACGTACCGGCCGTCGGGCGAGGACGCGCAGGAGAACACCGCGGCGTCGCAGCGGTAGCGGGCGGCCTCGGAGCCGTCCGTCTTGCGCAGCCGGTGCACCCAGCCGTGCGAGGTGCCGGCGAACACCTCGTCGCGCTCCTGCCAGCCGAACAGCACCTCGCCCTCGGTCGGCGTGTGCCAGACCGGGTCGCCGCTGCGGGCCGCGTAGCGGGCGACGCCGCGCGAGTGACCGTGGAAGACGCCGTCGTCGTCGCAGCGCACCATCCAGCCGTCGGTGCCGGTGGCCTTGCGGCGCCACTGGAACTCGTCCTCGTGGTCGACGGTGGTGATGCCGCCGCGCGCGTCGGCCACGCCGAGCACCCCGTCGTGGATGTCCAGCCAGTAGATGTCCACGTCCTCGGCGATCTCGTACGCCACCCGCGGCACCTTGCCGCCCAGGTCGTACACCTTGCCGTCGTCGCACCCGGCGTAGATCCACCAGTCGTCGGCCACGATGCACTTGACCCCGTCCGGCAGCCCGTACCGGCCGGTGACCCGCCCGTCGTGGGTGAGGGTGTAGACGTCGCCGCGCTCGTTGCCGACCCAGGCGTGCTCCTCCCCGACGAAGATCCCGAACGCCGCGGCGCCCGAGCTGAAGCGCCACAGGACCGGCGCCTGACGGGCCGTCGACCCGCTGCTGACGATCGCCCGGCGGGTGACCGCCCGTCGCTGCCGCACCCCGCGCACCGCCGGGGCGTAGCCCTTGCGGACCTTCTCCCCCAGCTTCTTCGCCGCGGCGGCGGCCGCCTTCTCCACCGTCGGGTAGGAGGTGGTCTTCTCCTGGCCGCTCTCACCGATCCGCCCGTACCTGACCGTCACGACCAAGCCGGCGACCCGGACCTCGTAGAACTTGTGCGCGCTGCCCGCGTCCTCGGACAGCTCCAGATAGGTGACCTGCTCGTCGGCGGCGACTGGCATGGCAAGGGCCCCTTTCGGGCGACGTCGGAAGCGTCGTCGCACGGGCCGTACCCGCCGACACCGCACAAGCTAGCCATTGCCACCGACAACGCGACGGGCACCCCCGCCCACGGCCCCGCGGCCGGGCTCCACGGGCGGCGGCCGTACCGACGGACGGCCGCCGCCCGGGTCGTCCGGCGGCTCAGCCCAGCCGGGCGGCCAGCCGGCGCAGGGCCGAGGAGAGGGCGGACGGCCGGGTCGACGAGCGGGCCGACGGCCGGCGCCGCGCCCGGTCGGTGTCGCACGCGGTCGGACCGCCGCCGAACTCCTGCGCAGCGGGGGGCAGTTGCTCGGCCGACGAGGCGGATGGAGCGGACGGAGCGGACGGAGCGGTCGCTGTCGGCGTGGCGGGCAGAGCGGGCGTGGCGGGCAGGGCAGGCGTGGTGGTGCGGCAGGCCTCGGCGCGCACCAGCGCGCCCATGGCGGTGTAGACGTCGAAGGGCATGGTGGATCTCCTGCGGTGTGAACCCGACGGTGGACACGGCGGGACCGCGCGGGGGCCCAGGACCCCCGAGCACGGCCCCGGGGCCGGTCAGCAGCGCAGGACGGTCCCTCGCCCGGCCCCGTCGGGGCGGGCGGGATCGGTGCCGGGGCGGCCCGCCGCGCGACCGGGCGGGGCGCCGGCCACGAGGCCGGCCACCGTCCGTGGCGCCGCGGGCAGCAGGCCCGGCAGCGGAGCCCGGGTGTGGTGGCCCGCCCGGTGGGTGGAGGCGGTGCCCGAGGTGCTCCCGTGGTCGCGCCGGCGTTCGCCGGGCTCGGGGCAGGTGTCCGGGTCGAGCGGCACGGCGGGCGCGGCGGGCGTCTCCTGGGCCGTCACACAGCGGTCCAGGGCGAGGCGGTGGAGGGAGTCGACGGTCCCGGCCCCGGTCAGCAGGGCGAGGACGGCGGCCAGCAGGACCGCGAGCACGCAGCGGGTCGCGACGTCACCGTGCCGAACCGTACGCCCCATCCGCGCCCTTCCGAACGACCCCCGTCGTCCAGCTAACCGCCGCCTCCGCCCGACACCCGCCCGCCCCACCCGATGGAGTGAAGGACTTCACTCACCCGGCGGATCCGGAAGGCGGGCAGGGCGCGACCCGGCGGCGGACGGACCGGTCGGCGGCGGACGAACCGGCCCGGGAGCGCCCGGAGGCGCCGGACCGCGCGTGCCTACCCGATCCGCACCACGGCGGCCCACTCCGGCGGGGCCTCCGGTTCGTAGTCCGGGTCCTCCTCGTCCAGGTGCGAGTCGGTCCGCGCCCGGGGGAACAGCCCGACCACCGTCCGGCACGGCGGCCGCGACTCCGGCCAGGGCGTCTGCCCGTCCGTCAGCACCACGACGACGTCCGGCCGGGACGGGCCCCGCAGCGCCCGGGCGAAACCCGTCCGCAGGTCGGTGCCGCCACCGCCCACCAGCGGGATCCCCTCGGCCCGGCAGAGCGGGTGCGCGACCCGGGCCGCCGCGTCGCACGGGAGCACGGTGACGAGGTCGCGGCGGCCGCCCACGGCCCGGGCGATCGCGGCCACTTCGAGCAGCGCGCTGCCCAGTTCGGCGTCGCTGACCGAGCCGGAGGTGTCGATCACCACGGCGACCCGGGGCGGTCTGCGCCGCAGGCTCGGCAGCACGACGCCGGGCAGCCCGGCCGAGCGCCGCGACGGCCGGCCGTAGGTGTAGTCCTCGCCCGCGCCCGAGCCGGCCGCCGCCGTGCGGACCGCCGCACCCAGCAACTCCCGCCACCGCTGCGGCGGATGGAAGGCCTCCTCGGCCCACCGCTGCCACGCCTGCGGCGCGCTGCCCGGCCGGGCGGTGATGCCCTGCGCCACCCGGAACCGCACCGCGTCCCGCTCCTGGGCGCTCAGCCCGTGCGCGCCGTCCGGCCCGAACTCCCACTCCCGCCCCAGTCCGTCGGCGCCGCTACCGCAGTCCAGCCAGATCAGGCTCTCGGTCAGCGGCCCGAGGCTGAACCGGCGCAGGTAGTCCTCCATCAGACCCCCGTCGGGGAGCCCGAGGGAGGTCGGGCGGACGGCGCCCTCGGGCTCGACCAGCCCGTCGCCGAAGGCATCGTCGTTGATCTCGCAGTCGGCCGCGATGTTCATCCGCAGCCGCTCCCCCGGGCCGGTCAGCCCGCGCTCCTCGGCGACCCGGTCGCTGCGCCCGTGGTGGTCCCGCAGCAGGTGCGAGACCTCGTGCACCCAGACCGCGGCCAGTTCCTCCACCGGCGTGCGGTCCACGAAGACCGGTGAGACGTAGCACCGCCAGTGCCGGTCCACCGCCATCGTCGGCACGCGCCGCGACTCCACGGTGTGCAGCGCGAACAGGGCCGTCGCCAGGTAGGGCCGGACCTTCGCCGCGTGCAGCCGGGCGGCGAACAGCTTGTCGAGGTCCAGCCCCCGAGGCCCGGCCGGCACCGCCACCCGGCCCGCACTCATCGAACTCCCCGGACTCATCCGGCTGATCGGGCTCCCCTGACTCCCTTGACTTCCCTGGCTCCCCTGGCTCATCGGCCCGCCTTGGCGGCGACCCGGGCCACCGACCGGTCGGCCCGGTTCGACAGCGAGACCACCCCGGCCAGCCGCTCGATCGCGGCCGGGACGTCCCAGTCCGGCCGGCGCAGCGAGGCGAGCGTGGTCGCCGGGACGACCACCAGGTCCGGGGCGCCGGTCTCGGTCGCCCGGACGAGCAGCGTCCACGCCGCGTCCCAGCGGTCCTTCTCCGGCCGCTTGCGGACGGCGGCCACCACCCCGTCGAGCACGGCCTGGCGGAGGTCCCCGCGCTCGGGCAGTTCGGCGCCGGCCGGATCGGCCAGCAGCTCCTCCGGGTCCGGGAGGTCCATCCGGTCCAGGCTCGCCAGCAGCTCCAGCCCGGGTCCGTCCCCCACCGTGCCCCGGACCAGCAGGGAGAGGACGTCCCGGGAGGAGCCGGCCGCGGTGGCGAAGGCAACCAGGCAGAGCGCCGTCTCCCAGCTCCGGGGCGACGGCCAGGCGCCGCCCCGGCGGGTCTCGTTGGCGGGCAGCCGGTGGACGAGCGCGGGGCGGGCGGCGAGCAGGCCGCAGACGGCGCGCCGGGCGAAGGCCACCGACTCCGCCAGCCGCCGCGGGTCGAGCCGCGGCAGGGTGGCCCGAGGCCACGTCCCGCCGAGGCCGCGGACCACCACGTCGTGGTCGTGCACCCACTGGAGGTGGACGAAGCGGTTGGCCAGCGGCGGGCTCAGCTCCCAGCCGTCGGCCGCCGAGGCGCGCGGGTTGGCGGCGGCCACGATGCGGACCTCGGGCGGCAGTTGCAGCGAGCCGATCCGCCGCTCCAGGACGAGCCGGAGCAGGGCCGCCTGGACGGCCGGCGGCGCGGTGGACAGCTCGTCGAGGAAGAGCAGCCCCCGGCCGGCCCGGACCAGGCGCACGGCCCAGTCCGGCGGGGCCATCGGGACGCCCTGCTGCGCCGGATCGGAGCCGAGGACGGGCAGGCCGGAGAAGTCGGACGGCTCGTGCACGCTGGCGATCACGGTGGTCAGCGGCAGGTCCAGGGTCTCGGCCAGCTGGGTCAGGGCGGCAGTCTTGCCGATGCCCGGCTCGCCCCACAGCAGGACGGGGCGGTCGGCGGCCACCGCCAGGGTGAGCGCCTCCAGTTGGTCGTCGGGGCGCGGTTCGGTACCGGTCTCGCGCAGCAGGGTGAGCAGTGCGTCGGCGACGTCGAGCTGGGAGGCCCGGTCCGGGCCGGCGAGGGTGGCGGCCGCCGAGAACGGGACGGTCGGGGAGTCCGACAGGGACGTGGACGTGGACATGGGCATGTTCGATCACCTCGGAGTCTGGGGGGAGTACGTGAATGTGGGGGAAGGGCGGCCGGCGAGGCCCGGGATCAGCGGGCGGTCGCCCCGAGGGTGCGGGAGCGGCGGTCGCGCGGGCGGCGGCGGTCCGGGCTCGGGCTGTGCTCGACCAGGCCGGCCCGGAACAGCCCGTAGCTGATCCGTCGCCGCGCGGCCGACTCCAGCTCGTCCCGCAGCGCGCCGCCGCGCAGCAGGGCGTCGGGGCCGAGCAGCCCCTCGACGACCGCCAGCGCACCGGCGGTGTCGCCGTGGTCGAGCCGCTCGCGGACACCGTGGAGGCCGGCGGGGCGCCGGTGCGCCTCGTCGATGGCCTGCAGGCAGGGCAGCGGTGTGCCGGTCAGCGCGACCAGCAGCTCCTCCCGGCGGATCTCCGCCGGGTCGTGGTCCAGCGCCGTCAGCACGCCGTCGACCAGGCCGATCCGGTGCCGGGCCCCGCGGCAGTCCACCGGGCGCGGCTGCCCGGGCCGGTCCTGGAGCGGGGCCGGTCCGGCCGGCGCGTGGCCGGGCGCGAGCGCCGCGGCGACCAGCGGGTGCAGCCGGTCGGCCCCGATCGCACCGGTGCGGAGCAGATCGAGGTCGGGGAGCACCCAGGTCGCCGCGTCGGGCAGCACCGGCAGGACCGGGCCGGCGCCGCCGACGGGCGCGGCGACGATCCGCCGGGCGGGCGGCCCCGGGCCGTCCCGGTCCGCGACCGGCTCCAGGAGCAGCCGCCGCGCTCCCAGGCGGACGTCCACCGGCCCGGCGGCGCGCCCCTCGGCGGCGAGCAGGATGTCGGCCTCGGCGGCCCAGCGGTCGACGGCGCAGCGGAGCCCCGGTGCGTCCGGCAGGGGCGGCGGCTCGCCCAGCGGGCCGGGCTCCCGGTCCGGCCGGGAGCGGCCGTCGGCGCCGGACCGGTGGCGCAGTTCGCCGCTGCGGTGGGCGTCCCACAGGTGGCGGTGCAGGTCGAGGCGGAACCGCCGGTCGGGGCGGGGGTGGGGGTAGCGGGAGGCACCGGCCGCGCGGTGGGAGCCGTCCCAGAGGGCGAGGCTGATCCGCTGGCCGGCGTCCGCCCAGGCGGGCGGCGTCCGGGCGACGAGCCGCACCGGGGGCCCGTCGGCGGGCCGGTGGGCGTCGTAGCGGGCCAGGGCGACCGTCAGGCCCGGGCGCAGCAGACCGTCCGGGGCGATCCTCGGCAGATGCCAGCGGAGCAGGTCGGGGGCCAGTCGGCGCAGGTCGGCGCGGAGTTCGGCGGCGAGGGCCCGGCCGTGGGTGCGCGTGACGGTGCGCAGGTCGAGGTCGACGTCGATGTTCGCGGCGGCGCAGGCTCCGGCCCAGTCGCCGGCCTGCCGGCGGGCCGTCGCGGTCTCGATCATGGACGGCGGCACGGCGAACTCGCGCACGCGCAGCCAGAGGGAAAGGCGGGAAGGCCTGTTCGCGGTCGAGGTGAGCATCAGCACTCACCTTGCGCGGACGGGGCCCCCAATCCGAATGCGGAAGGAGTAGTCATCGCGGGGAGCGTAGCGCTGGTGCCGTCTGGCTGTCAGCCGCTTTTCCGCAGGCTTGCCCCGACGGACCGGGCGCGCCCCGACAGACCGGGTGCCCCGACGGCCGGGCGCGACCCGACGGACCGGGCGTGCCCCGGACCAACCGGTCCGGGGCACGCCGTCGGCTCGGCTACGGCACCTTGGCGTCGGGCAGCCGGACGCCCTTCACCAGGCAGTCGCGGAACTCGTACCAGGGCGCGGGGCCCGTCCAGCGCAGGAAGCCGGCGGCCCCGGTGCCCTCCGACTTGTTGGCGAACCGGCTGCCGTCGTACAGCAGCTTGCCGGCGGTGGTCGCGGTGCCGGAGGTCACCTGGTGCGACCCGAGCAGGGCGCAGTCCTGGTAGCGGATCACCGGCCCGCGCGAGGGGTTGACGGCGTCGAAGCGGTACACGTGGGGGACGACGGTGTCGTCCACCCAGGACTCGAACGAGCGGGCCGTGTCGTCGCAGGACACGAACGTGATGCTGCCCTTGTACCAGGAGGAGTCGATCACCTTGTGGCCCGGGCCGCGGATCTCGAAGCGGATGCCCTGGGCGTACAGGCGCATCACCGAGTCGGCGCGCGGCGAGTTGGCGCCCAGCTTGAAGAAGGTGCCGGTCGACTTGGCGTCGACCAGGATGTACGACCCACCGATGAAGTTCATCGAGCCGCCGCGCTCGTTGCGCACGAAGACGCCGGACTGGAACTCCACCTTGCAGTCACGGAAGGAGAAGTTGAGGAACTGGTCCTGCTGCTGCTCGGTCGGTGTCCCGCCCATCACCAGGAAGGCGTCCGCGTAGCTGCCGCTGATCTGGCAGTGGTCCCAGCCCATCTCGCTGTTGAGGTTGGAGTTGGCGGTGGGGCCGTCGAGGACGATGCCGGCCTTCCAGGTGCCGCGCCAGTCGACGTCGGTGTACCAGGTGTCCTGCACGCCGAAGGTCTTGGAGGAGTACGAGTAGTTGAACGTCGCGGTGGCGTCCTGGCTCTCGAAGGTCAGGCCGCTGATCCGGATGTTCCGGTAGCGGTCCATGTTCCGCCAGAACACGGTGTCGCGGACCGTCGGCGCGTACACGATGCGGGAGAGGCGCTTGCCGAACCCCGTGATCGAGATGCCGTCGATGACGCTCTGCTTGGCGCGGTCGGTGTTCTGGGTAGCCGGCAGCAGGCTGTCGGGCTGGGTGAGCAGGTAGGTGCCCGGCGGGATCAGCAGGACCTTCCTCGGGGTGACGCCGGTCTCCGGCGCACCGGCGAGGACCTCGGCCACGGCCTCCCGGAAGGCGGTGTCGCTGGGCGTGGCCCCGGTCGGGTCGGCGCCCTTGGCGACCACGTCGACCACGTACCCGCCCGCACCGGCCGCCACCGCGGCGGGCGCGGCGAGGGCGCTCTGGCCGCCGAGCGCCAGGCTCCCGGCCACGGCGCCCGCGCC
The DNA here is from genome assembly GCF_040630735.1 of Kitasatospora sp. NPDC005748. Classification (NCBI taxonomy): domain Bacteria; kingdom Bacillati; phylum Actinomycetota; class Actinomycetes; order Kitasatosporales; family Streptomycetaceae; genus Kitasatospora; species Kitasatospora sp. NPDC005748. The sequence goes on from NZ_JBEXYD010000030.1 coordinate 45,747, forward strand.
GGTCAGCCCGGCGAGCAGGGCGCGCCGGCCCGGACGGCGCCCCGGGCCGCCCTCGCCCTCGGGCCCGGAGGCCCCGGACCGCGTGCCGTGCGTGGAATGTGTGGACATCGCCAACCCCCGTCGATCAGACCTGTCGGGGCCACGACCCGTGAGTGGATCATGACCGAACACCGTGATCATCTGGCATGTCCCGGCCCCGGCACAAGACTCCGGAACGCCCGGATCGGGCCGCCCGGCCCGCCCTGGCCGTCCGGGCCCCGGACGCGGGCCACCCGGGCGGGCGCACCGGACGGCGGGCCCGGGGGCGCGTCGGTAGCTTGGGCGGGACAGCCGCGGCACGGAGCAGCTGGGCCGCGCAGCAGCGCAAGACCGGGCAGGTTCAGATGGTCAGTGGCGAACTCGATCTCACCGGGCTCCGGCGGGTGTACGGGCGCCCGGGGAGCAGGCTCTTCTACACGCTCGTCTGTCGCAACGCCCGGCACTGGGGGTGGACCGAACCGGGCCAGTCGAAGTGGCGGTGCTGGCAGGCGCAGCGCCGGCTGGAGGGCGTCCTCGGCCGGAAGCTGTCGCTGCCCGCCGGGTCACGGGTGCTGGACGCCGGCTGCGGCGCCGGGGTGGTGGCGCGGCAGATGGCCTCCCGGTTCGGCCTGCGGGTCACCGGCGTCGACGTGCTGGACTTCCACGTCCGCGAGGCCCGCCGGCTCAGCGCCCGCGCGGCGCTGGAGGAGCGGACGAGCTTCTCCTGGGGCGACTACCACGACCTGGAGTTCCCGGACGGCTCCTTCGACGGCGTCTACTCGATGGAAACCCTGGTGCACGCCTACGACCCCGAGCGGGCGCTGGCGGAGTTCCACCGGGTGCTGCGGCCGGGCGGGCGCCTGGTGCTGCTCGGCCCGGTGGGCGCGCCGCCGGAGGAGATCAGCCCCGAGGGGCACGCGGTGCTGGACCCGTTCATGGACGCGATGGTCTTCCCCGGGGCCAAGCGGTACGACTCCCGCAGCCTGAGCGTGCTGCTCGCCCGGGCGGGCTTCCGGGTCGAGGAGGCCCTGGACGCCACCGCCCGCTACCGGCCGACCTCCGACGCGCTCTACGCCTACTTCCGGCTGCCGTACGCCCTGCTGCGGCTGTTCGGGCCGGCCGAGAAGTGGCTCAACCTGCGGTCGGTGGTGGAGATGTACCAGGTGCGGGAGTACGTCTCGTGGTTCGTGCACACCGCCGTGAAGCCTTAGCCCCGCGCACCCGACCCGCGCCCCGACCGCGCGCCGCGTACCCGACCCGCGCGCCGCGTACCCGACCCGCGCCCCGCCCTCAGCCGACCCGCGCGCCGAGCATCCGCAGCACCAGCTCGCCGTAGCGGCGCCCGAGTTCCTCCGGGCTCTCGCTGCTGCGGTCGGTGTACCAGCGGGACACGTCGATGCCCAGCGAGGTGACGGCGCGGGCCGCCGTGCGGACCTCGGCGACCTCGAAGGCGCCGGCCGCGACGCCCGCCGCGATGAGGGAGCTGACCTCGCGCTCGATGTCCAGCCGCAGCGCGGCGACCACCGTGTAGGCGTCCTCCGGCAGTGCGTGCAGCTCGTAGTTGACCACCCTGCCGACCGTCCGCGCCCGGGCGTGCCAGGCCGTGAACTCCTCCACCAGGCGCCGCATCCGGGCCACCGGCTCGCCCTCGCCGGCCACCGCGTCGCGGACCAGGGTGAGGGTGGCCGCGTGGCCGGCCCGGCTGATCTCGGCCAGCAGGGCGGCCTTGGACGGGTAGTGGATGTAGAGCGCGGCCGGGCTCATCCCGGCGGCGGTGGCGATGTCCCGGGTGGTGGTGGCGTGGAAGCCGCGCTCCGCGAAGGACTCGACGGCGGCCTGGAGCAGCCGGAACGCCGCCTCGGGGCGGGTGTCGGCGGCGCCGGGCAGGGCCGGCCAGAGCTCGGCGATGGGCGTGCTGGTCATGGCGCCATCCTCGCAGATGAGTCGTACCGGAATTCCGGCTGCGGCGGCCGGGAGGCCCGGCCGACTGTTGACAGGGTCCCGCACCGACAGCATGCTAAGCAAGCGCTTAGTCACGAGCCCGGTCGGGTGGTCCGTCCGGCCGGCCCGGCAACCCTTGGCGGCCGGGCCGGCCGGACGGCGCGGGACCCGACAACTCCGCAGAACCGTGCGAAAGGACCCTCCGTGGTGCACTCCTTCAAGGGCCAGGTGGCCGTCGTCACCGGATCCAGCCGGGGCATCGGCCTCGGGATCGCGCGCGAGCTGGTCGCCCGCGGGGCCCGGGTCTGCCTGACCGCCCGCACCGCCGAGCCGCTCGCCGAGGCCGTCCGCGACCTGGGCGGCCCCGAGGTCGCCATCGGCGTCGCGGGGAAGGCGGACGACCCGGCCCACCAGGACGAAGCGGTGGCCCGCACGATGGAGGCCTTCGGCCGGCTGGACCACCTGGTCAACAACACCGGCATCAACCCGGTCTTCGGCCCGGTCCTGGACACCGACGAGGCGGCCGCCGCCAAGATCCTGGCCGTCAACGTGCTCGCCCCGCTCGGCTGGACCCGCCGCGCGCACGCCGCCTGGATGGGCGAGCACGGCGGCTCGGTGGTCAACGTCGCCTCGATCACCGGTATCCGCGCCTCCCTGGGCATCGGCATGTACGGCGTCTCGAAGGCCGCCCTGATGCGGCTGACCACCGAGCTGGCCGCCGAACTCGGTCCCCGGGGCATCCGGGTGAACGCGGTGGCACCGGCCGTGGTCAAGACGAAGTTCGCCGCGGCGCTCTACGAGGGCCGCGAGGAGCAGGTCGCCGCCGCGTACCCGCTGGGCCGCCTCGGCGTCCCGGAGGACGTCGCGGGCGCGGTCGCCTTCCTGCTCTCCTCCGACGCCGCCTGGATCACCGGCCAGACCCTGGTCGTCGACGGCGGCGTCACCCTCGGCGGCGGGATGTGACCGCCGTGACGGACGAACACGGGAGCCCGGCCGCCGAGTACGCGGGCCAGGGCGTGGTGGTCACCGGCGCCGGGCGGGGGATCGGGGCCGCGCTGGCCCGCGCCTTCGCCGCGGCCGGTGCCCGGGTGGTCGTCAACGACCTCGACGCCGCGGCCGCCCGGCAGGTGGCCGCGGACTGCGGCGCCGCCGCGGTGCCCGGCGACGCGGCCTCCGCCGAGGGTGTCGCCGCGCTGGTCGACGCCGCCCGGGCGGCGCTCGGCGACATCGACGTCTGGTGCGCCAACGCCGGCGTCGCCCCGGTCGGCGGGGCCGGCGCGCCGGCCGCCGCCTGGGCGAGCGCCTGGGAGGTCAACGTGCTCGCCCACGTACGCGCCGCCGACCTGCTGCTCCCCCGCTGGCTGGAGCGCGGCAGCGGACGGTTCGTGGCCACCGTCTCGGCCGCCGGGCTGCTCACCATGCTCGGCTCGGCCCCGTACGCCGTCACCAAGCACGGCGCGCTCGCGTTCGCCGAGTGGCTCGCCGCCACCTACCGCCACCGGGGCGTGCGGGTGCACGCCCTCTGCCCGCAAGGGGTGCGCACCGACATGCTGGCCTCGACCGGCGCGGTCGGCGAGGCCCTGCTGGCACCGACCGCGCTGGACCCGGAGGACGTCGCCGGGGCCCTGCTGACCGCGCTGCGCGAGGACCGCTTCCTCGTCCTGCCGCACCCCGAGGTCGCCGAGTACTACGCCGCCCGCGCCACCGAGCCGGACCGCTGGCTCGGCGGCATGAACCGGCTCCAGCGGGAGCTCGAAAGGAACGAGGCGCTGTGAGGGCCTGGCAGGTCACCGAGCTGGGCGAGCCGCGCGAGGTGCTGCGGCTGGCCGAGGACGTACCGCGCCCGGCTCCCGGGCCCGGGCAGCTGCTGGTCCGGGTGAAGGCCGCCGCGGTCAACTTCCCGGACGCGCTGATGGTGCGCGGCCAGTACCAGGTCCGCCCGCCGCTGCCGTTCACCCCCGGCGTCGAGCTCTGCGGCGAGGTGGTCGCGGGCGAGCGCGCCGGGGAGCGGCTGATCGGCACCCCGCTGCTGCCCGCCGGCGCCTTCGCCGAGTACGCCCTGCTGGACGCCGCGGCGGCCTTCCCGGCCCCGGCGGCGCTGGACGACGCGGAGGCCGCCGCCCTGCACATCGGCTACCAGACCGCCTGGTTCGCGCTGCACCGGCGGGCCGCCCTGCGGGCCGGCGAGACGCTGCTGGTGCACGCGGCGGCGGGCGGGGTCGGCAGCGCCGCCGTCCAGCTCGGCCGGGCGGCCGGCGCGCGGGTGATCGCCGTGGTCGGCGGCCCCGCGAAGGCGGCCGTCGCCCGCGAGCTCGGCGCCGACCTGGTGGTGGACCGGACCGCCGAGGACTTCACCGCGGCGGTCAAGGAGGCCACCGGCGGACACGGCGCGGACGTGGTCTTCGACCCGGTCGGCGGCGCGGCCTACACCGGCTCCGCCCGGTGCGTCGCCTTCGAGGGCCGGATCGTGGTGGTCGGCTTCGCCGCCGGCGAGATCCCGGCGCCCGCGCTGAACCACGCGCTGGTGAAGAACTACAGCATCCTCGGCCTGCACTGGGGCCTCTACAACACCCGTGACCCGCAGGCCGTGCTGGCCGCCCACGAGGAGCTGACCCGGCTGGCCCGGGCCGGTGTGGTGCGACCGCTGGTGAGCGGGCGCCTCCCGCTCTCCGGGGCGGCCGAGGCCGTCCAACGGGTCGCCGACGGCCGCAGCACCGGCCGGCTGGTGGTGCTCGGGGAGTAGCACCGGCGGGACCGCGCCCCGGTCACCCGGCCGAGTCCGCGGCCGCTCCCGCGCCCTGCGCGATCACGTCCAGGGCCGGGTGCGGCGGGCGGCCGAGCAGGGCGGCGAGGTCCCCCGGCTTGCCCGGCCCGGCCAGGAAGCCGTGGGCGATCGCCGAGTACGTCCCGGCCACCATCGGCACCTGGAAGTCCGCGGCGCCCGAGGCCGCCGCGGCCGCCCGCGCCCCGGCCAGCGTGCCGGGCCGGTACTCGACCGTCCGTCCGCCGGCCCGGGACAGCGCCGCCGCGACGTCCGCGCCGCCCACCGCCTCCTCGCCGACCAGCTCGTAGACCCGCCCGGCGTGCCCGGCCGGGGCCAGCGCCACGGTGGCCGCGACCTCGGCCAGGTCCGCGCGGGCGACCGCCGCCAGCCGGCCGTCGCCGAGCGGCGCGGTGATCACACCGTCCCGGTCCGGCGTGGCCAGCGAGCCCAGCAGTTCGGCGTAGAGCCCGTTGCGCAGGATCGTCCAGCGCAGCGAGGCGGACTCGCGCAGTCGCCGCTCGGTCCAGCGGTGCGCCAGCGCGTAGGCCAGGTGGTCGCCATCGCCGGAGAGGCTGGTGTAGACCACGTGCTCGACGCCGGCCCGCTCGGCGGCCTCGATCGCGGCCCGGTGACGGGCGGTCACCACGTCGTCCTCGCCGTAGCCGGCCGAGATCAGCAGCAGCGTCCGCACCCCGGCGAAGGCGGCCGCCAGGGTCCGCGGCCGGTCGAAGTCCACCGTCCGGACGGGTACCCCGGCCACCGGGGTCCGCTCCGGGGTGCGGCTGCCGGCCAGCACCCCGTCGAGCCCGCCCGGCAGCGCGGCCAGCCGCTCCAGCACCAGAGCGCCGAGTCCTCCGTTGACACCGGTGACGAGAAGCACCACGACCTCCAGGATCGGTTCCGGGCCCGCGGCTCTCCGCGCCGCCCGGTGACCATCCTCGGTACCCTGACCGTTCGGCGTAAGGAGGCACTTCGATGTCAGTGGGGCACACCGCGGTAACCACCCCCCGGCCGGTGGTCTGGTGCGAGGACGGCGTGGACTGCGGGATCCGCGGACTGCTGGACCGGCTCGGCGACAAGTGGTCCGTCCTGGTGGTGGTCGAACTCGCCCAGGGCGTCCGGCGGTTCCGCGAACTCCAGCGCGCCGTGCCGGGCATCTCGCAGCGGATGCTGACCCTGACGGTACGCCGGCTGGAGCGGGACGGGCTGGTGTCGCGGACCGTCCACCCGACCGTCCCGCCGCAGGTGGACTACGAGCTGACCGCGGTCGGCCACAGCCTGACCCATCTGATCCGGGCCATGGTGGACTGGTCCTACGACCACCACGACGCGATCCTCGGCTCCCGGCGCGACTGGGACGCCGCCAACCCGGACTCCGAGATCCGCTGACCGCGCCCGGGGCCGGTGCCGCCCCGGCCCGCCCCCGAGCCGCCCCGGGCCCGTGTCAGCGGGCGAACTCCATCTCCGGGAAGCGCGGCGAGGGCCCGTCCAGCAGGTGGTCGTCGTGCCCGCGCAGCCACCGGTCGAAGAACGAGGCCACGTACGCCCGGGTGGCGAGCACGGCCCGCTCCGGGCGGACTTCACCGACGTCGGCCCGCAGCGCCTCGCCGTCCACCGCGCCCTGCCGGGCGAGTTGGGGCAGCAGCGACTGCGCGTCGGTGTACGAGCCGTGCTGGGAACCGGCCAGTGTGACGTCGGCGCGCCAGCCCCGGCTGTGCTGCCAGAGGGCGTCCCAGCCGGGCTGGTGGTGGTAGTCGCCGGAGTCCGCGCTGTGGGTGCCCATCAGCAGGAACGGGCGGTCCAGACCGTCCTCGGCGACGCTGCTCAGGAAGACGCCCTCGCCGGTCGGCCCGGGGAAGTGCAGCTGGCCGTCCATGTTGACGCCGGCGGTGACGCGCGGGTCGTCGTGCATGGTCTGGACGGCGGTGAAGCCGCCGGCCGAGTGGCCCACCATGCCGATCCGGGTCAGGTCCAGCGAGCTCCCGAGCCCGGCCGGGAGCCGCCGGTCGGTGCGCAGCGCGGCCAGTTCGTCCAGGACGAAGCGGGTGTCGTCGACCCGGGCCCGCATCGCCTTGCGCAGCAGGGCGCCGATGTCGAGGTCGGGCGTGCCGAGCATGCCGGGGAAGACCGACGTGGCCAGGCCGCCGTCCGGGAAGGCCACCTCGGAGGCGTCGTAGGTGTGGTCGACGGTGACCACCACGTAGCCGCGCGAGGCGAGGTCCTCGACCAGGCCGGTGCCCCAGGTGCGGGGGTCGCCGAGCCCGGCCGAGTAGAGCACCACCGGGCGCGGGCGGCCGCCGCCGGGCAGGGCGGGCGCGTCCTGGCGGGCGTGCGTGCGGATCGCCGACCAGTCCGTCCGCCCGCTCGCCGCGCGGTAGTTGAAGACGGCGGCGCCGCCGTCGCCGCCGAAGTGCTCGGCGGCGCCCGGCTCCATGGAGCGGGCCCGTTCGTCGCCGACCGCGGGGCGCGCGGTCGGGTACCAGAGGCTGATCATCAGTTCCCGGGCCCGCCCGGGCTGCCACGGGTCCGCCCGTCCGGCGTCGGTGAGGTGCAGCGAGGTGGTGCCGACCGGGTACGGCCCGGTGGGCTGCGGCAGCCAGGCGCGGGCCCGGCGCTCCGCCACGGCCGGCGCGTCCAGCGCCGCCGCCGGCGCGACCGCCGTGCCCAGCACCGCCGTGGCCGCCAGCAGCGCCGCGATCCCGGTCCGCCTGCCCTGCCCCGGCCCCCGCCTGCGCGTGACACCCCGCACGACCTCCCGCGTCACTCCCCGCATGGCTCCCCCAGCTCCTCACCGTCGACGGCCGCCGCCCACCGGCCCGGCCCGTACCGTGACCGTACGGGCCGGGGTGGTGCACGAACGTCATACCGCGGAGCCAATTGCCGCCGTGCTACCGCGGTATGACACGCCGGGCGGGGTGCCCGACGGTCACCCGCCCGGCGGCCCGTGCCCAGGGTGTTGGCAAAGTCGCGTCGCGGACCCGGCGGGACTCTGCCGACACCCCCTAGCGGTCGCCCGCCCGGTGGCGCTTGAGCTCGCGCCGGGCCAGCGAGCGCTTGTGCACCTCGTCCGGTCCGTCGGCCAGGCGCAGTGTGCGGTTGCCGGCCCAGAGCTGGGCGAGCGGGGTGTCCTGACTGACGCCGGCCGCGCCGTGGGCCTGGACGGCCTTGTCGAGGATCCATTCGACGGTGCGCGGGGTGGCGATCTTGATGGCCTGGATCTCGGCGTGCGCGCCGCGGTTGCCCACGGTGTCCATCAGCCAGGCGGTCTTCAGCACCAGCAGCCTCAACTGCTCGATCCGGACCCGGGATTCGGCGATCCAGTCCTGCACCACGCCCTGCTCCGCGAGCGGGCGCCCGAAGGCCACCCGGTCCAGCGTCCGGCGGCACATCAGCTCGACGGCGCGTTCGGCGATGCCGATCGCCCGCATGCAGTGGTGGATCCGGCCGGGCCCGAGCCTGGCCTGGGCGATCGCGAAGCCGGAGCCCTCGGCGCCGATCAGGTGGCCGGCCGGGACCCGGACGCCGTCGAAGTGGACCTCGGCGTGGCCGCCGTGGTCGGCGTCGTCGTAGCCGAACACCTTCATGCCCCGCCGGACGGTGACCCCGGGGGTGTCGCGCGGGACGAGGATCATGCTCTGCTGACGGTGCGGCTCGGCGCCGGGGTCGGTCTTGCCCATCACGATGAAGATCCGGCAGCGCGGGTTCATCGCGCCGGTGATGTACCACTTGCGCCCGGTCACGACGTACTCGTCGCCGTCGCGCTCGATCCGGGTGGCGATGTTGGTGGCGTCCGAGGAGGCGACGTCGGGCTCGGTCATCGCGAAGGCGGAGCGGATCTCGGCGTCCAGCAGGGGCCGCAGCCACCGCTCGCGCTGCTCGGCGGAGCCGAACTGGGCGAGCAGCTCCATGTTGCCGGTGTCCGGGGCGGCGCAGTTGAGGGCGGGCGGCGCGAGCTGCGGGCTGCGCCCGGTGATCTCGGCGAGCGGCGCGTACTGGAGGTTGGTCAGGCCGGCGCCGCCCTGCCCCGGCCGGTCCGGGTGGTCCGCGTGGTCCGGGTGGTCCGGCAGGAAGAGGTTCCACAGGCCCTGCTCGCGGGCCTCGGCCTGCAGCTCGGCGACGATCGGCGGCACGTCCCAGGCGGGCCGGCCGGGGTCGGCCAACTGGGCCTCCAGGACGGCTTCGGCCGGGTACACGTGCCGGTCCATGAAGGTCAGCAGGCGCTCGCGCAGCTCTTCGGTCCGGGCGTCGTAGGCGAAATCCATCGGTCGGTGCTCCTACCGGGCGGTGAGGGTGGTCAGGCCGTGTTCGGCGAGGACGGGTGCGATCTCGGCGGCCCGCTCGAAGCCGGCGCCGAGGGTGCGGCCCTGCCGGAAGCGGAAGTGGATGCCCTCGGCGACGACGGCGAGCTTGAAGGAGGCGAAGGCCACGTACCAGTCGAGGTCGGCGGCGGCGCGTCCGGTGAGTTCGGCGTAGCGGGTGACGAGTTCGGCGGCGGCGGGGAAGCCGGGGGCGGTGGCGGCGGAGGGGATGATGCCGCCGCCGACACCGGCGAGTTCGGTGTACATCACCAGCAGGCCGACGTCGGTGAGCGGGTCACCGAGGGTGGACATCTCCCAGTCCAGGACGGCGGTGATGGCGTCGTGCCCGTCGACGAGCACGTTGTCCAGCCGGTAGTCGCCGTGGACGAGCGCGGGCGCCGGGGAGTCGGGCAGCCGGGCGGCGAGCAGCTCGTGCAGCCGGTCGACGCCGGGCAGGTCCCGGCTGCGGGAGGCGGCGAGCTGGGTGGACCAGCGGCGCAGCTGGCGCGCCAGGAAGCCCTCGGGGCGGCCGAAGTCGGCGAGGCCGACGGCGGCCGGGTCGATCCGGTGGAGGGCGGCGAGGGTGTCGACCAACTGCTCGCCGAGGGCGTGGACGCGCTTCTCGCCGAGGGCGGCGAGCGGGCCGGCGTCGCGGTGCGCGGTGCCGGGGACGTACTCCATCAGGTACCAGGGCGCGCCGAGGACGTCCGCGCCGGTGTCCAGCAGCAGGGTGGCGGGGACGGGGACGCCGGTGCCGCGCAGGGCGGTCATCACCCGGTGCTCGCGGCCCATGTCGTGGGCGGTGGCCAGCACGTGCCCGAGCGGCGGGCGGCGCAGCACCCAGCGGGAGGTGCCGTCGGTCAGCAGGTAGGTGAGGTTGGAGCGGCCGCCCTCGATCAGCTCGGCCCGCAGCGCGCCCCGGACGGTGCCGGGCAGTTCGCGGTCCAGATGGCCGCGGAGCCGGTCGAGGTCCAGGCCGGGCGGGTCGGCGGGGGTGTCGGGCATGGGCTCACTCTCCTGGTCAGCGTTTCTGACTAAGCGCTTGCTTAGCATTCAGCGGAGGGCTGTGCGCTGTCAATGCCGCCGTACCGCCACAATGTCGCCATGAGGTTGATCCACACCCTGGCCGGCGCGCTGATCCTGGTGCTCACCGTCGCGAGCATCCTGCGCACCCTGGTCGTGCCGCGCGGCCTGTACTCCTCCCTGGTGCACCGGCTCTGGCGGGGCCTGCGGGCGCTGCTGCGGCTGTCCGCCACGCCCTTCGGCGGCTACCGCGCCCAGGACCGGGCGCAGACCTGGCTGGCGCCGCTGATCCTGCTGGGCATGCTCGGGGTGTGGCTCGGCAGCATGCTGCTCGCGTACACCCTGCTGCTGCACGGCACCTCGCGGCTGAACTGGGCGGTCTCCTTCCGGGAGGCCGGCTCCAGCCTCTTCACCCTCGGCTTCGCCAGCGGGGACCGGCTCCACCTCTCGGTCATCGACTTCTTGGCCGCCGCCAGCGGCCCGCTGGTGATCGCCCTGCAGATCGCCTACCTGCCGACCCTGTACGGCGCCTACAACCGCCGCGAGGTGGAGGTGACGCTCCTCAAGTCCCGGGCCGGCGAACCCGCCTGGGGCCCGGAGCTGCTGGCCCGGCAGTCCCTCGTGGACACCGAGACGGCGCTCCCCCAGCTCTACCGCGACTGGGAGCGGCTCGCCGCCGACATCGGCGAGAGCCACTCCAACTACCCCGTACTGCTGTCGTTCCGCTCCCCGCAGCCGAACCGCAGCTGGGTGGTGGGCCTGATCGCCGTCATGGACGCCGCCGCGATCCACCTGGCGATCAACCCGCGCTCGGCGCCCCCGGAGGCCCGCCTCGTCCTGCGGGCCGGCTTCACCGCGCTGCGCGACGTCGGCAGCTCGCTGCGCGTCGCCTTCGACCCGGACCCGGCGCCGGACAGCCCGATCCGCCTCAGCTTCACCGAGTTCGACGCGGCGGTGGCGATGATCACCGCCGCCGGGTTCCCCCGCGAACGCTCCGCCGCCGACGCCTGGCCGCACTTCCACGGCTGGCGCGTCAACTACGAGGCCCTGGCCTACGAACTGGCCCGCCGCAGCGACGCCGTGCCCGCCCTGTGGACCGGCCCGCGCGACTTCACCGCCCCGCCCATCCCCCCGGCCCGCCCCGCCGACCGCCGACCGGAGGCACCGCCCCAGGGCTGGTAGGCCGGCGGCCACCCGGCCGGACGTCAGTTCCCGGGTGCGCCGCCGTCGGGCCACCGGCACGCCCGGGCCATCGCCACCAACGGCGGCGCCTCGGCGGTGGGCGGGACCTCGTTCACGACCTGGTAGCCCCACGCCTCGTACAGGGCGAGCACCCTGCCACCCCCGGCCGCGGGGTTAACCATCAGCATGACGCGCTCCTCCCCACGGCCGCCCGCGAGCCCCTCGTGGATCCGGCGGGCAGCACCGGTGCCGCGCCAGCGTGCGCGCACCCCCAGCTCCCTGAGCGCGAAGGTCGGCGCCGCCGTCAGCTCCGGAGGCGTCGCCCTGGCCAGCCGGGCCCACCAGCGGTCTCCGGACTCCACGGTGTTGCCGTACGCGTACCCGACCGGCTCGGTGCCGTCGTACCCGAGGACGGCCTCGAACCCCGGCTGCCCGCTGTGCAGCTCCAGGCGCTCGACGAAGGCCGCGACGGCGTAGTTCGGCAGGTGCAGCAACGGCGCCCGCACCTGCGCGTACAGCGCGACCAGCGCCCGGCGCAGGGCCGCCGTCAGTTCCCGGTGGTGGTGCAGCACCGTCTCCGTCATGGGGCAGCTCTCTCCGGCTCGCGAACGTCCTGCCCCCACGGTTCCGCACGAACACCGCCCGCCGCCAGAGGGGGGTTCGGCACGCCGCCGAACCGGCCGAGCACGTCGGCCGCGCTCCGGGACCGGGTGTCGCGGCCCCGGCCGTGGGGCGGCGGTCGCGTCGGACGGCCGCCGCACGGGCGCGGCCCGTCAGACGTCGACCGGGGCGGCGGTGGCCAGCGAGCGCTCGGCGGCGGAGAGGATCTCGACCACCCGCAGGCCGAAGGCCGCGCCGCAGGGGTGGGGCTCGCCGGTGCGGGCGGAGTCGCGCAGGGCGTCCAGGGCGCGGTGGAGCGCGGCCAGCGGGCCCTCGCCGCGCTCGGGGAGGTGGACGACGCCCGACTCGCCGCGCAGCTCCATGCCCGTGCCGCCGGCCGCGAGCGGGGCGGTCAGGCTGAGCGCGAGGGTGCTGGACGCGCCGCCGGCGTGCAGCAGCACGAGGTGGACGGTGTCCCGGGGGCCGGCGACCGCGGTCACCCGGACCGCGTCGCCCAGCACCGGGAGCAGCACCGAGAGCGCGTGGGGGCCGACGTCCCAGAGCGCGCCCTTCTCCTGCCGCCAGGGCGAGGCCGCGTACGGGCTGGTGCTGTCGGATGCGAAGACCGAGCCGAGCCAGTCGGAGCGACCGGTGAACCAGCCGCCGGTGGCGGCCTGCTTCTCGATCCACGGCAGCTGCTCGCCGCCGAAGCGGACGGTGAAGAAGACCACCGTGGCGACGCCGTGCGCCTCGGTGGCCTGGACGACACGCCGGGCGTCCGGGACGGTCAGCGCGACCGGCTTGTCCAGCAGCAGGTGGCAGCCGGCCTCGGCGGCGCGCACCGCGAGGTCCGCCTGGACGGTCGGCGGCAGCGCGATGGAGACGGCGTCCACCTCGGCGAGCAGCCGGTCGAGGTCCTGGTGGCCGGGCACACCGTGCGCCTCGCCGAGCGCGGCGGCCGCCTCGGGCCGGCGGCCCCAGACGCCCGCGAGCTCGAAGTCGGGGTGCTCCGCCAGTACGGGCGCGTGCACCCGCTCCGCCCAGGGGCCGGTGCCCAGCAGTCCGATCCGCATGCTCTCTCTTCTCCCTCGCTCGTCCCTGCCCGGCGCCGTCGCGCGCTGCTCAGCGCTGGACGCGGGCCAGGGTGAAACCGTCGTAGCCCTTGCTGCCGACCGTCTGTACGGAGGTCGCGGACACCCGCGGCTCGGCGGCGATCAGGTCGTGCAGCCGGCGGATCGCGACCACCGCCGGGTCGTCGCTGTCCGGGTCGGCGACGGCGCCGCGGCGCACCACGTTGTCGACCACGATCAGCGAGCCCGGGGCGGTGAGCTCCAGCGCCCGGGCGAAGTACTCGGGGTTGCTCTGCTTGTCGGCGTCGATGAAGACCAGGTCGAACGGCTCGGCGCCGTCCGCCACCAGCGCGGCCAGCGACTCGGCGGCGCGGCCGAGCCGGACCTCGGCGACCTTCTCCAGGCCCGCCCGCGCGAGGTTCGCCCGGGCGACCTCGGCGTGCGCCGGGTCGATCTCCAGGGTGATCAGGGTGCCGTCGGCGGGCAGTGCCCGGGCCAGCCAGATCGCGCTGTAGCCGCCGAGCGTGCCGACCTCCAGGATGCGCCGCGCGCCCTGGGTGAGGGCCAGCAGCTGCAGCAGCTTGCCCTGGTTGGGCGCCACCGCGATGGGCGGCAGCCCCGCGGCTTCGGCGGCGGCCGTCGCGGCCTCCAGCACCGGGTCGTGCCCGACCAGCCGCTCGGAGAAGTAGGCATCCACCGCGTCCCACGTCTGCTCCGCCACAACGCCCTCCACCTGCTGCTTTACATGCCACCGCCGGGGTAGCCCGATGCTACCCCGGCGGGAGGACTGCTCTGCTGGAACGCTCCGGTGCCGATCAGTCCACCGCGGGAGCGCCCACCGCGGGCTCGGCGGCGGCCGCCGCCTCCTCGGCCTCGTGGGCCCGGGCGGCCTTGCCGGCCCGGCGCTTCATCAGCCAGGCCGAGAGGGCGCCGCCGGCCGCGGCCAGCAGCAGACCCACCCAGGAGAAGCGCGACAGCCACTGCTCGGCGACCTTGCCGACCTGGTACACCAGCAGGGTGGTGCCGCCGGCCCAGACCACGCCGCCCAGCACGTTGGCGATCAGGAACTTCCAGTACGGCATCTTCAGCGCGCCCGCGAGCGGGCCGGCGAAGATCCGCAGCAGCGCGATGAAGCGGCCGAAGAAGACCGCCCACATGCCCCACTTCTGGAACGAGCGCTCGGCACTGGCCAGGTGGTCCGGCCCGAAGTGCTTGGGGAACTTCCGTCCGAGCTTCTCGAACAGCGGCTTGCCGCCCTTGCGCCCGATCGAGTAGCCGATCGAGTCGCCGATGATCGCCCCGAGGATCGCGCAGACCGCGACCCAGACCGGGCTGACCACACCGCGGGCGGACAGCAGGGCCGCCGACACCAGGGCGATCTCGCCGGGCAGCGGGATGCCCAGGGACTCCAGCCCGATGATCAGCGCGACCAGGGCGTACACCGCACCCGGTGGGACGCTCTCGATCCAGGCGTCGATGTGCAAGGCCGTACCTCCGTGGCAGGACGAGATCCGTTCGTGGGACGGGCCGTGCCCGGTCCGGTGGGTCTCGACGACGATCCGATGGCGGCACCAGGCCGCTCCCCGAAAGACGCAGCCTAACGTGCCGGGCGGCCTGTCCCCCCGGCCGATCACCCCCGATTACGACGTACGACACACCTCCGTGGTTCCGGGATGGCGGCACCCGGCGTCGGGAAGCGGGACCGGGCCCGCACGCCCCGGCGGCGCCGGGCCGGCCCCGCGGCGACGGATCAGCGCGCGCCGGCCCTGGAACGGCGGTGGTAGTCCACGGTGACGATCGCGAGCAACGGGCCCCAGAGCAGCAGCGGGGCGTAGCAGAGGGTCATGGCCAGACCGGCCAGGCCGTGCGGGGCCTCCGGATCGCCCATGGCGTTCGGGCCGTACCACCCGCCGAAGCCGGCGGCGAAGGTGAGCGCGGTGACCGCCACCGCCCCCAGTCCGGCGGGGACCACGGCGGCCCATGGACGCACCCGGCGGCCGCCGATCAGCGGCAGCCAGCTGGGGGTGACCCGGCCCCAGGGGCGGACCAGGCCCAGGGAGAGGAAGGCCAGCGCCTCGGCGAGCGCGCTCAGGGCGAGCACGTAGAGGGTGGCCCAGCCCGGCATGTGGGCCGTCATCTGCCGTTCCATCGCCCCGGAGAATCCGACCGGGATGCCGACGCCCAGGGCGACCCGCCAGAGCCCGGACGGGACGGCGGTCAGCGCCGCGACCTTGGCCACCCGGACCGCCCACGGTGCGGCGGGCCGGTACGGGAGCGGGGTGGCGACGGCACTGGTGGTGGGGGTGACTGCGGTGCCCAGCATCGGAGTTCCTCTCGTCGTTCGGTGTGCCTCCAGCCTGGCGGCGGGGCCGGTACCGGCGGCAGGTGCCGATCGGGAGGTCCGCGGGCGCCCCGCCGCCCCGGCCTGTGCCGTTCGGCACGGGTGGCGGCGCCGCCCGGTGCATAGGCTGGGCGCATGATCGGGGAATGGGGGAGCATCGTGCCGGTGCTCGCGGTGGCGGCCGCAGTGCGGATCGGGCGGCCACGGCCGACGGCGGCGGCGGGGGTGGCCTCGCTCGCGCTGACCGCCGTCGGGGCGGCGCTGGGCGGCTTCGGCGAGGACGGCCCGGCGGGGCCGGTCGGAGTGGCCGAACTGATCGGGCTGCTGGTCCTGGTGACGATGACGGTGCGCACCGGCCGGGGACGGGTGGCCGTCGGGGTCCTGGCGGCGGCGCTGCTCTGCTGGCCGCTGCGCTATGCCGCGCCGGTCGAGGGCTGGCAGCAGGTCGGACTCCTCGGCTTCGGCGCGGTCGGGGCCCTGGGGGCGGCGCTGGTCGGCTTCTACCTCTGGTCGCTGGACGGCCTGCGGCGCCGCGAGGTGGCGGCCGCACGCCGGGCCGAACAGCTGGAACTCGCCCACGACCTGCACGACTTCGTGGCCCACGACGTCAGCGGGATGGTCGCGCTGGCCCAGGCCGGCGGCTTCCTGGCGGAGCCGCACCCCGAACTGGCCGAGGTGTTCCGGCGGATCGAGCAGTCCGGCCAGCAGGCGCTCTCCTCGCTGGACCGGACGGTCGCCCTGCTGCGCACCCCGGACGGGGACGCCGCCGGCCGCCGGGCCCCGCAGCCCGGCCTGGCCGAACTCCCCGCGCTGGCCGAACGGTTCACCGCCTCGGGGGCCGCCGAGGTCCGGCTCGACCTGCCGGAGCGGCCGGTCGGCCGGGAGGCCGGGGCCACCGTCCACCGGATCGTGGTCGAGGCGCTGACCAATGTCCGCCGGCACGCCCCCGCCGCCCGATCGGTCACCGTGTCCGTCCGCCGACTCGACGGGCAGCGGCTGGAGTTGACCGTCGCCGACGACGGCGGAGCGGTCGAGAGCCTGCCCCGGCACCGGGGCGGGCACGGCCTGAGCGCCCTGGCCGCCCGGGTCGAGGCGCTCGGCGGTACGCTCGACGCCGGGCGCGCCGGGCAGGGCTGGCTGGTCACCGCCACGTTTCCGCTGCCGGCCGAAGGGGCCTCATGAGCATCCGCGTCCTCCTGGCCGACGACCACGACGACATCCGCGCGGCCTACCGGATGATCCTGGACGCCCAGCCCGACCTCACCGTGGTGGCGGAGGCCGCCGACGGCCTCGCCGCGTTCGAACAGGCCCGCCTGCTCCGCCCCGACGTGGTGCTGGCGGACATCCGGATGCCGAAGCTGGACGGCCTGGAACTGACCCGGCGGCTGGCCGGGCCCGAGGTGGCCGACCCGCTGCGGGTGGTCGTGGTGACCACCTTCGACCTGGACGAGTACGTGCACGCCGCGCTCCGGCACGGCGCGGCCG
Organism: Kitasatospora sp. NPDC005748; assembly: GCF_040630735.1. Classification (NCBI taxonomy): domain Bacteria; kingdom Bacillati; phylum Actinomycetota; class Actinomycetes; order Kitasatosporales; family Streptomycetaceae; genus Kitasatospora; species Kitasatospora sp. NPDC005748. Next base: position 62,469 of record NZ_JBEXYD010000030.1, read on the forward strand.
GCTTCCTGCTCAAGCGGTCCAGCCCCGCCCTGCTGGTCGAGGCGGTCCGGGCGGCGGTGGCCGGTGACACCCTGATCAGCCCGCAGGTCACCGTCCGGCTGCTGCGTCAACTGGCCGCCCCCGCCCCGGCGTCGCCGCAGGCGGAGCCCGCCGAGCCGCTGACCCCGCGGGAGACCGAGATCGCCGGGCTGGTCTCGGGCGGGGCGACCAACGCGGAGATCGCCGAGCAGTTGTTCATCTCGGCCGGCACGGTCAAGAACCACCTGGCGAACATCCAGCGCAAGCTCGGCGTGCGGAACCGGGTCGGCATCGCCGCCTCGGTCTGGGGCGACCGCCGATAGCGGGAGGGCCGCCGACGGCGGGGGCCGCCGATAGCGGGACGGCCGGTGGTAGCTGGACGGCCGGTGATAGCTGGACGGCCGGTGATGCCGGGGGCCGCCTACGGGGGCGGCAGGAGGCTTCCCAGCGGGCCGAGATCGAGGTTCAGGTCGGCGCGGTTCAGGCCGTAGCGGGCGCAGAGGTCGTCCATCCTGTCGTGTAGCGCCATCAGGGTCGCACCGAGTCGCTCCTCCTGCTCCTCGCTGAGGTCCCCGGCGTCGACCCGGCGCAGCGCCTGGCGCTCCATGAGCTGCCGCAGGAGTTCGACCAGGGTGAGCACGAGCTGGACCAGGTCCCGTTCGACGTTCTCGGGGTCGGTGCCGTCGGTGTTGATCCTGCGGGCCGGGTGGGGCTGCCGGTCCCGCACCCGACGGCCGTCCTCGGGGGACGCGGGCAGCAGGCGGAACGCGCGATCGGCGGCCGCGGCGACCTCCGCGTAGCGACGGCCCCGGCCATCACGCTCGGCGCGGCCGGTGTCACCGGCGCGGTCGGCACCGCCGGTCCGACCGGCGTCCGAGGGGCTCACGGCCCATCACCGCCGAGCCGCCTGCCGTCCCGCCACGGAGAGAGCTCCGGGCCGCTGATCGAGACGATCAGGGCCCGCAGCGAGATGCGCACGAGGTCGACGTCGGCGACGGACAGCACGATGTCGCCGGTGAGGACGACACCCCCGCCCAGCAGCCGGTCCAGGAGGTCGACGAGGGCGATCCGGCGGTCCGGCAGCGGCTCCTGCCCGCCGTACCGGTCGCCCGGCCCGGGCTGCTGACCGTTCATACCGGCCGTTCACCACCCGTCGGCTCGTCCTGGGGCAGCACGGCGAAGGAGTAGGGCGCCCACGGGCCGGTGACCTCGACGCGGACCCCGTTCAGCCCCTGCCCCGCCCGCAGGACGTCCTCGCGGAACACCCCGGCCCGCTCCACGGGCACCAGGTAGGCGTCGTTGAGCACGTTCTCGCCCTGCTCCCCCACCGGCTCCCCGCTGTGGACGCGGTGGTGCGCCCGGGCCACCGCCAGTCGGGCCGCGGCGGCCTCCACCCGGGCCGCCGCCTGTTCCGCGGCGCGGTAGCGCTCCGCGTGCCGGTCGCGCACGGCCCTCCGGGCGTGCAGGTAGGCCCGGCCCGGCCCGACGTCCGCGGGCGGCGGCCCCTCGGGCACCGGATCCGGTGCCCGAGCCTCGACATAGATCTTCACGCCCCATTCGACCTGCGCCACGAGCCGGTCGAGCGCCGCCGTGAACTCGTCCTGGCGGGCGTCGAGGGCGCTGCGCACGCCGTCGTCGTCGAAGTACACCGTCGCGAGGCGCAGCGGGAGGACGGTGGTGACCGCGGCGAGCGCGGCGACCACGGCGTGGTGGGCCCGGGCCGCGGTTTCGAGCCACTGGAGGTCCTCCAGGTGCTCGGCGAGGGCGTCCTGCCGGAAGTCCTCGGCGGGGACGCGGCTGACGGCCGCCGCGAGCCCGGGGTCGTCGGCGTGCAGGAGCAGCACCGGGGCGCCGGCGATCCCGTGCGCGCCGGCGGCGGCGGGCCCGAGGGCTTCGGTGGTCCTGGCGATGGCGTAGGCGTAGACGACGGTGCCGGCCATCACTCCTCCCGGGTGCGTCGCGTGCGGGGCGCCGGGGCGGCGCGCTTCGCGCGTGCGGGGCGGCGGACGGGGGGCTCCTCGGCGGCCGGTGGCAGGCCCGGCTCCGCCCGCAGCCGGGCGAGTTCGCCGCGCAGGCGCTCGTTCTCGGCCTCCAGTTCCCGTGCCGGCTCCCGGTCGGCGGCCGGCAGGCGGTCGCCCCGGGCGCGCGAGGAGAGCGAGGGATCGTGCTCCCACCAGTCGATGCCCATCTCCTTGGCCTTGTCCACCGAGGCGACCAGCAGGCGCAGTTTGATGGTGAGCAGTTCGATGTCGAGCAGGTTGATCTGGATGTCACCGGCGATGACGATGCCCTTGTCGAGGACGCGTTCGAGGATGTCGGCGAGGTTGGCGGAGGAGCCCTGGGCGTAGGGCGGTGCGGCTCGGGAGGAGGTGGAGCCGAACCTGTCGGCGATGGGTTGTGTCACGACCGTTCGGCCTTCCTCTCCTGGTTCGGGCCCCTGGCCGGGGCCGGGCGGGTCACGGCTCCCCGCGCTGCCATGCCCTGATCTCGTCCAGCCGGTCGAGGAGTTCGTCCTCCCGCCGGTCGAAGGTCTCCTCGTCGATGTCGCCGGCGAGCAGGGCCTGCTCCAGCTCGGCCAGTTCGCGTTCGACGGGGGCGGGATCGTAGTACTGCTGCTCGGCTGCTTCCTGGATGCGTTCGGCCACCCACACGGCGCCGCGGACGGGGGCCAGCGGCAGGGTGAGGATCTGCGTGATCAGACCCATGGCTTCCTCGCTTCCTCCGCATCATCTTCTCCGCGTGGTCTTCTCCGCGTCCTCGGACTCAGACGAAGCTGTACGCGGGCAACGGACCGTGCAGGCGCAGGTCCACGCTGTCACCGAGTTCGGCGGCGAGGCCCTTCTCGGCCGTCAGGAAGGCGTCCTCGCCGTCACGGGCGACGAGGAACGAGATGCTCAGGAAGACGTCGCCGGACGGCGGGGAGGATCGCTCATCGCGCGCGTGGGGCCGCAGTGCCTGGGTGATGCCGGCGGCGAGGGCCTCCTGGCGGGCGCGCACCTCCTGGGAGACGAGTTCGCCGAGCACCACCGGGGCGTCGGGGGCGGCGCGCCCGCCGCGGATCTCGTCGTTGAGGCGCCGGGCCTCCGGCGACTCCGCCAGGATCCGGCGCAACAGGCTCTCCTCGTCCTCGGTCGCCTTGAGGTGGAACTCGGCGCACCCGTCGAGTTCGCTCAGCCGGGCCGCGTACTGCTCGGCGTTCTCGGTGAGGGCCGCGCGGACGGCGTCGTCGTCGGGGGCGGTCAGGCCGAAGCGCAGCGGGAGAACCGTGCCGCCGGCCATGAGGCGCTCCTGCACCGCCTGGTGGGCGGCGAGGTCGCGGCGTTTGGCGCGCAGGCCGGGCGGCGCGTCGCTGACGACCGCGGTCAGCCGTCCGCTGTCGACGGTCCGCAGGGCGGCGGGATCCGCTCCGACTCCCGCGAGGCCGCTCAGGTCGAGCGGATGCGTGCCGGCGACGATGGAGTAGACGTAGACGGCCATGGTTCACTCCTCGCGGTGCCGGGCCGGTCGGCGGGCCGGGCGCTCGCGCTTCTCGGCGGGCTCCTTCTCCTCGTCGCGACCGCCGCGCACGGCGTCGGTGACGGCCTCGACGGCGCCGGTCAGCGCACCCTTGCTCTTGCCCTTGGCCCCGCCTTCGGTGACCTCGCCGACGATGTCGGTCAGCTGGGCGGGTGCCTTGCGCCCGGACTCCAGGTCCAGACGGTTGCAGGCCTCCGCGAAACGGAGATAGGTGTCCACGCTGGCGACCACGATGCGGGCGTCGATCTTGAGGATCTCGATCCCGACCAGGGAGACCCGGACGAAGACGTCGATGACCAGGCCACGGTCCAGGATGAGTTCGAGGATGTCGTACAGGTTGCCGGACCCGGCGCCGCCGGGCCCCGCACCGCGGGAGGCCACGCCCCCGCCTGCTGACTGCGGTACGACTGTCACGCTGGGCTCCGTTCCCGGTCGCTCGCAGCGATGTGCGGGTGGCCGTTCCTCTCGTGTCGGTCGGGCGTTCCGGCGGCCGCGGTACGGCGGACCGGCCGGGACGGCGCTTCGGGCGCCGGCGGGTCTTCGGACGACGACGCGTCTTCGGACGACCGCGCGGTCTTCGGGCGACGCCGAGTCAGAGCCGGTCGATCTGGCCCCGGCTGTACCGTCGCGTGCGCTCGTAGGCGACCAGTTCACCCTCTGCGTCCAGGGTGACCCGGTAGGTGGCCATCACACTGGTGGTGGGAGGAATCCGCTCCAGCTCCAGCACTTCGACGTCCGCCTGCCAGCCGTCCTCGACGGGCTTCACCGCGGAGACCGACTCCGGGGCCCGGCCCAGCAGTTCTTCGAGCTGCCGAGCCGCACTCCGGATGGCCTGCGGCGCGGACACCTTGCGTGGCCGCCGCCGTGGGGCCGCCGCGGCCCGCCGGGCCGTAGGAGTACGGGCCGGTGGGCTGTCCTCGTCGGAAGGACGCCGCGTCCTGCGCGCGGGCCCCTCGGGATCTGCGGCCATGACCATCTCCGGGCTGTTGTCCCGGCCGCACGCCTGCCCCGAGCCGGGATCAGGCAAACGCGCGCGCCCCGAATAGGAACATCCCAGCTGGGAACACGCGTCGGTGGGGCGGGGTGCGGCGACCCGGACCGCGACATGTGCACGAAGTGCTGCCCTCCGCGCGATGCTCCTCGGCCCTTTGGCCATGCCGCCTGAAGGGAAGACCTCATGAACGACACCACCAAGATCGCCCTCGCCGCCGCGGTCGCCGGCGGGTACGTCCTCGGTCGAGCGAAGAAGGGCAGGATGGCCTTCGCCGCGGCCACCTACCTGGCCGGCCGCCGCTTCGGCCTGGACCCGCGTCAGCTGGCGACCGAAGGGTTGCGCAAGCTCGCCGACACCCCCCAGGTGGCGGAACTCAACGAACAGGTCCGCGGCGAGCTGCTCTCGGCCGGACGCAAGGCGGTCGCCGCCGCTGCCGACCGCCAGCTGGCCAACCTCGCCGACACCCTGCGCGACCGGACCAGGAACCTCGGCGCGAAGAAGCAGGAGGAACCGCCGGACGAGGACGAGGAGGAGTACGGGCCGGAGGAGGACGAGGCGGAGGAGTCCGAGGAGCCGGCCGACTACGAGGAGGAGGACGCCGAGGAGGACGAGGCGGAGGAGGACGAGGCCGAGGACACGGAGGACGACCAGGACGACGAGGCCGGTGACGACCGGGACGAGACCGAGGACCGGGAGCCGGAGGACGAACAGGGCGAGGACGAGGAGCCGCCACCGGAGCCCCCGAAGCGCCGACGCAGCGCCCGCAAGGCGGACGCGGAGGAGGAGCCCGAGCCCGAGCGGCCTCAGCGCCGTCGCCCGAGCGCGAGCGCCGCACCCCGCTCCCGGAGGCGGCCGCCGAAGGAGACGGACTCCGCCGAACCGGCCGCCGAGAAGCCCGCCCGGAAGAAGCCGGCTTCGGCCACAGCGCGCGAGAGCCGCCCCGCGGCCAAGAGGAGCGCGCCCGCCGGGAAGACGACCGCCGAGAAGACGGCGCCTGCCCGGAAGACGGCACCGGCCCGGAAGGCCGCGGCGAAGAAGACGGCGCCCGCCAAGAAGACGACGACCGCAGCCCGGGCGAAGCCCGCCGGCAAGGCGGCCACGACCGCGAAACGGGCTCCCGCGAAGAAGGCCCCGGCCAAGAAGGCCACTGCCAAGAAGACCGCCGGGACGAAGCCGGCGGCCCGGTCCGGGCGCGGGAGGGCATCATGACCACCACGCAGCGCGGCGCCCCCGACACGGATGGCCACTCGGGCCTGGACAGGCTTCGCGAAGAGGTCGTCCACTACCTCGGCGCGCAGGCCGAACACCTCGCCGAGAAGGCCGGGGGCAAACTTACCGAGGTGACCGACCAGCTCAGCGACGTCGCGGCGAACGGCGGGACCCTCCCCGCGGTCGGCGCCCGCGTCCTCCAGGGCGACTCCCCGGTGAAAGCCTTCGTCGGGGAGAAGGCCAAGAGCCTCAAGGACAACGTCGTCGGCAAGGTCAAGGAAGCCTTCGGCAAGGGCGGGAAGGGCGGCAAGAAGGCCGGCAGCACCAAGGTGATGAACATCGTCGAGGTGCTCGACGTCGGTGTCCCGCTGCGCCTCGCGTACGACCGGTGGACCCAGTACGAGCAGTTCAGCGGGTTCACCAAGGGCGTGCGCAGCGTCAACAAGGGCGATGACGTCAGCAGCGACTGGAAGGTCAAGGTGGGCCCCTCCACCCGCAGTTGGAAGGCGACGGTCCAGGAGCAGGTGCCGGACGAGCGGATCGTCTGGAGTTCGGAGGGCGCCAAGGGCACGACGCACGGCGCCGTCAGCTTCCACGAGCTGACCCCGACCCTGACCAGGATCGTCCTGGTCGTCGAGTACTTCCCCTCGGGGCTCTTCGAGAAGACCGGCAACCTGTGGCGCGCCCAGGGCCGCCGGTTGCGCCTGGACTTCAAGAACTTCCAGCGTTACGTCACTTTCGGTGACGACGAGGTCGACGGCTGGCGCGGGGAGATCCGCGACGGCGAGGTCGTCCGCACCCACGAGGAGGCCATGGAGGAGGAGGCCGACCAGGACACCGAGGACGGCGAGGACACCGAGGACGACGAGGCGACCGGCCAGGACGACGAGGCGACCGGCGAGGACGACGAGGGATACGACGACGAGGACGAGGACGAGGAGCCGGAGGACGAGTACGCGGACGACGACTACGCCGAGGACGAGGACGAGGACGAAGAGGAAGAGGAAGAAGCGGAGGAGGACGACGGCCCCTACGCGGAGGACGAGGAGTACGGCGAGGAAGGCGAGTACGAGGACGAGGAGGACGAGGACGAGGAAGCCGAGGACGACCGACCGGCAGGCCGCGGCGGCCGCTGAGACGCGGTCGACCGCGCGGGCACGGCCCCGCTACGGGCCGTCCCCCGGCTGGGCGAACGATCGGTCGCGCTGCCGCGCCGCACCCCGTCCGGCGCGGCAAGGTGGGTCGAGTGCGCGTGCAGAGCGCACAGTCCGCCGAGTCCGCGAGGTGATCCGCATGTCCGAGGACGGGAGAGAGGCGTTCATCGCCGTCCGGCCCCGCCACGTCGTCCAGGCCACCGCGGACCGGCTCGCCCAGCACGCTGACGCCGCCGCCCGGGGAGCGCTGCGCGCCTACCGCTGGGCCCTGGATCCCCACCGGCCCGCGCCGGTCACCGGCCGGGCCGTCGCCCTGCCGCTCGCCGAACTCGACCTCGCCGTGGAGGAGCGCGCCGCCATCGACGCCGCCCGCGACCCCGCGCTCCCCGAACCCGAACGCGCCCGGGCCCGCGGCGCGGCCCACGCGCTGGGCTGGCTCCTCGGCTTCCGCCCGCTCACGGGGTGACCCCGATGACCATCTCCCCCGGCAGCGCCTACGCCCTGCGCCTGCGCGACACGGTCGGCACGGTCCGCCCCGCCGTCGTGACGGCGAGCACCCGCACCGGTCCGGCCGGGCACCGCGTCTTCGCCGACACCGACGGCGCCCTCCAGGTGGAGATCGCCTGCACCGGCGAGCACCGCATCCTGCGGAGCGCGCGAGGGCTGCGCATCATCTCCGCCGCCTGCCTGTCCTGACCGCGGGGCCGCCACCGGACGCGGTCAGCCGTCACCGGGCGCGGTCAGGGGCCGGACGACGGCTCCGGCCCCTGGCGGATGAACGGCTCCGACCCGACGGCCGGCTGCCACTGCGCGTCTACCCGCCCGGCGGACATGCACGCCGCCCAACCGGGTCGGCGCAGCGCGCCCGCGACACCTCGTGCAGCGCCCGCCGGGTTCGACCCCGCCGGCGTCCGGCCGCTACGCCGCGCGCGAGTCCTGGCCGCTCTCCCGGTTGAGGAGGTGGCCGATACAAGCGTCCCAGTCGATGTGCCGGCTCTCGGTGCCCCCGGGTACGGCCCGGTAGGTGCGGGCCAGGAAGTCGGCCAGGTCGCGGGTGCGGGCGAGCAGCAGGGCCACGCCACGGCTGTCCCCGTCGGAGATGGCGATCCAGGTGTGCTGCCGGTCGGCCGGCTCGATCCGGACGTCGCCCTCGCCGCAGACGCGCTCCAGCCCGGCGGCCAGCAGGTCACGGCCGAAGGTCCAGGACACGGGTACCGGTTCATCGGGGAAGAAGCAGTGGACGGCGTACGGGTCGTCGCTGCTGTAGGACAGCTCCACGGCTACCGACACGAGCGTGTCCGGGTCGGTCTGCAGGCACATCGTGGTGCGGGTCGGGAACACGTCCATCCCTCTGGTCTCCCCAGTTTCGTCACGGCGGGTCTGCCGTCTGCCCCGCCTGAGCAATGTCACGCACCCCCATCCGGGTCAAGTTCGGCCGGACCGGCCGCCGACGGGGCGGGCGACGGCCGCGGCGGTGACGACCGGGCCGCCGAAGCCGGCCGGACCCCTCGGAGTCGGACGCCGCCGGTCCCGTACCGCAGGTCCGACCCCGACACCCGCTCCGCCCTGGTCAGGGGCCCGCGGCGTGGTCAGGGCAGCGGGACCGGTCGGTACAGTTCCGGGTGAGGGCCTCGCCCTGACGCCGGGTGCGGTGCACGAGCCCGGAGGAGGACCGTCACCGCCCAGCATCCATCAGAGCATCGCCCCGTGTGAGGCAGGTCACCGGAACCCGGCGCCCGCGGCGGACAAGGCAGGGTGTGGACTACTCATCGCACGCCCGGATACGCGCGGGGGACCCCGAAGCGTTCAGGGAACTCTTCCGTGACCATGCCCCGCTGGTCCATCGGCACGCCGTCCGCGTGAGCGGTGACCGGGACCTCGCCGAGGACGTCGTCTCGCTGACCTTCCTGGAGGCCTGGCGGCTGCGGGACCGGCTGCTCGACCACGAGGCCGGCCCGCGCCCGTGGCTCATGGGCATCGCCGTCAACGTGCTGCGCAACACCCGTCGTGCCGCACGCCGCCACCAGGCGGCCCTCGGGCGTCTGCCCGCCCGCGACACCGTCCCGGACTTCGCCGACGAACTCGTCGGACGCCTGGCCGACGCCGACCAACTCGCCGCCGCCCAGCGGGCGCTGGGCAAGCTGCGCCGCGCGGAGCGCGAGGTGTTCACGCTGTGCGTCTGGTCCGGGCTGGGGTACGCCGAGGCCGCCGCCGCCCTCGGGGTCCCGATCGGCACCGTGCGTTCGCGCCTCTCACGCGCCCGCACACGGCTGCGCAAACTCGCCGGACAGGAACTGACGAAGGAGCGGGAACCGCTTCCGCGCCCCGGACAAGTACAGGGCGGCCGCACCCACGCGGCCCGGTCGTACGAGTCGCACGAGTCGCACGAGGAGACGTACGGATGACCCGCAAGTTCTGGAAGCGGACCGAGCCCCTGACCCGCACGGAGCCGGACCACACGAAGCCGGACCACACGGAGATCGCCCGGCTGCTGCCGCCCCCGTCGGCCCCTCCGATGCCGCTCGACCGTCAGCTGCTTTTCGAGGAGCACCTGTTGAACGAGATCCGCACCCATGCCCCCGCACTCGCCCCCGCGGCCACGAAGCGGCCGGTCCGGCGCGTCCTGCTGATCGCCCTCCCTGTCACCGCTGCCGCGCTCGCCGCCGTCCTCGCCGTCGGCGCGCTGACCAACGGCGTCGGCGAACCGCGTACGGGAACGGCCTCCGTGGAAGCGCCCGTCGTGCCGGTCGAGGAGGGCAGCGCCCTCCAACTGGTCTCGACCGTCCAGCAGATCGCCGCCGCCGTGAGCACGCGGCCGACCCCGGAGCCGAAGCCCGGCCAGTACATCTACGTCAAGAGCAAGGTCTCCTTCCTGTCCTTCTCGCACAACGGCGACACAGACGAGTCCAGGACGTGGGTGCAGCCGCTGCACCAGCGCGAGGTCTGGCGCACCCCCGACGCGCTCAAGGGCTGGCTCGACGAACCCGGCTACCAGGCCGAGGGCGGCATCACCCTGGACAGCGACGGCCCCCACTCCAAGCCCGTGAACGGCCAGGACGTCCCCGGCGCGCCGCTCCGCCACTCGTACGACTGGCTCAAGGCCCAGCCGACCGACCCGGACGCGCTGCTGAAGGTGATCTACACGACGGTCAGCGGTCCGCGGGACCGGGACCAGCAGGCGTTCGAGACGATCAGGGCGATCGTCAACGAGCAGCTCGTGCCGGCCCAGAGCGCCGCCGCGCTCTACCGGGCCGCCGCGAAGATCCCCGGCGTGATCGTCGTGCAGAACTCCCAGGACGCCGTCGGCCGCACCGGTCTCGCCCTGGCCCGCCTGGACGTGCAGAACGGCGAACGGACCGAGCTCGTCTTCGACCGTACGACCTTCACCTACCTGGGCAGCCGCGGAATCCAGGTCAAGCAGGTCAACGACATCAAGCCCGGCACCGTCACCGAGCGCACCGCCGTCCTGGAGCGGGCCGTCGTCGACGCCCAGAAGGAACGCCCCGCCCCGGGCACGACCGCCTGAGCCGAGCCCCCGACGCCGGGCCCCGGCACCCCTGCTCCGCGACCGCACCTCCCGCCGCACCTCCCGCCGCACCATCCGTCCGCCACCGCCGCCGCGCATCGAGCCCTACCGTCGATCAATCACCCGCCGACGGGTGTAACGAGTGGTAGGTACACTGAGCGGCATGACGAAGAAGGAGGCGCTGACCCGCGCCGCGGCCGAACTCCTCTGGGAACGCGGGTACACCGGCACCAGTCCGGCCAAGGTCCTGGAGCGCGCGCAGGCCGGGCAGGGCAGCATGTACCACCACTTCTCCGGCAAGGCGGAGCTGGCGCTGGCGGCCATGGCGCGGATGAGCGAGGAGCTCCGCACCAGGGCCGAGACCGCGCTGGGCGCCGAGGGCGGGGCCGTCGACCGGGTCAACGCGTTCCTCGACCTCGAACGCGACCCGCTGGCGGGCTGCCGGATGGGGCGACTGACCCAGGACTACGACATCGTCACCGACGAGCGCCTCCGCGCCCCGCTCGCCGAGTTCTTCGGCTGGCTCGACGAACGGCTGACCGCGGTGCTCGCCGACGGGGTGCGCACGGGCGAGTTGCGGCCCGGCACCGATCCCGCGGCGACGGCCTCGCTGGTCATGGCGGCCGTGCAGGGCGGGTACGTCCTGGCCCGAGCCCAGCAGCGGCCCACGGCCTTCGACCGCACGGTCGAGGGGCTCAGGCAGGTCCTCGCCGACCTCCGGACCCACTCGGGCGAGAACTGACGACGAGGTGCGCGCCGGGCGTGCGGGCGCCCCGGGGAGCCGGTGGCGGGGGCGCCCGCACGGCGGTCAGGCGGTGGGGAGCAGGAGGAGTTTGCCGGTGGTGTGGCCGGACTGGAGGGCGGTGTGGGCTGCGGCGGCATCGGCGAGGGGGTGCCGTGCGGCGATGGTGAGGGTGAGGCGGCCCTCGCGCAGCCAGTCGAAGACCTCGGCCGCGCGGGCACGCAGTTCGGTGGGGTCGGTGGCGTGATCGACCAGGGTGGGGCGGGTCAGGAAGACGGAGCCGTGGCCGGCGAGGGACTGGGGGTCGAGGGCGGGGGCGGGGCCCGAGGCGGCACCGGCCAGGACGAAGGTGGCGCGGCGCGCCAGGCAGGTCAGGCCGGCGCCGAAGGTGTCGCGGCCGATGCCGTCGAAGACGACGTCCACGCCGCGGCCGCCGGTCAGCTCGCGCGCCCGGGCGGCGAACTCCTGCTGGGTGCGGACGATCACCTCCTCGGCACCGGCCGCGGTGGCGGCGGCGGCCTTGGCCGGGCTGGAGACCGTGCCGATCACCCGGACCCCGGCGGTGGCGAGCAGGCGCGTCAGGTGGGAACCCAGACCGCCGGCGGCGGAGTGCACCAGCGCGGTGGCGCCCTTGCGGGCGGGCCAGGTGCTGGTGGTCAGGTAGTGGGCGGTGAGGCCCTGGAGGAGGACGGCAGCGGCATCGGTGTCGGGGATGTCGTCGGGCACCGGCACGGTGGCGTCGGCCCGCACGACGACGAGTTCGGCGTAGCTGGCGGGGGCGGCCCACCAGGCGACGCGGTCGCCGACGGCGGGTGTGGTGACGCCGGGGCCGGTGGCGACGACGGTGCCGGCGCCCTCGCAGCCGGGGGTGAAGGGGGCGGTCGCGCCGGTACGCCCCTCGCGTTCGTAGACGTCCTTGAAGTTGACGCCGATGGCACCGGTACGGACCAGGACCTCGCCGGGGCCCGGCACCGGGTCGGGGAGGTCGACGGGGGTGAGGGCCTCGGGGCCGCCGGGCTGGTGGACCACCACTGCACGCATGGGTGTTCGTTCTCCTCGGATCGTCGGTCGGGATGGGAGGGGGAAGGCCGGGAGGCCGGAGCTGCTCGGTGTCAGCGCACGCTGCGGTACACCGCCCAGCTGACGGCCACGAAGCCGGCCCCGACCAGCGCCAGGCAGATGCGCAGGCCGCCGGCGCCGGTGCCGGCCAGGACCGGGCCGAACAGGGCGATCGCGACCGCTCCACCGATCTGGCGGAAGGCGTTGAGGGAGCCGGAGGCGAGCCCGGAACGGTCGGGGGGCAGGGCCCGCAGCGCCAGGGTGGGCAGCGAGGGGCCCATCAGGCCGGCGCCGAGCCCGAGCAGGCAGCTGCCGGCCGTGAACAGCCACCAGTCGGGGGTGGCGGCCAGCGGCAGCAGGGTGAGGGCGCCGACGGCGGCGGTGGCCGCGCCGATGATCAGCATGACCCGCACACCGGTGCGCTGGACGGCGCGGGCCAGGACGAAGGAGGCCAGGCTCCAGCAGAGCGCGAAGGGGACGAAGGCGAGGCCGGCGCCGAGCGCGTCCCGCCCCCAATGGCGTTGCAGGTGCAGGGAGATGGCGAACTGAGCGCCGTAGGCACCGAACTGGTAGAGCGCGCCGACGGTGAGGGCGGGGGTGAAGCCGGGGCGGCGGAAGGCGTCCAGGGGCAGGACGGGGTGGGCGGCGCGGCGCTCGGCGACGACGAAGGCGACGGCGGCGGCGAGGGTGGCGGTGGCCAGGACCAGGGTCAGGGGCGCGCTCCAGCCCAGCGCTCCGGCCTGGACCAGGGTGCCGATGCCGGAGCCGACCAGGGCCGCGGTGGCGAGCTGGCCCGGCACGTCCAGCCGGACGGCGCGCACCGGCGAGGGGGCGACCTTGCGCCCGCAGACCACGGCTGCGGCCAGTCCGATCGGGACGTTGACCAGGAAGATCGCCCGCCAGCCGACGCCCGCGGTCAGCGCACCACCCGCCACCGGACCGGCCACCAGGGCCAGCGAGCTGACGCCGCCCCAGATGGTGAAGGCCCGGGCACGGGCGGCGCTTTCGGGGTACATGTGCGCGATGACCGCCAGGGAGGCGGGCAGCAGGCCGCCCGCGGCCACGCCCTGGACGGCGCGGGCGGCGATCAGGGCCCCGATGCCGGGCGCGGCCGCGCAGGCGGCCGAGGCGGCGACGAAGAGCAGCAGGCTGACCTGGAACAGGCGGCGGGCACCGAGCTTGTCGGCGAGGGCGCCGCCGCCGAGCAGACAGGCGGCCATGACGACGGTGTAGGCGTTGACCGTCCACTCCAACGCGGCCAGGGAGCCGCCGAGTTCGGCGCTGAGGTCGGGCAGGGCGACGTTGAGCGCGCTCCCGTCCAGCAGGACCATGAAGAAGCCGAGGCAGACCGAGCCGAGGGCGCCCGCACCGGGCCCGGAGGTGCCGGCCGGCCCGCCGGCGCCGGGGCGGCGGCGCGGGAGCAGGGCGCTCCCGGGGGTCTCGATGGCCTCGCTCATCGGGCGGCCCTCCTTCGGATGGGAAGTCGTCGGTCCTGGTCCGCGAGAGGCGTTCGCGGTCTATAGTGTTCGATGGAGGTCGATCACCATGAATGAAAGTCGCAGCCGTGACGGTTCGTCAAGTGCGATGACTCCGGCGGGTGACAGCCTCTCCCGGCGGGCGCGCGGCCTGGAGCACACGGACCCGGCGGAGGTGACGCTGCACGAGGTGCTGCAGGTGCTCGCCGATCCGGTGCGGCGCACGATCGTGCGCGAGCTGGCCGGCAGCGCGGACTGGAGTCGCGCCTGCGGCACGTTCGAGCTGGGCGTCAGCAAGGCCACCCGCAGTCACCACTTCACGGTGTTGCGCCAGAGCGGCCTGGTCGAGCAGCGCGACGCCGGCGCCCGGCGCTACAACCGGCTGCGCCGAGCCGAGTTCGACGCGCGCTTCCCCGGCCTGCTCGCCCTCGTCCTGACGGAGGACACGACCGGCACCGGCAGACCCTCCGACGACGCCGACTGCGCTCCGGGCATTGCCAGTTGACAAACCCTGTCATAGCTTTGTCGCAAACAACGGACGCGCGGGGACGGCCGCGGGCAGCACCGGCCACCCCTCGCGGGGTGCGCCAGGGGGCGGGCCTGGGCCGTTCCAGGTCGCCGGAGCCCGACCGCCGGCCGCGGGACTTCCCCGCGGTCGCCCTCGGGGCCGCGCCACGCGGGCCCGGGACCCTTCGGCGAACGGAGCCGGAATGCGAGTGGCGAACGCGTCCGACAGCACCGGCATCGAGGGTCCCTCCTCTCGGGGGCGATCGGCGCACCGGGACGGCGGCGGTGGCGGGAACGGTGACGGTGACGGTGGCGGAGCAGCAGCGGGAGCGGTGACGACGACCGAGCGGTGACGGAACGGCGGCAGTAGCGGTGACGGTGACGGAGCGGGAACGGCGGTGACATGGTGACGACAGTGGAGCAGCCTGCGACGGGCCGGCGACCGAGGCGCTTCCGCCCGGAGCGGCGCGCCCAGCAGACCCGGCCGGCCGTCGGCCGGGTGCCGCCCGACCACCGCTCACGCCTGGAGACGGACAACCCCCACCGCTCGCCGCGGACACTCGGCCGGCTCGCCGCAGGCCCGGCCGTACCACCGGCCGAGCGCGGCGCCGACCGGGCGCGGGCCGGTTCCGCGCGGGCGCAGGCCGCCACCGCACAGACCGGGCCGCCCGGGGAGCCCCGGGTGATGGCGCGCACGCCCGGACGCCCGTCGGCGGGAGTCGGGAGCCGACAGGAGGCCCGGCAGGCACCCGCGGCCCAGCGGTCGCAGGTCTCGACGACGCGGGCGGCGGTCGGGACGGGGATCGGGGCGAAGGACGGACCGCACTGCCGAGCCGTCGAACAGTCACGAGAACTGCCTTCCGGCGCCGATCACTTGGCACCCGTACCGACGACTCCGACACACCGGGCGGGCGCGGGGGTGCGGGGCCGGCAGGGGCGCACCGCGAAGACCGACCGGCCGACGGGCCGGGCTCTGGACAGCCTGGACACCCCGAAGGGCAGCCTGGGCACCCCGAACAGCCATGACGAGCCGGCGGGCCGGACGCGACCGAGGACGGCAGGGGGCGCGCTGCGACGGCACAGCGGGTGCGCCGTGTGGTCCGGCGCGCCGACCGCCGAGGCGCAGCAGGCGGTCGGCCTGGTGCGCGGTACCGGCCGGCGGGCGGTACCGCTGCCCCTGCGGTCCGGTTCGTGCCGGATGGACGGTGACCACGAACGCGCGCCGTCCTTCGTCGAGGAGGCGCGCAACGGGGACCTGCTGACCCTTCATGACCACTGGTGCGCGCAGATGTCGTGCAGCCGCCGTCTGCCGCCGGGTGCGCAGGCGCGGGGCCGGACATGGCCGCGGACGGCGTGGGCGGAGAGCGCTGGGTTCGCGAGGTGTCTGGATCTGGTGACCGGCGCACGGAAGGCGCCGGCCGCGGCCGTGGATCCGGTTCGACCACAGGGCTGTCGCATGGTCTGCACTGTGAGTTCCTTCCCCCTATGGAAACCCCCAGGTGGGGGCACCTTGCGTACCACCAGGCATCAGAATGGACCCCGTCGCGTTCCCTCGGCCGCCGGCGGAGTCACTCCCTGATTGCCAGTCAGGTTCGTTCACCAGTTCTGGCGAGCGTAACCCATTCGCGTTCGCACTGACCAGAGCTGACGGGATGTCACTCGCCACTCGGATGCCGCTTGACTTGATCCGAGAGCCGTGGTTAGCGTAAAGCCGCACTGACCGCAGGCGACATGACAAGGTTGCGCCACTATGGCGCCGCGCCGCCCGCCGCCCGCCGCCTGGGACGTCCACCCTCGGGCCGCCCCCGCGTTCCTCCCGGTTCATCCGGCCCTACCGGCCGTGGGCCGGGCATTTCCTCGCGCCATCCCGTTGTCCAGACCTGTGTGCTGTTCGAACAGCGGTTTCACGACCATCGCCGTGCCCCGCTCCGCCATGCCCGTGCGCACCACGGGGTGGAGCGGGCGAAGCGTCATGCCGCCGCCCGGCAGAAAGGCACGCCCGCCATGAGACCTGGCAACACCGCGTCGCACTCTCCGACGACGCGCCACACCGACTCCGACGACGCACCGCGCACCACCGCCGCACCACAGGGCACCACCGCACCGCGCACCACCGCCGCACCACAGGGCACCACCGCACCGCGCACCACCGCCGCGGCGAAGGCGGCCGCCGCAGCACGCCCGGCCGGCGACGAGACGCCCGGCGACGAGACGGCCGCCGACCCGGTGCGCGAGAGCATGCGGCGCCTGCCCGGCCCGCTCCAGCTGCCGCTCACCTTCCTGACCGGGCGCCCACTGGCCGGGCAACGCCCGGTGGCCCTGTCACCCGGCTTCCACCTGGCCACCGCATCGCTGTCCATGCTGGCCGGCGCCGCGGTCTCGGCCACCGGCTTCGTCCTGGGCAGCTGGTTCCTGCTCCTGCTGCTTCCCGGCTGGGCGATGACCCTGCACGGCCAGCGGAACCTGCGGATGATGATCTACCACCAGTGCTCGCACCGGAACATGTTCGGACACCGCCGGCTGGACACCGCCATCGGCAACGTCATCTCAGCCCTCCTGGTGATCCAGAACTTCGAGCGCTACAGCCGCGAACATGTCGCCGACCACCATGCCGTGCACCACATGACGTTGCGCGACCCCACCGTCCAGGCCTTCCTCATCAGCCTCGACCTGCACCCGGGCATGACCCGGCGCCGGATGTGGCGCAGGGTGCTGCTCAAGGCCGTCTCGCCCCGGTTCCACCTGGCCTTCGCGATCTCCCGGGTGCGCTCCTTCTGGCACAACGGCGCCGCCGCCGAGAAGGCCGTCGCCGTCGCCCTGTACGGCGGCGGCGGGGTCGCGGCCGTGCTGCTGGGGGCCTGGCCGGCCGTGCTGGTGGTCTGGTTCGTGCCGGTCGGCGTGCTCTACCAGATCAGCAACACGCTGCGGCTGTGCGTGAAGCACACCTTCCCCGCGCCCGGAACCACGGTGCGCCGCGGCCGCGAGTACTTCGGGAGCCTGACCAACGCGATCTTCATCGGTGAGGCGGCGCCCGCCCCCGGCCTGCCCGCAGCCACCGCCGCGCTGCGCTGGCTGCGCTGGAGCGGCCGGATGGCGCTGGTGCACTTCCCGACCCGCTACCTGGTGTTGACGGGCGACACCGTCGTGCACGACTACCACCACCGCTACCCCGCCAGCCGGCAGTGGCACGACTACATCTTCGCCCGCCAGCAGGACCTCGTCGACGGGCACCGCAACTGGCCGGCCTACACGGCCGAGTGGGGCCTGGTCGCCGCGATCAACCGGGTCTTCGACTCGCTCTCGGCGGCCGACCCGGAGGAGTTCGACGTCGCCCGCATCCGCTCGGTCAGCAAGCGCGAGCTGTTCGCCGCCTTCGACGACTGACCGGGCGCCCGCACCCGACGACCGTCAGGCCCTCGGGTCGCTCCGCCCCACACACCACCCCGTACCCGCCCGCACTCCACGGATAGGCGGTTCCCCATGCCCACGCCCATGCCCCTGCCCACCCGTCCGACCGGCGCCCCCGAACGCGGCGGCCGCCTGGTGATCCTCGGCGTCGCGGCCAGCGACAGCCACGCCGTCGCCAACCACCTGATCGCCCACGCCCTGCGCGCCGACGGCTTCACCGTCGTCAACCTCGGCACCTGCACCCCGGTCGACGAGTTCGCCGACGCGTGCGAGCGCCACCCGCAGGCCGAGGCCGTCCTCATCGGCAGCCTCAACGGACAGATCCACGAGGACCTGCACGGCCTTGCCGAGGCCAAGCGCTCCGGCCGCATCCACTGCCCGGTCGTGGTCGGCGGCAACCTCTCGGTCGGCAGCGTCAAGGACGAGTCCTCCGTCACCCGCCTCTACGACCTGGGCGTCGACCGCGTGCTCGCCAGCGCCGCCGACCTCGTCCCCACCCTCGACGCCCTGCACGCCCCCACCGCGTCCGACCGCGTCCCGGCCGCCGCCGCCCGGTGACCCCCGTGCCCACCGCCCCCGCGCCGCCCACCCTGGAGGAGTCGGCGGCCTACATCACCCAACTCGGCAAGCCCACCGCCGCCGAGGTGCTGGCCCGCGCCCGGACCAGCGGACGCACCGCCCTGCAGCCGCGCTGCGGGGTCGGCGGGCACCGCGAAATGGCCGTCCTGCTCAAGGAGCTGGAGACCGAAGGCCGGCCCGACCTGCTCACCCTCACCATCGACTCGCACACCCGGCTGCGCCGCTTCGAGCACGCCGCCCGGGCCCTGCGCACCGACCACCGCACCCTCAACGGCTATCCGCTGGTCACCCACGGCTGGCAGCGCGGACGGGAGCTGAACGAACTGGTCGCCGTCCCGCTGGAGATCCGGCACGGCTCCCCCGACCCGCGCGAGCTCTTCGCCACCGCCGTGGCCTGCGGCATCACCTCCTTCGAGGGCGGCGGCATCTCCTACAACCTGCCCTACTCCAAGGACGTGCCCCTCGCCGACTCGCTGGCCGCCTGGACCGAGGTCGACCAGCTCTGCGGCGAACTCGCACACCTGGGCGTGGTCATGGACCGGGAGCTGTTCGGCACCCTCACCGCGGTCCTGATCCCGCCGTCCATCAGCCTGGCCATCAGCGTGCTGGAGGCCGTCGCCGCGGCCGCGGCGGGCGTGCGGTGCATCAGCGTCTCCTACCCGCAGAGCGGCCACCTCGCCCAGGACATCGCCGCCCTGCGCGCCGTGCCCGTCCTGGCCGCCCGCTACCTGCCCGCCGGCCTCGACGTCCACGCCGTGCTCCACGAGTTCATGGGCGTCTTCCCCCGCCGGCGCCACCACGCCGACGACCTCATCTTCTACGGCGCCATCACCGCCCGCCTGGGCGGCGCCTCCAAGCTCATCACCAAGACCTACCAGGAGGCCCACGGCATCCCCGACGCCGCCGCCAACGCCGCCGGGCTGCGCCTGGCCGCCGTCGCCCGCTCCCCCCTGCTCGACTTCATCACCGTCGACGAGGGCGCCGTCGACGAGGAACTGGAGTGGATCCTGCGCGAGACCGCCGAGATCGTGGAACCGGTCCTGGCCGCCCCGCGGTTGGACAGCGCGATCGTCACCGCCTTCGCCGCCGGCCGCCTCGACATCCCCTTCAGCGCCAGCCGGCACGCCCGCTCCGAGGTCATCCCGCGCCGCGACCGCGACGGCGCCGTGCGCTACCACTCCCCCGGCCGCCTGCCGCTCTCCCGCGCCAGCACCGAACGCAACCGCCGGCTGCTCGACGGCCCCGCCCGCCCCGGCGCCGGCACCACCGAGCTGCCCGGCGCGGAGCTCTTCCAGGCCCTGCGCCGCGACATCGACTACTTCCCCCTGCTGTTCGGCGAACTCCCCCAGGACGCCGCCGCCCCGGGCGGCTCCGCCGCCGACAGCGCCACCTCCACCCCGGGAAAGGAACCCGCCCTGTGACCACCAGCCAAGCCATCCTCCGTGTCGGGATCGTGGGCGCCGGACCGCGCGGCGTCGTCGCCCTGGAGCGGCTGTGCGCCAACGCCGCGCTGGTGGCGCCCACGGTCCCCGTCGAGGTGCACCTCATCGACCCGTACCCCGCGGGCGGCGGCCGCGTCTGGCGACGCGACCAGGACCGCTCCCTGCTGATGAACACCGTCGCCTCCGACGTCACCGTCTTCACCGACGAGTCCGTCCCCTGCGAGGGCCCCATCCTGCCCGGCCCCACCCAGTACCAGTTCGCCCGCCTGGTCGCCGAGGGCCGCGTCACCGACGTCACCGACGCCGAACGCCAGGAGGCCTCCGGCATGCTGCCCTGGTCCTACGGCAGCCGCGCCTTCAACGGCGCCTACCTGCGCTGGGCCCTGCAGGAGATCATCCGCACCGCCCCCGCCCAGGTCACCGTCCACGTCCACGCCACCCGCGCCACCGCCGTCGACGACACCGACCGCGGCACCCAACTCCTGTACCTGGACGGCGAGGAGCAGCCCCTGGAGTGCGACGCCGTCGTCCTCGCCCAGGGCCACTTCGACGTCGCCCCGACCAAGGGCCAGCAGGACCTGAAGGACTTCGCCGACCGCCACGGCCTGCTGTACCGCGAACCCCTCAGCCCCGCCGAATGCGACCTCGACGCCATCCCGGCCGGCCGGCCCCTGGTGCTACGCGGCCTGGGCCTCAGCTTCTACGACTACGTGACCCTCTTCACCCAGGGCCGCGGCGGACGCTTCGAGCGCGACGGGGACGGCGTGCTGCACTACCACCCGTCCGGCCGCGAACCGCTGCTGTACGCCGGCTCGGGGCGCGGCGTGCCCTACCTCGCCCGCGCCGAGGTGCACCTGGAGGTCGTCCCCCGCTACCAGCCGCGCTTCCTCACCGGCGAGGTCATCACCCGCCTGCGCCGCGCCGCCGGCCGGGGCGAACTGGACTTCCGCGCCGACCTGTGGCCCTACATCGCCAAGGAGGTCGGCTACGTCTACTACCGCAGCCGCCTCGCCGACGCGCCCGAGGCCGAGCGCGAGGGCTTCCTGGCCGCCTACGCCGACCTGGACTGGGACACCCCCGCCATGCGGCAGCTGATCACCGACCGGTTCGAGGACCCCGACCAGCACTGGGACTGGGACCAGGTCGACCGCCCCAGCCTGGAGCGCCGCTTCGCCGACCGCGCCGCCTACCGGGACTGGATCACCGGCCGCCTGGGCTGGGACCTCGAGCAGTCCGCCATGGGCCCGGCCCGCAGCCCCTTCAAGGCCACCGCCGCCATCATGCGCGACCTGCGGGACGAGATCCGCCAGGTGATATCCCACCAGGGCCTGCGCGGCGGCTCCTACCGCGACCACGTGGACCGCTGGTTCAGCGGGCTCAACAACTACATCGCCAGCGGCCCCCCCACCGCCCGCGTCGAGGAGCTCGACGCCCTCGTGCGCGCCGGAACCGTCCACCTGGTCGGCCCGCGCATGAAGGTCGAGGCCGACGAGGCCACCGGGCGCTTCCTCGTCTCCTCCCCCTTCGTCGACGAGGCTCCGCTGGCCACCGAGGCCCTCCTGGAGGCCCACCTCGCCCTCACCGACGTGCGCCGCGCCACCGATCCGCTGCTGCGCCGCCTGATCGAGACCGGCGGGGCCCGCCCCCACGTCATCCCCGACGCGCAGGGCGAGCCCTACACCACCGGCGGCCTCGACGTCGCCGAGGTCTCCTTCCGCCTGCTCGACTCCGGGGGCACCGCCCACCGCGGCCGCTTCTCCTACGGCCCCCCGGTCGAGTCCGTCCAGTGGGTCACCGCCATCGGCGCCCGGCCCCACGTCGGTTCCCGCACCCTCATCCAGGGCGACGCCATCGCCCGCGGCTGCCTGCACACCGGCGTGGAGAACCTGCGCCGCCGTGCTCTCGCCCTCGCCTGACCACACGTCCCTCCGGCCCCCTTACCCCGATCGCAGGAGAGTCCCCACGATGACCGACACCGCTGCCCGCCGCATGATGGACCTGCTCATCGGCCCCTGGGCCACCCAGGCCGTGCACACCGCCGCCACCCTGGGCCTGGCCGACCTCCTGGCCGCCGAGCCCGCCACCGCCGCCGAACTCGCCGAGCGCACCGACACCCACCAGCCCTCGCTGACCCGGTTGCTGCGCTTCCTCGTCGAGCTCGACGTGCTGGCCACCGACGCCGACGGCCGCTACCGGACCACCGACCTGGGCCGCACCCTGCGCACCGAGGAGCACGGCTCCATGCGCGACCTCGCCCTGCTCTACGGCGACGAGTTCTACGCCGGCTGGGGCCAGTTGCTGCACACCGTGCGCACCGGCGAGAACGCCTTCGAACACGTCCACGGCGCCGCCATGTACCCCTACTTCGCCCGCACCCCCGAGCTCACCGCCCGCTTCGACCGGGCGATGGCCGCCAGTTCCTCCTTCTTCGAGCCCGTCCCCGCCCTCTACGACTTCTCCCGCGCCCGTACCGTCGTCGACATAGCCGGCGGCAACGGCGCCCTGCTCACCACCGTGCTGCGCGCCCACCCCGCCCTGTCCGGCGTCCTGTTCGACACCGCGCACGTCATCGAAGCCGCCCGCACGGAGCTCGCCGACTCCCCCGACGCCGACCGCATCGGCTTCGAGAGCGGCGACTACTACGAGAAGGTCCCCGCCGGCAGTGACGTCTACCTGCTCTCGCGCGTCCTGCACGGACGCGACGACGAGGCGTGCGTCCGGGTGCTGGAGCGCATCCGCGAGGCCGTCACCGCCGACGGCGCCCTGTTGATCATCGAGCGCGTCATCCCCGAGGACGGCACCCCGTCCCTGGCCGCCTGGTTCGACGTCCACATGCTCGCCATCGCCGGCGGCTTCGAGCGCAGCACCGCGGAGTACTCCGGCCTGCTGGAGCGGGCCGGCTTCACCCTCGCGGCGGTCCACGACCTGCCGCTGGACAGCCGCCTGCTGGTCGCCGAGCCGCGCTGACCCTGTACCCCAAACCCCGGACCTCGCCGATGCCGCCCTGCCGGGCCGCGCGGGCGCGGCCGGCGCCGGACGGACCCGCCTGCCCAGCCCTCCGGGGCCGGGCGGGCGGGCGTTCGCGCGTGCGCCGGGCCGGCGGGTCAGTCCGCGTCGGGCGACACCAGCGTCAACAGCCGGTGCGGCTTGGCCAGCGCGCGCGAGACCGGGTCCTGGCGCAGCCGGGCCTGGGCGCTCGGGCCCGGCTGCATCGTGATGTGCTCGGGAGCGACCACCCCGCCGCACACCGGGCAGGCGCCCAGCGGGTCGAGCCGCGTCCCGCAGGCCGCGTGGCTGAAGACCGTGCGCGGCCCGCCGCTGGAGGCGTTGCGCTCCCCCCACTGCGCCAGCCCGTAGATCGGCTGCCACAGCTCGCGCCCGGCCGCCGTCAGGACGTAGCCGTAGCGCACCGGGGAGCTCTGGTAGGGCTCCTTGTGCAGCACGCCCGAGGCCACCAGGGCCTGCAGACGGCTGGTGAGGACCGCACGCGGGATGTCGAGGTGAGCGAGGAAGTCGTTGAAGCGGTGGACCCCGTAGAAGGCGTCGCGGACGATCAGCAGACTCCAGCGCTCCCCCACCACCTCCAGCGCCCGGGCGAGCGAGCAGTCCTGCTGTGCGTAATCGGTTCCGAGCGCCATGCGGACCAGTCTAGCCGAAGGTTCCTTCACCGAACCCGGCGTGATAGATTCAGTTGAGTTCAATGAACAGACCTTAGATCGGACCCTCTCCCACCTCCCATCGCAGCGAGGACCACCCCGATGACGCCCAGCCCGCCGCCCCAGGGCCGCCGCCCGGCCCTCACCCTCTCGATCGCCGCCTTCGGCACCCTCCTCGTCCTCGTCGACTACACCTCCCCGCTCACCACCCTGTCGCCCACCGCCGCCGACCTCGGCCTCGGCTCCTCCGCCCAGACCTGGGTGCTCACCGGCACCCTGGTCGGCCTGGCCGCCCTGCTCCTCACCATGGGCAGTGCCGCCGACGACTACGGCCGCAAGCGGGTCTTCGGCGCCGGCGCGGTGCTGCTCCTGATCTCCACCGCCGTCTCCGCGGCCGCCACCGGCCCCACCGTGTTCCTGATCGGCCGCGTCCTCCAGGGCTGTGCCGCGGCGGCCGTGCTCGCCCCCACCCTCGGCCTGATCGGCCACGTCTACCCGGTCGGCCCCGGCCGGGTGCGGGCGCTCGGCATGTGGGGCGCCTCGGTGGGCCTGGGCATCGCCGTCGGCCCGGTCTACGCGGCGCTGCTGGAGCGCGCCGGCGGCTGGCGCTCGGTGTACTGGGTGCTCTCGGTGCTGTCCGCCCTGCTGATCGCGCTCACCGCGTACGGCTTGCAGGAGTCCCGCAACGACCGGCCCCGCAAGCTCGACCTGCTGGGCGTCGCCACCCTCGGCGCCGGTGCCTCCTGCCTCATCGCCGGCCTCGCCGAGGGCCGGCACGGCTGGGGCCGCACCCCCGTCCTGCTCCTGCTCGGCCTCGGCGTGCTGCTGCTCGTGCTGTTCGTCCTGGTCGAGGCCAGGATCGCCGAACCGATGCTCGACCTCGCGCTGTTCCGCAGCCCCGGCTTCATCGCCTCCAGCGGCGGCGCGCTGTTCACCGGCCTGGCCATCGTCGGCCTGATGAGCTACCTGCCGATGGCCCTCCAGAAGTCCGCCGGGGAGACCCCCCTGGTGGCCTCCCTGGTGCTCGCGATCTGGTCCGGCCTGTCCGTCGTCTCCGCCCTCCAGGCCCGCCGCCTCGCCAACCGGATGTCCGCCACCACCCAGGTCGCCGCCTCCCTGCTGCTGTGCGGCATCGGTGAGGCCGCCCTCTACGGCATGACCCCCGACGGCTCCTGGACGCACTTCGCCCCCGGCCTGGTGCTCGCCGGCGTCGGCAGCGGCGTCCTCAACGCGGCCCTCGCCCGGCTGGCCGTCAGCAGCGTGCCCGCCGACCGCGCGGCCATGGGTTCGGGCGCCAACAACACCGCCCGCTACCTGGGTTCGGCCCTCGGCGTCGCCATCACGCTGACCGTCGCCGGCCAGGCCACCGACGACCGCGGGCCGCGCTACGCGATGGCCGCCGGGACCGACCACGCCGTCCTGGTCGCCGCGGTGCTGTGCGCGGTCGGGGCGGGCGTGGCCCTCTGGGCGCGCTTCGCCGAAGCCCGCACCCCCGCCGCCGCACCGCCACCCGGCGGCACCGCGGGCGGCGCGGGCGCGGCGGGCACCGTCCAGAGCCCGGCGGTGTCCCGTGGCTGACCAGCGCTCCGACCACGGCACCCGGCCCGGCGCCGCCCCGGACCTCTCCGCCGCCGGCTCCGTGCACCACATCAACGCCGGCATCCTGGTGGAGCCCGGACGCGGCCGGATCGTCGTGCGCGCCGGTGACACCGTGCTCGCCGACAGCCAGCGGCCGATCGTGGTCCTGGAGGGCCGCTACCCCGTCCGCTACTACATCCCGCCCGAGGACGTGCGCCGCGAACTGCTCGCCCCCTCCTGGGAGAGCACCTACTGCCCCTACAAGGGCAACGCCGTGCACTACGCGCTCGCCTCCCACGGCGAGGGCGGCTCCATCGCCTGGTCCTACCCCGTCCCGCTGAGCGGCATGGAGGCCCTCACCGGGCTGATCGCCTTCTACCAGGAACGCGTCGACATCGACGTCGAGCCCTCCGACTGACCCCGGGTCACCCCGGCGCCGTCAGGCCCGCCCCCACCCGGGTGCGGGCCTGACGGCGTCTCACACCGGAGACGGCGCTGGGCCAAGGCGCCTGGCTGGTGCCGAGGCCCCTCCTGATCCACCGGGGGATCCCGCCGGCTACGGCTGCCCGGCGAAGTCCAGGACGGTGACCGAGGGGCGGTGGGTGGCCAGCGGGGGGACGGTGAGGGCGAGCGGGAGGAGGACCCCGAGCAGGCCTCGGGCGCCGACCGGCCGGACGTCGCGCACCGCGGCCACCGCCGGACTCGCGGTGCGCAGCCCGCCCCGCTCGCGGGCGTCCATCGCCCACGGCATCGGCGGCGGCTCGTAGTCGTGGGAGCGCATCCTCCCGGTCAGGGTGAGCCGGCTGAACCAGCGCGGTACGGCGTCCAGCACCAGCGAGCCGCCGGGGAAGCGTTCGGCGCAGCCCGCGATCAGGGCCTTCACCCGGGGCGGCGGGAGGTACATCAGCAGGCCCTGGGTGGTGATCAGGACCGCCTGGTCGCGGTCCACCTCCTCGGTCCAGCCCAGCTCGGTGGCATCGGCGGCCAGGTAGCGCTGGCGCGGGCCGGGCGGGAGCAGTCGCTCGCGCAGGGCCACCGACTCGGGCAGGTCCACGGTGAGCCACCGGGCCCGCCCGTTGTCGACCCGCCAGTACTGGGTCTCCAGCCCCTCGCCCAGGCAGACCACGGTGCCGCGCGGCTCCCGGGCCAGGAAGTCGGCGACCTCGCGGTCGAAGCAGGCCGCCCGGAGCGCCTGGAGCTGGGCGGACAGGGCGCTCGCGCCGAAGCGCTCGGCGAAGGGGAAGTCGATCCGCTCGACCAGCTCGACGGCCTTCGGGTCGTCGAGCACGGTGTCCGGCCGCCGGGCCTCGACCGCCCGGTGCCAGAGTGTCCACAGGGCCGTCTCCGGCACTTCCCCCAGCTCGGGCCGCTCGCCGCTGCTCATCACGCGCTCCCTCGGACTCTCGGACGTGCTCCTGGCTCGGACCCGCCGATTCTGACACCGCGGGGCGTGAACCAGGGCGCGCGGCGCTCCGGCGCGCCGGGCGCGCGGCAGCCCGTCAGCCGACGCTGAAGGCGCCGTCCGGGGGCGGCGGGGAGTCCGTCGCCGCGGCGTCGGTGACCGCCGCCGTGCGGCCGGTGAAGGCGGCCAGGTCGGCGCCCTCGGTGAGCCGGGCGGGGAAGATGTCCGCGGCGAGACGGCGCGAGAGGTCGGCCACCGGGAGCGGACCGGTGGAGCCGGCCAGCAGGATGTTGCCGTAGCGGCGGCCGCGCAGCACCGGCGCCTCGGCGATCAGGCAGGCCGCCGGGAAGACGGCGCGCACCGTCGCCGCCTGGGCGCGGGCGAAGGCGAGCGGCGGGCCGTCCGCGAGGTTGGCGGCGTAGCAGCCGCCGGGGCGCAGCGCGGCGGCCGCCAGCCGGAGGAACTCCACCGAGGTGAGGTGCGCCGGGGTGCGCGACCCGTGGAAGACGTCGGCGACGACGAGGTCCAGCGAGCCGGCCGGCACGGCCGCCAGGGCCGCCCGCGCGTCGCCGACCGTCGTCGTGATGTCCGCCCCCGGGCCCTGCCACGGCAGGCGCTCCTCGACGAACGCGAGCAGCGGGCCGTCGACCTCGGCCACCCGCTGGCGCGAGCCGGGGCGGGTGGCGGCGAGGTAGCGGGGCAGGGTGAGGGCGCCGCCGCCCAGGTGGAGCACGTCGACCGGCCGCCCGGCGGGGGCGAGGGCGTCGACCAGGTGGCCGATCCGCCGGGTGTACTCGAACTCCAGGTGGGTCGGGTCGCCGAGGTCGACGTAGGACTGCGGGGTGCCGTCGAGGGTCAGCAGCCAGCCGCCGTCGCGGTCGATGTCGGGCATGAGCTTGGCGTACCCGAGGTCGGTCGGCCGCCCGACCGGGACCGGCTCCTCCTCGTGCGGGCCCGGCGGGTTCATCCGGACGCCGGCAGGTAGGCGCCGAGCCAGCGGTCGAGCTCGGTGAAGACCTGGGTGCGGGCGGACTCGCCGGACAGCACGAGGTCGTGCATGCCGTCCTCGATCCGCACGATCGTGACGTGCCGGCCCAGGCGCGGGCCCTGGGCGGCGATGTCGTCGGCCCGCAGCACGGCGTCGGCGTGGTGCAGCCTGGCCTGCCAGGTGGTGGTGGCGATCGAGGCGGTGGAGGCCATCAGCAGCACGGGGACGTCGATGCCGAGCCCGCGCCGGACGCGGCGCTGGCCGCGGTCGATGGCGGCCAGCCAGCCGGCGTAGAGCGGGAAGCCCTCGGCCGGCTTGAGGCCCAGGTCGAAGTCCCATTCGCCGCGGTGGTCGCGGTGCAGGCTGTGCACGTAGTGCGGGTTGAGCGTGGAGGGCAGCTTGCGGGTGGCGGCGAGGCGGCCGAGGGCCTGCACGGCGGGGCCGCCGAGGGTGCGGACGGCCGGGGCGGCGGGCATCGAGAGGAACGGGCTGTTGAGGAAGAGTCCGTCGACCACGCCCCGCCCGGCGCGGCGCCCCGCCCACAGGGCGGTCACCAGGCCGCCGGTGGAGTGGCCGTTGACCAGCAGTTCGCGGTGCCCGTCGGTCTCCCGGACGACCCGCACCGCGGCGTCGAGTTCCTCGTCGTAGGCGGCGAGGTCGCGGACGAAGTTCGGCGACTGGTGCGGGCGCAGCGAGCGGCCGTACTTGCGCAGGTCGAGGGCGTAGAAGGAGAAGCCGCGCTCGACGAAGTGGTCGGCGAGGTGGGTCTGGAAGAAGTAGTCCACGTACCCGTGGACGTAGAGCACCGCGCGGTCGCTGCCCGGGACGAGCCGGCGTACCAGGGTGGCGCTGACGGCGCCCTCCTCGTCGGGGGCGAGCGGCAGCTCGACCGCCTCGTAGGGGGCACCCAGGATGTCTTCTCGGAACTCCATGTCCGCCGTACCCGTTCTCTGCTCCGCCTGCCGTGGCAGGACCGCCCATCCGGAGCACCGACGATACCGGCCAGTAGCTCCGCCCTGCTCGGCGGGCGCCGCCCCCGGGCGCGGCGAAAGGTCCGGCGGACCGCGCCGGCGGGCCTCGCGGCGGGGCCGGACCGGGCCGCTCCGCCCCCCGTGCGCCTGCTGTGCGCCCGCGGTTCTGTGGCACGCTGCCCGGGCCACTGTCACCTTCCTTGCCCGCGAGGCGAGTTGAGGAGCGAACATGCCGCACGGAGACCATCCGCAGCCGGGCCACCACGACCCCTCCCTCTACCGCACAGCGGCGGAGGCGATCGCCGCACCGCCGGAGCGGCTGGCCTACGTCGCCGGATTCGACCGGTCGGCGCAGCGGCCGGACGCGCTGATCACCGTGGACACCGATCCGGCCTCGCCGAGCTACGGCCGGGTGCTGAACTTCGCCGAGCTGCCGGGGCTCGGTGACGAGCTGCACCACTTCGGCTGGAACGCCTGCTCCAGCGCGCTCGCGCACGCCTGCCACCGGAACCCGGAGCGGCGCTACCTGCTGCTGCCCGGGCTGCGCTCCTCCCGGCTGCACGTGATGGACACCCGGCCGGACCCGGTGCGGCCGCGGCTGGTGAAGACCGTCCCGGCCGAGGAGCTGGCGGCCAGAGCGGGGTACTCCCGCCCGCACACGCTGCACTGCGGGCCGGACGGCGTCTTCCTGTCCTGCCTCGGCAGCGGGGACGGCGCCGACGGGCCGGGCGGGGTGGCGCTGCTCGACCACACCACCTTCGACGTCCTGCGGGCCTGGGAGACGGAGCGCGGACCGCAGCACTTCGCCTACGACGTCTGGTGGCACCTGGGGACCAACGTGGGCGTCACCAGCGAGTGGGGCACGCCGTGGATGGTCGAGGACGGCGTGGTGCCGGAGCTGCTGCTGGGCCGCAAGTACGGGCACGCGCTGCACTTCTGGGAGCTCGACTCGGGGCGGCACCTGCAGCGGGTCGACCTCGGCGACCAGTACCAGATGGTGCTGGAGCTGCGGCCGGCGCACGATCCGCAGGCGGAGTGGGGCTTCGTCGGCGTGGTGGCCAACGTCGAGGACCTCTCCTCCTCGGTCTGGCTCTGGTACCGGGAGGGGGCGGCCTTCACCGCGCGCAAGGTGATCGAGATACCGGCCGAGCCGGCGAAGCCGGAGGACCTGCCGCCGGCGCTGCAACCGTTCGGCGCGGTGCCGCCGCTGGTGACGGACCTCAACCTGTCGGTGGACGACCGCTGGTTGTACGTATCCGCCTGGGGCACCGGGGAGTTGTTCCAGTTCGACGTCTCGGACCCGTTCCACCCGCGCCCGGCGGGATCGGTGCGGCTCGGCGGGGTGGCCGCGCGGACGCCGCACCCGGCCGAACCCGGCCGACCGCTGAGCGGTGGCCCGCAGATGGTCGAGATCAGCCGGGACGGCCGGCGGCTCTACCTCACCAACTCGCTGTACGGCGCCTGGGACGACCAGTTCTACCCGGACGGCATCGAGCCCTGGATCATCAAGCTGGACGCGGACACCGAGGCGGGCGGACTCAGCGTCGACCCGCACTTCTACCCGCACGGCGCGGAGTTCGGCGGTCTGCGGGTGCACCAGACCCACCTGGCGGGCGGCGACGCCTCCTCGGACTCCTACTGCTTCCGCTGAGGTCGGGGCCGGGGCTCAGCGCCGCCCCTGGAGCGGGCCATGGCGGTCGCGGGCGGGCGGCAGACCGGTGGCGGCCGGCCGCGGGTCGCGTAGCTCCTCCCCGGGCAGCGGCGGGCCGCGCGGCGGGCCGCGCCGCGGTGCGTCGCCGACGGCGGTGTGCTCGACCAGGGCCTCGCCGACGCCGCCCGGACCACTGCGGCGCACCTCGAACCCCACCTCGTTGTCCGCTTCCCCCGGCGGGCAGCCCATCGCGTACTGCCGCCAGCTGTGCGGCAGCCGCGGGTGTTCCACGGTGCCGTACCGGCCGTCCCGGCGGACCGGGCCCACCGGCCTCGTCGGGCCCCGTGTCCAGGACTCCCGACCCCGCCGTCCGCACCAGGGGCGGCACCCTGACGGGCGCGGCGCCCCGCCTCCGGTGCTCTCCCTTCACCGCAGGCGGGACGCCGCGCCGTCGCCGGCCCGGCTCAGGCTCCGGCCGGGCCGGCCGCTTCGCCCCCGGTCGCGCGGCGCAGCCGGCGCCGGCGCGGGGGCTGGTCGGGCAGCCACCCGAAGGTCAGGCAGGCGCCCACCACTCCGAGGATCATGCCGATCAGGAAGCCCCCCAGGTTGGAGGTGACCCAGCTGGCCAGCGAGCTGATCACCGCGAGCACGGAGTAGAACAGCCGCTGGGCCGGGTTGAACAGGATCAGCACGCCGCAGATCGCCATCACGGCCGGTACCAGGTAGCCGGCCATCCCCTGCATCCCGATGTGCAGGATGACCGGCAGCGGTGCCTTCAGCGTGAAGAGGACCTCGGCGCCGCCCAGCAGCACCAGCAGACCGCCCCAGAACGGCCGCCGGCCCCGCCAGGCGCGCCAGCCACGCCCGGTGTGCGCCGGCCCGGCGGGACCGGCGGACGCCACGGGCGTCGACGGCGGTGTGGGCGCGACGGCCACCGTGCTCGCGGCAGCGTCGGAAGCACCTGGAGCAGCGGAGCCACCGCCGGCACCGGACACCCCGGCGCCGACGGCCGCCCCGGCCTCCGCGGCATCGGCGCCCCGCCCGGCCGGGCCGGCGCCGTCGGGTACAGGATCGGTCACCGTCAGCAGCCCTCCGAGCTGAAGCTCAGCCGCAGGTGGGGGAGCTTGAACGCACCCGCGGTGGTGGCGTAGTTGTGCTGCCGCAGGTTGTTGATGGTGACGGTGTCGGCCTGTTGCCCGAACACGCCCGGCAGGCCCTGGACGCCCGCCTTGGTGTAGGTGCTGGCGTCCCCGCCGATCTCGATGTTCTTGAAGGACGCGTCACCGGAGAGCATGTCCGAGTCGGTGGTCAGGTCGGTGGCGGTGACGGGGGTGCCGTCGTCGCCGGCCTTGATCAGCAGATTGATGCCGCCGAGGTCGACACTCTGGCAGAGCTTGGTGAGCTGGGCCTGCTTGATCGCCGAGACGGCGACCAGGACCTGCCCGCCGGTGTCACCCTCGTTGGGGCTGCCCTCGATCATGTGGTCCAGGCTGCCGAACTGTTCGAAGCCGACGCCCTCCAGACTGTCCGCCGTGACGGTGAACGGCATGCCGGAGATGGCGAACTGGGCGGCGAGGACGCCCTGCGCGGTGAGGGTCATCAGGACGGCGCCGGCGACGACGGCCGGTACCGCCATCAGGGCGGTGCGCCGGAGGCGGACCCGCCCTCTCGACTCGGCGGGCGCGTCGGTGCTTTCGGGCGTGGGGGCGGCGTCATCGGACGTGGCCATGTGTGCTCCCTAGGGTGGTGGGATGTGCAGGCACTGGCACGTTGTCCTGGCGCGGACAGCGTTCTGCGGTCCGGCCGGGTGGGCCGCCCCTCGGCAGCGGGGCGGGCCCGGTCGGACCGCAGATGGATTACTGGGAAGCTACTGCTCAGTAGACGGCGGGTCAATACGGGTGCACGAAGGATCATCGTCCGCGACCGAAGGGCCCGCTTCCAGGGCCGGTTGCGAAGCCGGAACGGGAGCCGGAACGGGAGCCAAGGCAGGCGCCGGCACCAGGTCCTGAGCCGCGGCCAGCCGCCGGGCGGCCTCCTCCGGGCCGAGGAAGGGCGCCAGGCAGAACAGGCTCAACATCGGCAGTTCGGCCGGGAGTTCGCCGGTCCGGCCGGCGTCGACACAGCGGTAGAGGGTGCTGTAGACGCCGCCGACCACCGCGTCCACCAGCGGCTGCACCTCGACGCCGCACGGCAGTGGGGGCACCTCGGCGAAGAACGCCCGGAACCGGGTGAGGAGTTGCTCGCGCTCACGGCGGCCGGCCGGGCCGACCGACTCCACCTCGATCACCGCCATGGTGGCGAAGGCGGGGACGCGGGCCAGCAGGTCGAGCATCGCGCGCAGGGCGTCGTGGATCCCGGCGCACCAGTTCGGGGCCGCCGCGAAGGCCGCCGCCATCCGCCGGATCACCACGCCGGTGCCGTGCCGGTGGGTGGCCAGGAAGGCGTCCTCCTTGCCGCTGAACAGCTCGTAGAAGACCGGCCTGGTCACCCCGGCCGCGCGGCAGATGTCGCTCACCGTCGCCCGCTGGTAGCCGTGCTCGGCCACGGTGTGGACCAGCCCGTCGAGCAGGCGTTCCCGCTGGGTGGCGGCGACCACGCCGGGGGGCAGCCGGCTCGGGCCGCGCTTGATCGACCGCGCCGGGTCACGGCCGGTCCGCGCCCCGGGCAGCAGCAGTGCCTCGGCACCGTGAACGGCATCCAGGTCCATCGCCAACTCCTGTGCTCAGTATTGACATTGACGCAAGGGCTGGTTTACAACACTCGCAGGTTTCCAATCGAACGGCGCTGAGCCGACGGAAACCTCCACGCGTTCCGACTGTTCAGTATGGCGAACGCATGCCCGGCGGTGGCAGCCGTCGACGTGCACCACTCAGGCACCTCATCGCACGGCCCGCGCCGCCGCGATCCCCCGCACCACCGCACCTCCCGCACCTCCCGCACCTCCTCGCCGGACGGCGGGGCCCGTGGCGCCGGGCCCGCCGACGGCACCGGACGCGTGTCCGCAGGTTCTCAGCACCCCCACTCCGCTCCACCCTGCCGCGTGCACCGCGGCAGCTCCCGCCGCGCGATCCCAGCGCGAATCCGCGGGCTCCCCCACCCAGCTCGTACGGAGAGAGGCACCCTCATGCGCATCAGCCGCACCCTCGGCGCCGCGGCCCTGGCCGCCGTCGCCCTGGCGACCGCAGCCGTCACCCCGGCCCAGGCCGCCGGTTCAGCCGTGCTGACCCACACCTCCGTCGGCGGCCCCGCCGTCGCCGTCGGCGACGTCCTGACCGCCAACCTGGTCCCCGGCAGCTACGCCACCTTCTACTCCAGTGCCACCGGCACGAGCGGCATCAAGTGCGCCGTCTCCGCCTTCTCCGCCACGGTGACCAGCAACCCGGCGGCCCCGGGCGTGGCCACCGAGAGCCTCAACAGCCACACCTTCAGCTCCTGCACCGCGAACGTCATCGGTGTCACCGGCGTCAAGAGCATCACGGTCAACAACCTGCCGTACACCAACTCGGTCAGCGACGCGGCCGGCAACCCCGTGACGCTCAGCCCGACGGCGGCCGGTCCACTGCAGACCACGGTCGTGCTGAACACCATCCTCGGTACCACCACCTGCGTCTACCGCGCGCCCGGCAGCATCTCCGGCACCACCGACAACACCGGTCAGACCATCGGGTTCGCCTCCCAGGCGTTCGCCAAGGTGTCCGGCCCGAGCACCTGCTTCGCCACCGGCTACTTCACCGCCACCTACGGGCCGGTGATCGACAGCTCGGTCGCGGGCAACCCGCACGTCTACATCAACTGACCCTCTGCGCACAGCAGTAGGCGGGAAACGACGGGGAGCGGCGTGCGGCAGTCATGACTGCCGCAC